>CAJGDE010000093.1 GCA_904502135.1 Kiritimatiellia bacterium
GACCTTATTGAGCCTCACCACCGCAGACCCGTCCTCGGAGGCCTTCCTTGGACGGGTCGTTCTATTCGGACACTTGTCCGAGGAACAGTATGTAGTTTACCAAATTCTGATTAGACAAGACCTAAATTATCACCTGTTAGTTGAGTCAGAGTTTCTATTCACTTCAGAGTCTTCCAATTTTTGGAAACAACTTTTTTGAAACAAACTCTAATTTGGCGCACGGGCGAACTCGCCCGTGCCTTCCTTCTCTATTGCGCTCAAGTAATTATATCAACACAGAAAAAGAAAGCGGCGTTCGTAACGAAGGCGGGCGGTTGCCCGCCATAAACAAAAGTTGTTTCAAACAAGTTGTTTCCCATTCTCAACTCCCCGGCGCACATCCTGGCTTCTCGCCACCATATCAAGACTTATTTAGGCGAAGCATGAATAAAATTCCGCATAAGCGCGGGAGCACAGGTACCGCTTTCATCCGCCGCATTTTGACAAGTCACTTATTCAAAGCAGGACTCGGTTTTGATAATACTACCATCTTTCTCGCCCGGCAACACTCTACAGCGGTTGCACAGATAACTTGTTCACTCTTCCATCTTTTTCCTAATATGGCGCAGAGTCGTCTTTATTTCAGATGAATTGGGCAAAATCTTCAGCGCCTTGACCGCATTCGTTTCCGCCTCGGCATAACGCCCGAGCCGCAAAAGCGCAATCGCAAGATTATTCAAAACGGCAGGTTCATTAGGCGCCTTTGTTAGACATTGGCGCAGATGTTTCTCGGCCCGGCCATACTGCTCATCAATAAACAGCCCCATCCCCATGGCGAAGTTAGCCTTCAGATCATCAGGCTTATACTTGAGGATCTGGCGCGCATATACGCTGGCCAGTTTGAAATCGGCACGCTCAAGTCCTATTTTAAGGCCTTCCTGAGGAGTCAATCGCACTCTTTCCTGCCTAGTGACCCAATCCATACGTTCCTGCACGCGCCGCCACTCGGGATTAGCCTGATCGAGACGATCGGCCAAATCGTTCTCTTTCTCCGAGGCGGCAAAATTATTTTCGCGCTCCGCCTCATTCGCCCGCATTCTGCACATCCGGGAAAGACGCCATTGGGCAAACATCAGAAGACGATTTAATTTATCATCTTTAAAACGGAATATTTCGCTGGTCTCACAGAGATTTAAAATCCTCTCGGCAAGTTCCCTTGCGCAAGATGCCGCCCTTGATGCCTCTTGCGGCGCAAATCCGGCCGTACGCATCACAAGCCCACCGGCTTTTGGCATGAACGAAATGTCATTGCGCCACAGCTCCATTCCGACCTGCAGCGCAATATTTGACGCGCACGGATTTTTTTCTTTGACCCACGTGCGCAACGCCTCTGCCGTTCCCGCCTCCAAAAGAGCGCGATCGATCTCGTTAGTGACGCCGCGAAGTCTAAGAGCTATGTCATACTGGCTGTTCTTAGACATTATCGACAATGTTTTAAGATTCTCTCCGCGCACGGCGGCGGCGATTTCAACTCCAGCATCGAATGAGCCGTCCGTTATAAGCATTTGAGCGCCTAAACTTTCTTCGGCGCTCTGCCTTGCGACGGCATTTACGATTGAAGACATTTCACGGTGGGTTGCGTCAAATTTGAATACAATGACAAACAATACTGCCAAAAACGGAAAAACGCTTATAAGAGGCCGCAGGATTTTCACAAAGACCCGGTATGAGAGCATAATTCTCTGAAATAAAGCGCTCTGGCCAAGGACAGTCTTTGAGTACGGTCCCTTCAACACCCGAATGTAATTGCGGAAATATACATCGACGGTGAAAATGTACATGCAAAGAAACACGCAAAGAGAAGTGGAGAGAACCCCTACGCAAAGCAGATATTCCGATGAAATCGCCCCCTCTATCAAACGCCAGAAATGACAGCTTTTAAACCCTGTAGACTGCAAAAAAGCGAGAAAGCCCATAATGAGCAGAAACGTTATATGGCGAACAGGCAATAACTTTCTTAAGTTGCAAAGCTCTTTCTTGCTAACCGCTATGATGATGAGCGGAGCAATAACAAACAGCATCATTAAAATAAACCCGAGCGGAGAAATAGACCTTTGAATCACCTCCAAATAATTAAGCAAATACCCAACTACGCCCATGAACAGATTATCATTCTCCTCGAGGCAGCCGCAATTAGCCCTGTAAAACGACAGGTTCAAAGCCATGGTCAACACCCATGACACCATAAAGCACAGCGACATCCGGCGCACGCCCACGGTCATAACAATCGAAGAGGCCTGCGCATTAAGTTTATCGACCGATAGCAGATTCCAATTTCTGAATTTGAACGAAAGTCCGCAGAAAAGTACAGGCAAAAACCCAAGAGGCGTTTCAGAAGCCAAAATGCCTGAAACGGCTCCAAGCATGAGAAGACTGTAATAACTGCACTCGGATATTGCTTTCTGCGAAAATATGAGCGCACTTACCGTCAGCAGCATCGCGAAAATCGCAGGCGAAAAAATGCGGCCCGCCTGCCACACAGGCTCAGAACAGACGAAAATCAGAACAGATGCGCATAAAATGAAAAAGAACGCGAGGCGCCCTTTCTTTAGGCGCATCGCCATCCTGTGCGCGCGGTCGCCGTCGCTGCAAAAGCCTGAATAAAATATAAAAGTGAGCGTCGATAAAAGCCCTAATGAACACGCTCCTGCTATCTTCAGCGCATAAAGACAATCCGCCAGCCCCAAAAGTTCTACTGCTTTAGAAACAAAAATCCGCCAAAGGAGCGGAAACTCATACATCGGCGGACGCAATTTCGCGGCAACGGCAATATCATCCCAAAGTTCCGGCGGAATTTCAAAATTGTTTTTTGAAAACCACGACAAGGCCGCCGTAAATACGCCGAGCCCCAAAGCAAGAAAACGGCGCACAAAAACGCTACGCTCAGCCGACATCAAACGTCCTTTTTGCCACAAGGTCTTCTAAGCGACAGCAAAGACACGCCCAAAAGCAGCAGCAGCGCGCTATTGGGTTCAGGAATAACATGGTATGACGAAGGCGACCAGTACGTCGAATCGATCGGCGCTATATTATCCCAGCTTGCGATATGCTTCTGCGATACAAGCTCCCCGTACTTGACGCTGTCAGACTCCATCATGCCGGTCCATTTTCCGTTCGACCAATTTCCGAGCTCAATCACAAAACTGTACGAGGCGGAATTTCCCCCAAGAGACGCTAAGCTGCCGTAATATTCTGCAGGAATTCCAACGCCCGCAGAGCTGTTGGCCGGCTGATAAAAGTCATTATTTTCATCAAGCGCCCAAAGCGTCAAATAGCCGCTGTCGCTCTCGCTTTCATAACGCACGCGTGCCTTTTCAACTCCGAGATCGGCCGCGCTGTACTCGACCCCGTTAGCGTCTTTCCCGCTAATTCCGTTGACATCGCCAACCATCCACCACAACAGTTCACCGCCCTCTTCGGCAAAGCCACCGAACGGACAGAACGCTGCAGAAAGCAGAATCAGTGATATTTTAATAATTTTCTTCATGATTTTAATCCACTTGCGTTACGGGTAAAGCGACTTCAAAAGCTTCGCCGCGCCTCATATACCAAAAACCGGTGCCCGCGGGAACTACCGCATCGTCTTTCCACTGCTGATTGAACCAGCGCCCCCAAGTCTTTGTTTCCTCGTTCCAGGTAAGATTGTGCGGAACTTTCTTTTCATTCGGAATACGGATTACATCGCCCTTGTTTCCGGCGATCGGCATACCCTTCCAATCATAATCGTTGACCTTAACGTCGCGTGTGCTCGGGTTCGGCACAAGAGTGCAAGTCATCGACTCCGGCGAGCCTGCGCTGATCTCAAGCGTAAGCGGCGCATTCGAATACTGGCCTATAAGGAAGAACGGCTTTGCCGCAGGATCATTCCGTTCAACCCAGACAGCGCTGGTGCGCGAAAGTCCATGTTCCTCGGCGTCCGGCGCTTTTTCGGCTCCGCTGCGGCTTACGGTAATGGCCGAGCCCCACTTTTTATCTTTCTTGTTCCAATGCCATTTGCGATAAATATGCCCGGCGTCAGCAACCTGCACCGCATCATCGTCGCCAAGATGCTCCGTATGCACATAATCCGATACCCGAATCTGAGAGTCTTCAGAAACCGCGGGGTCTGTCCCCATCTTCGTCCAGGGAACCGCCGCAAGCGTATTTGTAAGCGTACTTGCCACTTCCAATACGCCGACGATGTTGGTGGAGGGTATCTCGTTTGTGACCGAAAGCGCTGTAATCGTCTTATCGGGAATGATGAGCGTCGTAACACGATAGAAACCGGTCGCGCCGGCCGACTTGTTTTCAGCGTCTAAAAGCGGTATCGAAAAATCCGGCGTATCATTGATCTCGGCGACGCTCTTCCAGGAACCGGCAGCCTCATCATACTTGCGCAGATCGTATCGGACGCGATAGCCCGTATTCTCGTTGGCGGACTTATCGGCGTCGGCAAGCGCGATTTTAAGCGACAGCCCGCCTTCAACCTCCTCTGCCGTACTCAAAAGAAGCTGATTCTCGTCCGTTCCCGTAACGATATTCTCCCACTTGCGAAGTCCATTAGCTTCGGGTATGTCGAGAGTATCACTAACATTTTTTTGATGAAAACCTTCAGCTCTATTGTAGTTCAAAGACGTCAAAAGCGCATCAACGACGGTAATCGGCAATCTGCCGCCTGCGGTCTTATCGCGCTGAGTTACCTCAAAGAGCGCCTCCGGGAAGCGGAAGTAGGCCGTCTCCTGCGCAATCGGGTCTCTCCGCCCTCCCGCTTCATTTGAGGTAATATGAATAAGTTTTACAAGCCCATAGGAAGCGGCATCCCACGTAAACTCGTCTTCATGGCTGAACGACACCGCGTTCGAATCGTTCGATTCGGCTTCGCTCGGAGCTATGTCTGACGATTCGTGAGTATCGAACAACGAAACCCATGGCCCACATTCAACAATTGATCCGTCCTGATTCTGCACGGCGGGAGCGGCCAGAACCTGGACACGATAGTCCATGTTCGTGTATGCCATAAATTTCCAATCTCCGCTCGAAAAAGTAATTTTTCCGATATCCGGCAACCCGTTTTCATCAAGTGTCACCTCGCGGATTTCCGTCTCGTTAAGCGGCACCTTCGTAAGATCCGTCACCACGCGCTCATGATCGGCGTCCCACACCTTGATAGCCACCATGTACGGATGATTCTCACAGTAATTGCCGACGACCACGCAGTTTGACGCAACCCACTCCGGCTTCGGAAGTGTCGCATAGGAGCCGCCCTCAAGATAGAACGCATTAGGATAAGAAGAATCTCTGTGCCCGGTAACCGTGCCGGACTTATTGGTGGAACTGTCGAAGATCGTGACTCTTGCCGTCGCGTTTGAAACATGGAAGTCGCATTTGAGATCGAAGCCCTTCAAATCGAGGAAAAGTTCCATATTCTCAGGAACAACGGCCGGAGCTCCCATTATATAGTTTTGCGAAAGCTCCATGTAGATGGGACTTTCGCCGCTTTTAATGAGGGCCGCCACCGTTTGACCATCCTTAGGAAGCTCATGGACGACATGCTTTGACCAAATAAGCGCGTTGCCTTCCATCCGCCCGCGATACTCATTATCGCCGTTCCAGAAGAACTGCCGCGCTTCCTCCTGACTGCCGTTAAAGTATTCCCACACCGCGCCGAAACGCTGGTTTTGTTGAGGATTTTCCAAAGGATAGCGCACACCTACCCAGCCCGTAAAGAGCTGCCCCGCGTACGTAAAGCCTTCAGGATGGCTTTCATGGTAATCGACGAGCTTGAGACGGTTCGCATACCGGTAATCGAGATTATAAGTGGAAACGTCGTCAGCAACCGTTCCGCTGAGGTTGTTGGAGATGACCGCCGTTCCGGTTATGTGCAAAACAGGTCCGGTGTTGCCAAGATAAATTCCGCCGCCGCGCTTGCCAGCCGCGCACGTATTGTTTGTAATGTAGCCGCCGGAGATGTAGATGTCGCCTCGCGCGTTGATTCCGTAATGGTCGGCCGTCTCAACGCGCGTGCCGTCCGTGTGAATCGCGCCGCCGTCGCCCTTCGACCGGCAGCCCGCGATCGTGCCGCCCGTCATGATAACTGTCCCGTAATCGCAGCAGATCGCCCCGCCCTTGCCGGGATCGGAATTATTGACGCAGTTGAGAATCTCCGCGCCGTCCCTGATGGTCAGGACCGCACCTTCCTTGACATGAAAAACCGCGTTCTCGCTTCCCGTCACAGATTTTAAGACGGCATCTTTGACCGTTGCGCCTTTTTCAAGAATCATCCGCGCAACGTTCGTCGTTCCGCCGCTGATAACTTGAGGATTCAACAGGAATACGTCCTCGGCCTGCTCTTCACCCGCACAGTCATAAACGATATTTGACATAACGAGCGTCGCGCCGGCATAAACCCTCATCCTGTAGGTGTAGCTCTTATTATATATCGTTCGCCGCGTATTCGAATTGCTTGTGATGATTATTTTTTTAGGCTCTGTACTGCTCGATCCAAACCATGTCGAGGGACCACGCACCTCAACATCGGAATTGACGGTTAAATCTTTCGACAGCCGGATAATCGTCGTATTCCCCGCCAGGGCTCCGTTTACCGCAGCGGTTAAACTATTACCGCCGCCGCTCCACTTGGTGACATCTTTTGTGACAACTGCCGCCGAACCGGAAAGCGCGGCAAATGTCAAAGCGAGAAACGCTAAAATTTTCATATTATCCCGCCTCATCTCTCTTCTCCCTCGCAAGCCAAGGCTCTGTAAAAGACTTTTTTGCCTTTAAGTTCCACCCCGTCCGCCGCGGAATCCCACGTAACACGGTGTTCTCCGGAGCGGTGCAGATCTTCACGGTCACCCAAGCGCTGAGTCTCATTTACATTGGCGTTTTTGCGGAATGTCCTGAGCTGAATCGTATTGGTGACGCCGTTTTCTTCCTCGTATGTCGCGAGAAACACGAGCCGATAGCGCGTCGCGTTCGTCTCCGCGACGGAATAGTCGATATCGACCAGGTTATTCCACGGATAGCGCTGGCGGGCACGGTGGATTTTCGTTTCGACCGGCTGGAAGATGGGAACAATGACGATAGACTCCGTAACGACAAACGAAAAGACGTACTTCTGCGCGCTGTCCTTGACTACCTCGCCATTGATGATCCAACCGTTCAGATAATACGCACTGTCCGCCATCGCGTGAAC
>CAJGDE010000094.1 GCA_904502135.1 Kiritimatiellia bacterium
TTCGTTTCATGCTTAAGCCCTATTTTCTTTATTGAGGAACATATTATATCACGATTCCAAGACCCCTTGCAAGGCCAATTCTCACGATTCCAAGACCCATGGAAAACCATTTTCCCACGATTCCTAAACCCTTCTACCTCTCTCATATAATCAGTATGTCGCCGCCGAAAAGACACATCTCCTCCCACTTATCGCACTTATCGGCGAACTGCGGCTGGCGCATCAGAAGTTGCCGCCAGGCAAGCGGCTTGAGCTTCGACCAATCGCAGCGATCGGCAAACTCCGGCCGCCGAGACAAAATCCGTGTCTAAGCCCAAATATCATTTTGAGGAGATAAATCGGCAAAAACACTTTCGAGTTCTCTAGCCATTTCTTCAACATACTTTGCATGAACAACGCCATGCTCCCTCATGTGGCTAAGATAAGACTTGGCCCGCCAATAAAGAGCCCAAAACCAACCGTTTTCTGTTTTAGGCATTTTATCGCCACAAGCCTCCCTATCCTTTTTCTTCATCAACTTGTCAAAGGCGGACTCCACTGAAATCAATTTTAGAAACTAAAAAAGCGACGCCCCAAGGCCCCGCTTTTCTAAATCTCTCGATAAAACGAATGGCGCACGCTTACCAATCTTTTCACAACTATCTTCGTCTGTCCCTCATGCCAATCCATGCATGCTACTTCTTTTTACATTTGGGGAATTTTATAAAACCTTCGACAGTATGACTATCTCCCTCATGCTGAATTATGAGTTCAGGTCCATAGCTTTCACATCCGCAGTTGAAACAGCGCCGAAATACATTTTTTCTGACAATCTTTTTCACCATATCACAGCACCTTATCTACAATGCCCCAGTTTTTGGCATCTTCAGCCGACATAAAGTAATCACGGTCGGTATCCTGTTTTACCTCTTCAATGCTCTTGCCTGAAGTCTCGGCAAGAATCCCGTTCAGAACATCTTTAAGGCGCAAAATCTCGCGCGCCGTTATCTCGATGTCGCTCGCCTTTCCTTGCGCGCCACCCCAGGGCTGATGAATCATAATCCTCGAATTTGGAAGCGCATGACGGCGCCCTTTCTCACCGGCGGCAAGCAGGATCGCGCCCATTGACGCCGCCCGCCCGACGCAATACGTCGCTACGGGACATTTTATCATCCTCATCGTATCAAGAATGGCAAAGCCCGCCGTAACACTGCCGCCGGGTGAGTTGATATACATGGATATCTCCTTCTCAGGATCCGCCGCCTGCAGAAAAAGAAGCTGCGCGACAATAGCGTTAGCCATTCCGTCCTCAACCTCACCGCCTACAAAGACGATGCGGTCCTTTAAAAGACGCGAGTAGATATCGTACGCACGCTCTCCGTTACCGGTTTTTTCAACCACCATAGGAATCAAACTTGCTTTCATTTTTTACTCCTTTCAATTTTAAAACCCGATTTTCGTGTACGAGGACCCATCCTTCTTCAAGGAACACTCTTCCTTCAATGCCGCGATAAGCTCGGAGTTCGACTGACTTTCCCCGAGATAGAACACCTCCTGACGGACCGTGCGGAAATCGCCGGGCGCAAGGTTGCAGATTCCTTCAAGTTCCGCCGCGTCCTCCTGCGAAAGCTGAGTCTTGAACATCCGCTCGAAGAAGAGATTCTTTCCGGCGTCGTCGAGATAGCCGAACTCAAGCTTGAACGTAAACCTGCGCATTGTGGCAGGGTCGAGGTTCCTGCAGAAGTTAGTGGCGGCAACCATCACGCCGTTGAAGTTCTCCATCTGCTGAAGAAGTTCGTTGACCTGCGTCACCTCCCAGTTGGCGCGCGCGTTCTCGCGGTTCTGAAGGAGCCCGTCGACCTCATCAAAAAAGAGAATCGCCTTCTCCGCTTCCGCCTGACGGAAGGCTCTGGCGATATTCTTTTCCGACTCGCCGACATACATGCCGAGAATGTCGCTCCCTTTTACGACCAGAACCTTGCGGTCGAGCGTCTTGCCGAGATACTTCACAAACTCCGTCTTACCGGTACCGGGAGGTCCGTACATGAGAAGATTCATACGAGGCTTATCCGCCGCTCCTTCGCTGTACGACACGTCAAGATAGTTCCCGACCGCCTTGACGACCCTATTGAGCGAAATTTTACCCTTGATATTGAGACCCTCGAGCGAATAGTCCTTTGCGGGCAGAAATTTATTCGATTCCTTCACCCCCATCAGCTTGCAATGCGGCTTCATAAGAGTTGCGATAAGTTCCTCAGTTTTATCTGAACTGGGCTTCATGCGCTTCACATTTTCGAGAACCGTGGAAATGCCACCTGCGCTCGTCTCGTATTTTGCCGCGTACTCCGCAATTTTTGACTCAGGAATGAGGCCTGCGATATCGTGCTTGGCGACGAGGTTCCTCCAGATTGCTTCGCGCTGGGCGCTGTTCAGACGTTCAAAGCAAATCGAGTAGTCGAAGCGGCGGCGGACCGACTCGTCCATCGCCTCCGGCGGCGCGTTGGATATCCAAACCGTCGGAATCTTCATCTCGTCGAGTATCGTATTTGTAACCCCCTTCTCTGTAGTTCGACCGCCGCTAAATCCGAAGCTGAAACCGAAGGGACTGAATCCACCGGAATTTCCGCGAAGCAGTTCGTCGGCCTCATCGACAATTATCAGACTTTCGGAAGTATCTTCCTGTTCATTGCAGACGCGGATTCCTATCATACGCGCTTCCGACTTCATATTTTTGCCATCCTCGTCACCCTGGGCGATTTCATAGGAAACGCGTCCGAGTTCTTTCGCGAGTGAGCGGGCGAAGGATGTTTTTCCCGTGCCGGGAGCACCGTAAAGAAGAATATTGCACTTCCCTTCCGTTGCCGCAACCATCTTCTTGAGTATTTCGCCATCCCTCGATGAAAGGTCGCCGAAATAAGACCAAGGAAGAACATCATCAGCATCGCTTTTACGGTAGAAGCGCCGGTCGATTGCACTGTCGGAGGAGCCGTCCATGAATCCGCCGATCGTGCGGCTCGAGAAATCAAAGTCGTTGTCGATGAGATTAAATCTGCGCAGATTCCCCTTGGGAGACATCGCCTCCATCACCTCATGATACGAGCGGTCAAGCGCCATCGCATAATAAAGCGGCTTCTCGCGATCATCAACGCGGACGGGCCAGGAGAAACACGTTTCCGTGCGAACGTAGGCGAAAGTGAGAATTTCAGTCTCGAGCTCGGAAAGTTTCAGCAGCTTCGCAAGTTCGCCGATGCGCGTTTCAACGATATCCTTACCCTTCTCTTTACTGTCCTTGAGCATATAGTCACAGATAGAATCAAGAACGATTCTACATTTGGGACGCAAACGACCGTAGTTCCACAAGGCGCAAAACACCTCATCAAGTGAATCGCTTAAGTCAAGCCGACCGCGACGGAACTTGACGTTCTTCATATCCTCCAGTTCCTCCTCGGAATAAGCAAGCTCGATGAGCTCGACCGCTTTATCGTGATCAAAGCAATTGCGCACGACATCGAAAAAATCGTCGTCATGGCAATCCCCGTCATAATTCTTGACCATATTCCCCCAGCACTTCAAAAGTTTCTGTAAAAGAAATGTCTGAGGTACTCTCTTGAATTTAGCCATGCTTCTTCTCCTTACTTTATGCAAAGAACTCTTCAGCGGACACAAACAAATCTTCAGCGTTATCAGAATGGATGTCCGGTTCTTTTTTTGAACACTCATCCAATTTTTGAACTCGTTCAGTTGTGTTTTTGGCGATATAGTCTATCGCTTTATTTCGTGAAATATTGCGGATTTTCATTACCATCTGTATTTTTGTTTCCTCGAATAGTGTTGTTCTTTTTTTTGCCATGTTACGATTCCTTTTTTAATATCCACTTACAGCAAGCAATAACCGTGCCAATACGTCGACCTTACAAAATACCCGACATATTTGTAATTCCATAGCGCAGTTTAAGCTGCCGCCGGATCTTTTCCAGCGCGCGCTTTTCTATCTGACGCACACGCTCGCGCGTCACCCCCATAAGTTGCGCAGTCTCCTCAAGCGTATGGGTTACGCCGTATCCGTATTTAAGTTCTTTATCTTTCATATACAATCCTCCTTTGCATAACACAAAAACGTCGCCCAAAGCGAATCTTACGCCTTAATACAGAAACATCCTGGCCTCTTCAGAATCGGGATCGACCAGCTTAAGTTGCACGTGCATTTCCCGTCCTTTGAAATCCAATGTCTTCACAAACCCCAACCAGCCGAGTTCGTTCAATTCCTCCTGCAGCCGTTCAAACCGCTCATCAACAACCATTTTCGTAAAGCTTTTCCCGCGAATAAGATTGTTCATCTTATCGAGAACTGCCTCTGCCTTCTCGCGATTCTTTTCCTCTTCCATGCTATACTCAATATCATTTTTCATTTTAATTTAATCTCCTTTCAGTTATTAGAACCGCTGGCAAAACATAATCTTACAAACTTTCAATATCAAAAAAGTCTTTTTCACTGACTAAAAAAAGCAGCGCCCGAAGACGCCGCCTGTTTAGTATTACTTAGTACACTCACTTCGTTCATTATCAATACTCCTTGATTAATCCACATCAGCGTGTTTGCCGGTGATCATATCCTGCAACGCCTCAATCAGCAATCTACGGGTAGACTCCTGAATACCAACTGCTTTACTCTCTCGTGGTCCAGCAACATTCAGAACAAACGGTATAGGATGCTCCTGTCCAAAAAATTGCGCCAGCCATCTCTGAACCTTTCCAACAGCGTCATTTTCATCTATTGCCACCACTAAATGCGAACGCATCATCTCTTCACAAAAATGCCGGGTTTTCAACGTACCTCCGCTAAGCGGATATGTATTTGTAACAATCAACGTTGCATGCGAATCTGCCACATTGCGTCTCGTGCGGACAAGATAATTTGAGCTTCCGATCTCATGCATCTTTTCACGATAACAAGATGGAATCGTGCCATCCTCCGCACGCCAACCTTTTGGTGCCCAACCTCCCCAGTCAAGACCAATATCCATTGCCGCCTGCAATCCACCGCGATCGGCACCTGTCTGACCTCCTGAGACTATTTTGAATTCATTCTTCTGCATCATCTTTACCAAACATCCCTTCAAATTACGGGAAATCCCATCATCCTTTCTTTTAACTGGTTCCATTTACATAAACTACAACCACAGCTTCACCATTAAGTGTTCCTTCAACAATATGTTCATTCCAAATTATTTCTGACATTTTTACCTCCTTCAAAAATCGCTTCTTCAGGCCGCCTTTTTCAAGGCTGCCTGAAAGTACTTTTTACCGTGTTTTTCAAGAAGTTTACCTACACGGAATTTTATAACATAGACATTATCCTCACTTATTTTGAATTTCTCAGCGATGACTTTAGCAGGAATTTTCTTATAGACAGAGCTAAGATAGATTTTGAGATTCCGGCAGCTGACATCCTGATCCTTCCTAAATGAACCAAGCGCCAAAGCAAGAGCCTTGGAGTAAACCTCATTATCAAGGAAACCGCCGAAATAGCCAGGCGCAAAAACATTTTCGAGCTCTTTAGCCATTTCTTCGACATACTTGGCATGAACAACGCCATGCTCCCTCATGTGGCTAAGATAAGACTTGGCCTGCCAATAAAGAGCCCAAAACCAGCCGTTTTCAGTCTGCGGCATTTTATCACCATAAGCATCCTTATCCTTTTTATTCATCAATTTATCAAAGGCAGACTCCACCGCGTCTTCACGATCAGCGAGACAATAATATGAGCTGAGTTTCGTCAAAAGCGGCTTGCGGAATTTAGAATATAATTCGCCCCAAACGCTGCGAGTGGGGAAATCAATGATTGCGGACGAATAATTCTTCATTTTTTAATTCCTTTCTTTAATTAATTTCCCTTTAATAATATCAACCAAAATCAACTTTAGAAACTAAAAAAGCGACGCCCTAAGGCCCCGCTTTTCTAAATCTCTCGGTAATACGAATGGCGCACGCTTACCAATCTTTTCACAACTGCTGCCGTCTGTCCCGCATGTCAATCCATGCATTCTGATTATTTTCGTGCAGTAAGACTATTAAACGATCAAAATCTTTTCGTGTAACTTCGTGTCGGCACGAAGTGCCGTTTCGTGTCTGTTGTGGCGGCACAAGCCGTAGACTGGGATGAGGCAATTTGCATTGAGTGACGCAGCACGCGTCAAACTCAATAGCGAATTGGCTCATCATAAATCGCGTGAGCGATTTGCCGCCGCAACAGCTTTCGTGGTCGCGCCGCAGGCGCCGCCGAAAGGACACACCCCTTCCCACTTATCGCACTTATCGGCGAATTGTGGCTGGCGCATCAAGAGCTGCCGCCAGGCATGCGGCTTAAGCTTCGACCAGTCGCAGCGATCAGCAAACTCCGGCCGCCGCGACAGAATCCGCGCCCAAGCGAAGCCGCCAAGCTGATCCCAGCCGGTAAACCGCTCTGCCATTTCAGGCTTGGCAACAATCAACCGTTCCCAAGCCCAAGTATCGTCTTGTGGGGGATAGGACATGCATTCACATTCTGCACCCATTCCCATCCTTTTTTATAAATAAGGTTCCGCCAATCCAGAGTAAGCCCCAAACGGCAAAACCAGCGTTGCTTATCAGATTAGACGACTTTTTCTCCGATTCCTGGGCATCTCCTTCCTGCAATACTTCTTGGCTTTGCTCTTGCACCACCGGCGGCGCATCAGGCGCACCTTCCGTTGTTTTCTTCTCACTCATCATATTCCCACATATAAAACCAGCCCAAAGGAGCAAGAACAGCATCCACCTTTTGGCATAAGCAAGATGCGCACCCAAGAATCCAAGCAGAATGCCCAAAACGACAAACTTCCAACGTTTCTTAGGAGAAGTCGCCACGCAGGAGGTTTCTTTGCGCTTATTTGCCTTTCGTGCCCCATCCTTTCTTTGCGCCTGAGTTTTATCGTTGCCACGACTCTCACACTGGTTTATATCTTTTGATACTTTACTTCCACATGAATAACAATATTTAGCGACATCTGGCAACGGGAAGCTACATACTGGACATTTTTTCATAAA
>CAJGDE010000095.1 GCA_904502135.1 Kiritimatiellia bacterium
AGGAAACGACGCGAAATACCTAAGCGAGTGAAGAGTGACGAATCGGCGAGTCGAACGATGTCGAAAGTGCCAACGCGGCGTTTATTCGCCCCGTAGCGGGACGGAACCTTTTCAGATGAGGCGATTTGGGCAGGACTGCGACCCGAAGGCGTACTTGTGTACGGCGAGTGGGAGCAAGGACGCGCAAATCGCCCATATCAAAAGGCGAGTACCGTTGGGCGAAAAAACGCCGCACGTTGACAAGGCAGGAACGCAAGCAAGACGGAAAGGAAAGCACAAGGAACACTCTACAGCGGTTGCACAGGCGACATAACCGCTTACCGCAAGCAGTTAGTAATCAAGGGAGGTTGACAGCGGATACTCAAGCCCAAGCGCTTGCCATTTCGCTTCTCCCATACTGTGGTACGGCAGCAATTCAACTTTAACGACATTATCAAGTAAGCTAATAAACTCTCTCGTCTTTCGCATATCTTCTTCGCCGTCTGTAAGACCTGGAACCATCACGCGCCTAATCCAAGTTGGAACACCCATCTCTGACAAATAACGCGCGAAGTCGAGAACCTGCGAATTATCCGCACCAGTAATCTTACGATGAAGCTTTGGATCAAACGCCTTAATATCAAGTAGAACCGTATCTGTCGCTTTTATCATGCGCTCAATCATCTGATCGCCGCGCCGAAACGGTCCCGCCGCCGTATCAAGACATGTCGTAACCCCTTCTCTATGCGCCAACTCAAAAAGTTCCGCCGCAAATTCCGCCTGCATCATCGGCTCGCCGCCCGAAAGAGTTATCCCGCCATTTTCACCCCAGTAATCGCGAAATCGTAAGGCGCGTGAAAGAACCTCTTGCGGCGTCAACTCCATCGCAGGCTTTTCAATCGCCCATGTATCAGGGTTATGACAATAAACACAGCGAAACGGACAGCCGTGCATGAATACGATAAAACGCACTCCCGGGCCGTCCGCCGCGCCGAATGACTCAAACGAATGAATCTTACCTATCACAGACTCTTATGGCAGGTGCGTTTAATCACATCAAGCTGCTGCTCGCGTGTAAGATCTATGAACTTGACAGCATATCCGCTGACGCGAATCGTAAAGTTAGCGTATTCAGGCTTTTCAGGGTGCTCCATCGCATCAATGAGTTTTTCTGTGCCGAACACATTAACATTAAGATGGTGAGCGCCACGCGAGAAATAACCATCCATTATCGATACGAGAGTCGAAACTCGCGTTTCAGGATCATTGCCAAGGGCGGAGGGATGGATCGTCTGAGTATTTGAAATGCCGTCAAGCGCGTATTCGTACGGAAGTTTGGCGACAGAGTTAAGCGAAGCTAAAAGTCCGTTTTGTTCTGCCCCATAAGCCGGGTTCGCGCCGGGAGCGAGCGGCTCGCCCGCCTTGCGCCCGTCGGGCATCGAACCTGTCGCCTTTCCATAAACGACATTAGACGTTATCGTAAGAATCGAAGTCGTTGGCATCGCGTTGCGATAAGTGTGATGACTTTTAATCTTACGCATAAACTCCGTCAAGAGCCACTCGCCTATCGCGTCGGCGCGCTCATCGTCGTTGCCGTAACGCGGGAAGTCGCCCTCAGTCTCATACCCGACAGCAAGCCCCGTCTCATCGCGCACGACCCGCACTTTAGCGTACTTAATTGCAGAAAGCGAATCAACCGCATGGGAGAAGCCGGCTATACCTGTCGCGAACGAGCGCTTGACATCCGTATCAATAAGCGCCATCTGCGAAGCTTCATAATTGTAGCGGTCATGCATAAAATGAATGATGTTAAGCGTATGGACATAAAGCCCCGCGAGCCAATCCATCATTCTCTCGTATGCGTGCAACACCTCGTTGTAATCAAGGACATCTCCCGTTATGGGCCTAAACTCGGGCCCCACCTGTACGCGGGTGACTTCATCTACGCCGCCGTTAATAGCATAAAGAAGACACTTGGCAAGATTTGCGCGCGCCCCAAAGAACTGCATCTCCTTACCAGTTTGCGTCGCCGACACGCAGCAGCAAATGGCGTAGTCATCGCTCCAAACGCGACGCATCACTTCGTCATTTTCATACTGCACACTGCTCGAATCAATCGAAACCTTGGCGGCGTAATCCTTAAACGCTTTCGGGAGGCGCGGCGAATAGAGAACCGTAAGATTAGGCTCAGGCGAAGGCCCCATCGTCTCAAGCGTATGCAAAATACGAAGATCTGTCTTCGTTACCATGCTGCGCCCATCGCCGCACATACCCGCGAGATTGATTGTCGCCCAGACGGGATCGCCGCTGAAAAGCTCATTATAAGCCGGTATGCGAGCAAACTTGACCATGCGGAACTTCATTACGAGGTGATCAATAAGCTCCTGGGCTTCAACCTCGGTAAGAACACCGTTCTTTATGTCGCGTTCGATGTAAATGTCAAGGAATGTCGAAATGCGCCCAATCGACATTGCCGCGCCATTCTGCGTCTTAATCGCGGCAAGATATCCGAAATACGTCCACTGCACGGCTTCGCGGGCGTTCGTCGCAGGGCGCGAAATATCATAGCCGTACGATAAGGCCATCTCTTTCATAGCCTTAAGCGCGCGAATCTGGGCAGTCACTTCTTCGCGGCCGCGAATGACGTCTTCGGGCATTGAACCTGCGCCCACCATCGGCAAATCATGCTCTTTGGCGGCAATCAATCTATCGATGCCGTAAAGGGCAACTCGGCGATAATCGCCTACGATACGCCCGCGACCGTATGAATCGGGAAGACCGGTGATAATCTTATTTTTGCGGGCGACGCGCATTTCTGGCGTATACGCATCAAACACGCCCTGATTATGCGTTTTATGATACTCCGTAAAGATGCGGTGCAAATCAGGATTAGGCGTATAGCCATAAGTTTTGAGCGCCTCTTCCGCGAGCTTGATTCCGCCGTATGGCATAAATGCGCGCTTAAGAGGCTTATCCGTCTGAAGACCGACTACTTTTTCAAGATCCTTATCGAGATAGCCCGGCTCGTGAGAAGTAATAGACGAGACAATGTCGGTGTCCATATCCAAGACACCGCCCTTTGCGCGTTCCTCAAGCTGAAGCTTTTGTAGCTTACCCCAAAGAACGTTTGTCGCATCAGTGGCGTCAGCGAGAAATTCCGGGCCACCCTCATAAGGCGTGTAGTTAAGGCGTACGAAAACGGCAACATCAATATCTTTCTGCCATTGACCGCCGACGAAGCCTGCCCATCCAGGCTCATTAATATTTACAGTTTTCATCAAGAGCTCCTCCTTATTTTGCAATTATTGTCCAGACGAACGACTTGATATTTCCTGCGGCACATGTGGTGAACTCCACTTTAGGTACACACCCATTATCGTCAGTCCCGCAAGGGGCCGATATTATACCATAAATAAGGAATTTTAACTATCCACTCCCCCCGCTCAAACGAGCAGTAACCGCATGCATTGCATTTGCACTCGTTTTTTGATACAATGCACTCGGTTTTAACAAAAGAAAGGCTTTTTGCAATGACAACTTCACTTACAATCCGTATGGATGATTCCCTCAAGGCTGAAGCCGAAGACTTCTTCGACGACATTGGCATGAATATGACAACCGCCATAACCTGCTTTTTCAAAAAGTGCCTCGCAACCGGCGAGATCCCCTTCAAGATTTCTCGCCAAAGCAAGCAAGAGCGCCTATTGGCAGCAGTTCGCGAGGCCAACGAAATCGCTAATGACCCGAACGCTGAGTATTGCGATGATCCCGCCAAGCTCAAGGAATTCCTGCTCTCATGAAATACAAAGTTTATAAAACCACAGGATTCAAAAAAAGCCTGCGGAAAATGCTTAGGCGCGGGAAGGACATAGACAAGCTTGAAGCTGTAGTTCAGATGCTTTCGAATGACACCCCGCTTCCCCAAAAATACCGCGACCATGCGCTTACCGGCAATCTTGTCGGTTTTCGCGATTGCCACATCGAAAATGATTGGGTGCTTATCTACAAGATTCAGAACGACATCCTCATTCTGACTCTTGCCGATACCGGCACACATTCTGATCTCGGACTGTGACATCGATTTCCCTCTACTTGTAATTACAATAAAAACGCATATCACAACCGTCGCAACGACGCTGGCATTTCACGACTTAGTCGTTCGAAAATTGATGGCTTTCGATTTTGGAAACAACTACACCTACACCTAATCTCTACACCTAAAACTAAAAATTCCACTCTCGAACTCGACCTATCAACTCGAACTCGCCCTTCTTCACCTTCACCTCAAACCTTCACCTAATCTCCAAACCCCCATTCAAACATTCCAACATTCTAACATTCAAACATTCTAACATTCCAACATTCTAACATTCTAACATTCACCCCCTACTACCCCACACAAAAGCGAGAAAATAAATTATCAATTAAATCGGACGAATATTCTGCTCCTATCGCCTCACCCAATATCTGCGCTGCTCTACGGGCATCATTGGCCGCCAAAACAGGATCAAAACTCTCTACCTTGAAAGATTCGCTTGAAAGAAGTGAAAGCGAAGACAAAAGCGCGTCCTCACGGCCGTTTGTATATGCATAATCTCCATCAACAGCGGTTAAGTCAGCATTTCTTTCTAACATTCTCGCGATAGCCAACCGCAAATCATCTAAGCCCTCAAGCGTTTTAGCTGATGTAAAAACACATTCGCTTGACTTTGTGGCTATGAGATCACACTTTGTGACGACAACGATACTCTTCTTTGAAGATGGACTACATGGTTTTTCTACTAGCTGCAAAACAATATCAGCCTGAGCCATCAAATTCTTTGAGCGCTCGACACCTTCAGCTTCAATGGAATCTTCAGTGTCGCGAAGACCTGCCGTATCAACAAGCCTAATTGGCCAACCGTCGATATCAAGCCACTCCTCGATCGAATCGCGCGTTGTTCCAGCAATATCGCTTACGATAGCGCGATTCTCTCCAAGAAGAGCGTTCATGAGAGAACTCTTTCCGATGTTAGGCTCGCCTGACAAAACAACAAGCGACCCACGCCGTAAAATCTTTGATTCACGCGATCGTTTCAGGACCAACTTCAAATCGCGCGTTAGTTCAAGCGCCTCGTTCTGAATTGACAAAGTAAATTCATCCGTAAGATCACTTTCGTCAACATCAAGCGAATATTCTAACCTGCTTGACAATGCCAATGTCTTATCATAAAGAGAGCGCAGCTCATTCGAGCGATTGCCGCTCAGTCCCTCAAGCGCAGATGCGGCCGCACGTGAAGTTTTCGCGTCAATAAGATCTATGACGCTTTCAGCTTCTTCATAGCTAAGCTTACCATTTAAAAAAGCTCTGCGGGTAAACTCGCCTCTCTCAGCAAGACGCGCACCTGCGGCGAAACACGCTTCCAAAACACGATTGGGAGTAATATAGCCGCCATGGCAATGAAACTCTACAACATCTTCTCCTGTATACGAGCGAGGTGCCTTAAAATACAAAACAAGCGCATCATCAATAAGATCACGCTTTTCATCAGGATGCCGCAAAGATGAATAAAGCACTTTAGGCGCCGACGTCGGCTCAATAGTTTTACCTGTTAGCGCTTTTGCAATATCCCACGCAAACGGCCCTGAAACGCGTATCGCCGCGACGCCCGCCTTTCCTGGGGCGGTTGCGATCGCGGCGATCGTTGTTGATGAATCTGAGTTCATCTTGCCATTAGCGGCAGAGCGTATAAAGAACGCCCGCGACTACGGCTGAACCGATAACGCCAGACACGTTCGGTCCCATCGCCTGCATGAGGATGAAGTTCGTCGGATCCTCAGAAAGCGAGACCTTGTTGGAGACGCGGGCGGCCATCGGAACGGCAGAAACGCCGGCGGAACCGATGAGCGGATTAACCTTTGTCTTAGAGAAAGCGTTCATGAGCTTCGCCATCAAGACGCCTGCGGCAGTTCCAACGCAGAATGCGCAAAGGCCGAGAGCGAGAATGCCAAGTGTTGTTCCGGAGAGGAACTTTTCGCACGCAAGCTTCGAGCCGACCGAAAGGCCAAGCATGATGGTCACGATGTTGATAAGCGCGTTCGACATCGTATCGGCGATACGAGCTACGGAAGGACCCGCCTCCTTAGCGAGGTTACCGAGCATCAAGGCACCGATCAAAGGAACTGCCGAGGGAAGGAGAACCGCACAGAGGAGAAGCACGATCAGCGGGAAGCAAATCTTCTCAATCTTCTTAACCTCACGAAGCGGCGGCATCTTGATGAGGCGCTCTTCCTTGGTGGTGAGAGCCTTCATGATCGGCGGCTGAATAATCGGAACGAGAGCCATGTAGGAATACGCCGCAACTGCGATTGCGCCAAGGAGGTCCGGGGCAAGACGCGAGGTGAGCCAAATGGCCGTAGGACCGTCAGCGCCGCCGATGATGCCGATGGAGGCGGCAGCCTTCAATGGATCACAACCAAAGAAGTCGTTACCGAAAACAGCAGCAAGTCCAAGAGCTCCGAAAAGCGCAAAGAAAATGCCGAACTGTGCTGCGGCGCCCAAGAGCGCCATTCTCGGGTTAGCAATCAATGGGCCAAAGTCGGTCATCGCGCCAACGCCCATAAAGATCATGATCGGGAAAATACCCGTATCAATACCGAACGAGAAGAAGTAGTGAAGGAAGCCACCAGGTTCAATAATACCGCCCGACATTACAGGAATGCCGCTTTCAAGGAATGAAATGACACCTGAGTGCATCATCGCAGGAGCCGTAACGCCAGAGAGCGGGCAGTTCGCAAGCAATCCTCCGAAACCAATCGGCAGAAGAAGAAGCGGCTCAAAGCCCTTGACGATAGCGAGATACAGCATCACGAGACAGAGAGGAATCATGATAAGCTGTCCTACACCGTAAGGCATCCCGAAGAGCGTCTCCACTTTATGACCGGCATGGAATGCGCCCTTCTCGTCGAAGTAGCC
>CAJGDE010000096.1 GCA_904502135.1 Kiritimatiellia bacterium
CGTACGGCTTGAACGGACCGCGCGTGTTGTAGCATCGGTCAACATGTCGGTATCCCCAACGGATTGAGCCATCGGACAAGGGCATGTAAAGCTCATCAAGCCGCGCCCGTATCTCCGCCTGCGTCAGAAACTGCGCCGCGTCGAGCGAACAGACGCCCAGGACAGTCAAGCCAAACACGACCAGAGATCGTTTCTTATTCATCCAACAACCTCCTTGATAAAAAGGGTCTGCCCCTTCTGTATATGTTTTACTGTATATGTTGTATTCATGCCACTTTCGCGCCACCAAGAACCATTGAGAGAGATGTACCGCGTGTCGTTCGAGACGATACGGTCGGTGTCGCTCCAGTCAATCTGTCCGTTCAAGTTCATGTCGGAGACGGTCAGGGTTCGTTGGTCGAGAGAATTATAGCATATTAAGGTGAAGGTGAGAGGTGAAGGTGAAGAATTGCCCTAATTTACGGTGGCAACCATATCTGACCCTGTACGCGCCTATTCGCTTTTACAGGAGTTTTTTCTAATGTCCTATGGATGAGAATTTAATGCGGAACATTCTCAATTCTTTTTCATGCTTCGCCTCAATAAGGCTTGATATGGTGGCGAGAAGCCCGGATGTGCGCCGGGGAGGACATATAGCATACACGCTTCATGCGGCGTAAGTGAGACTCGCCAGAGAGGAACGATGAATGAGCGTGGTATTTCTATATTAAAAAATCGCCCATATCAAAAGGCGAGTACCGTTGGGCGAAAAAACGCCGCACGCTGACAAGACAAGAACGCAAGCAAGACGGAAAGGAAAGCACAAGGAACACTCCACAGCGGTTACATGGGCGACATAACCGCTTGCCGTTATTTTGGCGGCATCGTGTCTTTCATCCCAAGCGCCAAATATTTAGAACGCGCATAATCAAGATACTCAAGTTCTACAATATCAGAATCGCGTATTCCGAGAGAACGAATGTACGAACGGCGCTTAATTAAATCAGCTCCATCAGTATAACGCGGCACAACAAGAAGACGCACTTGCATTTTCGCCTTCGCTTGAACGAGACGCTCTAAATTGCGTTTGATAATCTTATTAGAAACACCGGTGCACTTGATGTGAATACTTTCATCTTCCGCCTTGTAATCAGGTAGCCACACGTCAGTTACAGGCAAAAGTTTTTCTATTGCAGCTGGCGGCGCGTAAAGAGATGTATCAAGGCATGTGGTGAGACCTGCCTTGCGACAGGCTGAAAAAAACTCATACGCCCACTCCCAATAAAAAAGCGGCTCGCCGCCAGAAAGAGTCACCCCGCCGCCGGTACGCTCGTAAAAGGGCTTGTCCTCAAGCGCTTTTGCAACCAGCGCATCAATCGTCCATGGCTTGCCGTAAACTTTAAATGCTCGCGTGGGACATGTCGTCTCTGAAAAAGTACATTTCTTGCAACGCTTGCACAAATGTTTAAATCGCGCATGCTGGACATCAGGATGAATAGACTCGGGATTATGACACCAAATACACCGCAAAGGACAGCCCTTTACAAAAAATGTCGTGCGCATGCCAGGGCCGTCGTGAATCGCCATACGCTTAGTGTCGAGCATAAGAGGCGTTTTAACCATGCGTTCTTTGGCTACGAGAATTTGCGGCATAAAAAGCCCAGCCGCGCCCGCAACGCCTGTAGAAACGAAGCTTCTTCGATCTATCACGGACTTAAACCCTTTCCTCTGCCGCTTTTTTTACTCAACTTCAATAAACGCGAAAGAGGATGGAACTAAAGTCAACTCAATAGTTCCATCTGCAGTCGCTTCGAGCGGATACTCCGTGTAAATGCGCCAATCATCGGTCAAGTGGCAACGATAGAGCCTTGCCTTCGGGAGATTGAAGCGAACCGTAATGTCCCTACGAACATTATCGTCATTCGTGTAGCGCGAGAGATAAATAGCAAGTCTGCCCGTATCTGAACGCGCCGCAACCGCAAAAAGATCATTCATCTCTTTGTCTTTCGGATCAAGCGTACATTTGATTTGTTCCGGATATTCCTTGAGCATCCGTCCCCACGCGTAAAAAGGATAATATCCGCGCATCGGCTGGTGAGTAATCGACTCGAAAAGAATATTCATTCCGCCGTAAGTGCGCACATCGTAATACATCGCCATATCGATAGGCGAATTCTGACATTCCACCATCATTGCCGCCGCATAAGCGGCCGCCTTTTGATTATATGCGCCGCTTTCGACTTGGCGAGAATAACGCCATTCGCCGCCTCGCCAGCCCTTTACATAATTCCATTCGTTATAAATCGACTCCGTCTTTTCGTAGCCGTGCTTATCAAGATATTCGCGCACTTCTCTACCTAAACGCGACGCCTCACGCGCATCTGAAACGTAACGGTGCCATGAATAAAAATCAAGCGGGAGTTTCGCTTTAGCGCAAGCGGGAATAAAAAAGTCCTTCCACCTGAATGGATGCGCCATAGCGGGGCCTCCGATCTTAAGATCAGGAAAGCGCGATTTCAAATGCGTAATCGCCACCTTGAAAAACTCAAAAAACTCCTCTTTTGTCCCTGTCCACGTCTTTTTGTCCAAATCAGGCTCATTCCAAATCTCCCAATACTTAATATCCCACTTCTTGCCATCCGCCCATCCTTCGGTATAGTGCGCGATAATGCGCTCGCATATCCGCGCCCATTTAGCATAATCCTTTGGCGGATTTACATGATATGTCTTTCCCCACGGCTCAATGGATTGACCGAGCCTGAAAAACGGTTTGGTTCCTGCTTTGAACATCCAATCCAACGCCCTATCTGTAAGCGCAAAATCGTAATTTTCGCTCTTTGTTTCATCAGCGTCAAAATTAGGAAATATAGCCGAAATATCAATTATATACGGTCCGCCGTATGTCCAGCTGTGGTTCATATCATGCGTGCGCGCGAACGGTATGTTAGCCGCTTTATACGCCTTGCCTTGAACACTATTGGGACTGCACGGCCCGCAGTTGACTGCATTCATGGGCTTAATCACACCTACCCGAACCGATGGATCGATTGAAATAGTCCAATCCGCCGCCAAAGCCGAGAAAGCGATTATAGCCGAAAACAAGGAAACCGTTTTTATTTTAGCGCACATAACTTACCATCCTTATTTTTTATTTTGTCACTTCAACTTTCATTCTGAACGGACCTGCCGGAAGGCCCGCGCCGTTTACGAGATTCGGCGTCGAAGCGTTATAGGGGGCGAAGCGGACATTTGTAGGCTCGGTAACTCCTTCAGCCGTCAATACAACTTCATCGCCCTCGATTTTCGCGCAGGCGCTTTTCCACTGCCCCTTCGCGGCGCAAAGCTCAAAATTCGTCGGCGCAAGAGCATCGCGCGTTTTCAAACCTTCGGCGTTCTCGAATTTGACACGGACCGTCGCGCCTTCGACTTTCGCGCTGACGGCTACAGGCGTCTTCCACGGACGCGTGAACTTACCGTATACGCGGTCAAGAACCTGATCTGCTAAGCGCATTCCCACCGTACGCTTGTCGTCTGGATGAATGTCGTTTATATTGCCGACATCATTGATGACCGTATAGCCGCTGTTGGGAACTCTCTGCGGAACACGAGCCTGAGTCTCTTGGATAACTGGCAGCACTCCGCCTTTCGGATTATCATACTTAAACGGTGCAAGCTGCACGAGAAAATACGGAAAATCCCCCTGCCCCCATTCACGTCTCCAGCCGCGAACAAGAGCGACGGTCTTATCAAGATACGCCGCCCCGTCGGCGCGGTTCGCGCACCCCTGATACCAGATCGAACCTTTTATCGCGTAAGGAACAAGGCCTGACACCATCCCGTTCCAAAGAACGGTGGGCACATCCTGGCGGCGCTTCCACGCTTTAAGATTCTGCAAAAGCCACAAATCATCCTGATGCGCGGCGGGAGTCCACGCTTCGATACGTGTGCCGCCCCACGAACAGTTGATGAGACCTACGGGAACGCCAAGCTCCTTCATCAGCGTTTCGCCGAAAATATACGCGACCGCACTCTGAGGGCGAACGCTTTCCGGCGTTGTCTTCACCCACTTTGCCTTTACAACATCTTCAAGCGGCTTTTCAGAAGCTGTCCGGGGAACCTTGAAATGGCGAAGAAGAGGATAGTTCGCCGAAAGCTTCTCCTTCTCCCAGTTTTTTATTCTGCGCGTCTTGCAATGCGCAAGGCCGCACATAGGGTATTCCATGTTGCTTTGGCCAGAGCAGAACCACACTTCACCGACCACGACATTGGTAAAGACTATTTCATTCTCGCCTTTGACGCGAAAATCACGACCTTTCGATTCCGCTTCAAGAGGCTCTAAGTCAACTCTCCATCTGCCATCTTTACCGGCCTGTGTCACAAGAGACTGCCCTGCAAATTCAACGGTGATTTTTTCTCCGCTCTTCGCTTTTCCCCAGACAGGAACGCGCTGCGAGCGCTGAAGAACCATGTCGTCACCGAATATCTTAGGCAATTGAACGGCGTGGAGCGAAAACGCGAAGAGCGTTGCGCCAACGGCGAAATTCATCTTAACAATCAACTTATTCATACACACTTTCCTTTTTTCTTCATTACTGTCGTTGTTTTTTATAACGCGTCAAACGCGAAAATATGAGCTTTTTCTCCGCCCCACGCCTCAGTGACCACAAGTCTCATCGCATCAGCCTTGACGGGAGCAAAAGCAACTTTCCTGAAACGAAGAATGTTAAGTTCGTCGCTGTAGACTGTCTTCCATACCCCATCGCACCGCACATCTATGCGAAAGCGCTTAGCTAAGGGAGCCGGCATCTTGACGCGAGTGTGTTCAGCTTCAAGCTTCTTCATACGCTTGTTCCGCGTCTTCATTACCGAGTCGAAAATAATTCTCGCCCCTGATAGGGAACGTAAAGTTTCCCATTCATAAACAATCGTCTGTGAACCGGGCTCAACCCAGACGCCGTTCTCTTTTTTGTCGACGGTCGGGCGGTCAATTCCGTTTCTAAGAGGCTCGTTCTCCTTCGCTGTTTTCGCCTCCGCCGTAAGAGCACTTACCTTGCGCCAGCGAAACGGCAGCATGCAGTCGTCATCTTCGAGAGCGCTCTGAAGTTCGGCGATATGACGCGCGCGCACTTCGGCAGGTGTAATTGCGCCGTGACGAAAAGCAACAGACGCGGCGGTGCCGACAGCCTGGCCGATCATCGCGCATGTCGCCATCACACGAGTTGCCGAAAGAGCCATGTGTGTAACTGAAATATCGCGCCCCGCGAACATAAGATTCGGGATATTTACCGAATAAAGACAGTCGAATGGAATGCCAAAAGGAGAAGGACAGAAGTGATGCTCACTCAAATGACCTTTCTTCCAGAAGGCGTCAGGATGATGATCATCAAGAGTCCATCCTCCATAGGCTACGACATCTTCAAAGTGTCCGCCAGACATGACATCGTGCTGGGTGAGAATTTTAGGCCCGATAAAACGAACGCTTTCACGCTTTCCGGGTAGAGAGCCGATCCAGTCAAGATCATAGCCCTTGCATCGCCCGTCAGGATGATTCTTCATGTAATCCCACACACCGTAGGCGATCTTCTTTAGCTCGAGCTGAATAGCGTTCGCATCGCCAATCGTGTCGAAATTACCGCCAAACTCGATCCACCAGAAATTGTTGTTTTCTGGATAAAGCCGTTTATAAGAATAACGCTTGCCCTTATCTTTGGGCTGGGCGTCGTTCACAAAATCCTCGTCGGTGAACTTGTACGCCCATGACGGCGCATGAAACGGATGATCCTCTTCAGTTTTACGAAGTTGCAGAAGAATGGAATTTCCCATCGTGCGTCCGTCGCCGCCCTCGCCCTGCTGAAAATCTTCACCGAACTCACTGCGCAATTCACGCCCGTGGCGAAATTTAGCGCCCGAAAGTCTTAAAATCCCATCTCCTGTGCAGTCTGCGAAAAGCTTGCCCGCGATGACATAGCGCGTATAAGCGTTAGAGTTCCACGCTTTCACGGCGGCGATGCGCCCATCCTTCATTTCCACGCCATCAACGGACGTATTTAAAAGAAGCGTTATATTCGGCTCTTCAACAACGGCCGAATACATAACATCGTCCCAGACGGTATAACGCAGCAAAGGATTATAGTAAAAGTTTTTAAGCTGCAGTTCTTCAAGAATGCCCGCTTCTTTATTGTGGTCGCCCGCAGCGCCCATGATGCCCATACGCATTTCGGAGGAGGCGTTGCCGCCCAGCACGGGACGATCCTGCACGAGCACGACCTTGACTCCGCGTCTCGCGGCCGATATCGCAGCGCAAATGCCAGAAAGCCCTCCTCCGCAGACGACAAACTGCGTTTCAAGGCTCACCTCCTTGACGATTGGAGAATTAGCCTCTGTACGCAGGACATTCGGCGTCGGCGGCGAAATTTTCGACTTGCTCACGGTCAAATCGGCCAATCCGGAAAGCGAAGCTAACGCGACAAGCGCAGCGATGATACGTAGTGTTATACATTTTTTCATTTTACGACCCTTATTTTATATTCCGTTAATTATAGGGCATTACGCTCACTATGTCAATGGTAAGCGGTTATGTCGTTTATGCAACCGCTGTAGAGAATTCCTTGTGTTTTCCATCCTTCCTTTCCTGCCTTGTCAACGTGCGGCGTTTTTTCGCCTTAGCGGCACTCGCCTTTTGATATGGGCGATTTGCGCGTCCTTGCTCCCACTCGCCGTACACGAGTACGCCTTCGGGTCGCAGTCCTGCGCAAATCGCCTCATCTGAAAAGGTTCCGTCCCGCTGACGGGGCGAATAAACGCCGCGTTGGCACTTTCGACATCGTTCGACTCGCCGATTCGTCACTCTTCACTCGCTTAGGTATTTCGC
>CAJGDE010000097.1 GCA_904502135.1 Kiritimatiellia bacterium
AGGAGTCAGGGGTTAGGAGTCAGGAGTTAGTGATTAGCGGTTAGTCGTAGCGGTAGAAAGGATAAAACCATCCGCTCTACACCTACACCTAATCTCTACACCCAAACTAAAAATTCCACTCTCGAATTCGAACTATCAACTAATAGAAGTTCGAGGTGAGAGTTCGAGTTCGAGAAAGGATATCTTTTCCCTCTAAACTCTAAACTTCCTAAACCTCCTAAACTTCCTAAACCCTCATTCTTCAAACATTCTAACATTCTAACATTCAAACATTCTAACATTCCAACATTCTAATCCTCCCGCTTGATTTACACTCTATTTTATAGGATAATATACTCTCAACGAAAATAACAAATTGAGGTTTTACTTATGTTTCCTGATTTAATAGATATCGGCTTTCTTCATCTTAAAACTTACGGGGCATGCATGGCCGGCGGTTTTATCTTGTGCTGGTGGCTTTTAGAAAAACTCAGCCGCCGGAAAGATCTTGGCGATCTTCTCGTAAGACTTCTGATAGCGGGCATCATCGGTTCGCGCATAGCATACGTGATTGAACACTGGAAAAGCGAGTTCGCCTGCGACCCATTGAAAATCATCAGAATAGACCAGGGCGGACTTATGTTCTTCGGCGGCTTCATTCTCGCGCTTCTCATATTCTTTCACTGGTGCTACACGAAAAAAGAAAAGACCTTGCAGATTTCAGATCTGATGAGCATAATCCTGCCGCTCGGTCACGCCTTCGGGCGTATAGGATGCTTCTTTTTCGGCTGCTGCTACGGACGCGATAGCAACGCATGGTGCGCCGTCACCTTCCCCCCTGGCAGCCCCAGCTGGTACGAACACAACCGCCAGCTCGTAAGCGTTCTTCCGACACAACTTTTTGAAGCGGCTGCCCTCTTAAGTCTCTTTGCCGCGCTGTTGATTCTTAGGCTAAAGTCAAAACCGGGCAATCCATCCATCACTTCCCGCCCCGGTCTTTCAACGGGCATATACATGATCAGCTATGCGGCAATCCGTTTTTGCATAGAATACCTTCGCGGAGACCCCAGAGCGGCGGTAGGTCCGTTTTCGATAAGCCAGACAATCTCTATCGCGTTGGCGGCTCTTGGCGCCATCTTTATCGCATACGCCATGAAAAACAAAACCTTGCAGGAAGAAAATCCAAGCGCCGGGCAATGAGAACCTTATATTATGTCGGAAAGACTTTTTAAGCTAAGATCCAAACTCAAACCGACGGGCGATCAGCCTGAAGCGATAAAATCTCTCGTGGACGGGCTTAAACGCGGGGATGACAGGCTTATTCTCCAAGGCGTCACCGGCTCAGGAAAAACGTTTACTCTGGCAAACGTCATCGAAAAATGGAACCGCCCCACCCTCATACTCAGCCACAACAAAACGCTTGCCGCGCAGCTATTTGCCGAGCTTAAGGAATTTTTCCCCGAAAACGCGGTAGAATACTTTATCTCATATTACGACTATTACCAGCCTGAGGCCTACATCCCCCAAACCGACACATATATAGAAAAGGACGCCTCGATAAACGAGGAGATCGAGCGTTACCGTCTAGCCGCGACAAACGCTCTAATCGCAAGACGCGACGTCATCGTCGTCTCGTCCGTCAGTTGCATATACGGTCTTGGCGAAAGCGATGAATACAGAGACCTTGCCGTCGGCTTCAAAGTCGGCGAATCGATATCGAGATCTACGCTTGCTACAAAACTCGTCGAAGCGCAGTACACGAGAAACGACATTGATTTTTCAAGCGGAACTTTTCGAATGCGCGGAGATACGCTCGACATCTTTCCCGCGTACGAAACGAAAGCCGTTCGCGTTGAATTTTTCGGCGACGAGATAGAATCAATAAAAGAGATCGACCCTTTAACGGGAAAGAGCATAGTAACGATGCCCGCTGCGGTAATAACTCCCGCCAAGCAGTTCGTCATCTCAAAAGACAAATTCGAGGCGGCTTTCAAGCGCATTGAAGCAGAACTTAAAGATCGCCTTCAATTCTTCGAATCAAAGGGAAAACTTCTCGAAGCGCAGCGCCTTCGCGAAAGAACGCAATACGATATCGAAATGATGCGCGAGCTCGGGTATTGCAACGGGATAGAAAACTACTCGCGCCCCCTTTCAGGCCGCGCCCCGGGAAGCGCCCCCGAGTGCCTGATCGATTATTTCCCGGACGATTTTTTAACGATAATCGACGAAAGCCACGTTTCAGTGCCGCAGGTAAGAGCCATGTACAACGGCGATCAGGCCAGAAAGCAGCGCCTTGTGGATTTCGGCTTTCGCCTACCGAGCGCAAAAGACAATAGACCCTTAACTTTCGACGAATTCAACTCCAAAACGGGACAAATCATCTATTGCTCGGCCACACCGGGCGAATATGAATACGCCTCTTCGTCGACAGTTGCAGAGCAGGTTCTTCGCCCCACGGGGCTTCTTGACCCTGAAGTTGAAATCCGCCCGCTTAAAAACCAGATAGACGACCTGATCGAAGAAATTCGCCTCTGCAGCGAAAAGGGAGAACGTGTGTTTGTCACGACGCTTACGAAAAAAAGCGCAGAAGACCTCACGGACTATCTTCGTGAAATCTCCATCCGTGTAGAATACCTGCATTCCGACATAGACGCTATCGACAGAATTGAAATTTTAAGCCGCCTTCGCAAAGGCGAATTTGATGTGCTGGTGGGGATAAACCTTCTGCGCGAAGGATTAGATATTCCGGAAGTCGCGCTTGTGGCGATTCTTGACGCCGATAAAGAGGGCTTTTTAAGATCGACCACCTCTCTCGTGCAGATGGTAGGGCGCGCCGCCCGGCATGTCAACGGGCGGGCAATATTATACGCCGATAAAAAAACATCCGCCATAAAGGAATTGCTGCGCATCACGAAAAACCACCGCGAAAAACAAATTTCGTACAACCAGGAAAACGGCATTGTTCCAAAGTCCGTGAAACGAGCACTAAACGAAAGCGCCTATGTGTTCAAGGCAGCCGCCAAAAACACGAAAGCCGCCATTGCCGACCCCGCTTCTTCGGCAGATGTTGCGGAACTTATCGAAGAGATGAAGCGCGATATGCTTGAGGCTGCCGACCAGCTCGAATTTGAACGCGCCGCATATCTACGCGACAGAATCGCGGAACTTAAAAGCCGCAAGTAGCCTTGGAGTGGATAAATGTGATATAATCCCTTGAAAGCAATCGACGATTTTTTCAAAAGCAACTTCCGTATTAACCAAAACTCAAGGAGTCCATACAATGCAAAAGACAATCATCATCAACGCCCACGTAATTTCCCCGGGTGTGGATATTGAAAACGCGACAATTGTTCTTGAAGGGAAAAAGATAAAATCAGTAAGCGCGAAGAAAGCGCTTGCGAAACCTGATAAGTCAACAACGATCGTCGACGTTAAAGGCCAATACGTCATGCCTGGCTTTATCGACGTTCATACGCACGGCGCTCTTACATACGACTTCTGCGACGCGGACGAGAAGGCGATTTTCGAAATTGCCAAGGCGAAACTCCAAGAAGGCGTAACGACATTTCTGCCTACGACCCTCACCGTAAGCCACGAGGAACTTTTAGTCGCCGCCAATAACGCAAAGAACTACGCCGACAAGGGTTCGCCCTATGCAAAAGTGCCGGGCATCCACTTGGAGGGGCCTTTCATCAACTCAAAGTGCTGCGGCGCGCAGAACCCCGCCTTCGTGCGCAAGCCTGCCATCGCGGAAGTGAAAGCGATAGCGAAAGTCTATCCTGTTAAGCTCATTTCCTACGCGCCTGAAACAGAAGGCGGCGCGAAATTCGCCAAGGACTGCTTTAAATGCGGCGTTGTGCCGAGCTGCGGGCACACGGGAGCCAAACTTAAAGAATTTATGCCTGCCTACAAAAACGGGCTTAGGCACTTAACTCATTTCTGCAATCAGATGACGCCCCTTCATCATCGCGAAATCGGCATGGTCGGCGCGGGATTTCTGATTGAAGACCTCAATACTGAGGTTATCGCCGACAAGATCCATCTTTGCCCTGACATGCTTAAGCTCGTATTCACGCGCCGCAATCTTGCGCATGTGCAGATCATCACCGACTCGCTCAGATGCTCGCACTGCAAAGACGGCTACGCGTTTGAGATGGGCGGGCTTAAGGTTAAACTTGAAAACGGAGAAGCGCGCCTCGTGGAAGGCGGCAATCTCGCCGGCTCCACGCTTTGGATGGGCATGGGGCTTAAAAACGCCCATGACGTAACGGGACTTCCGCTCAAAGACCTTGTCAGAACAACCTCCTGGAACCAGGCGATCGAACTTGGCTGGGGCGATGAACTGGGCAAAGTGGAAAAGGGTTACACCGCCGATCTCGTAGTCATAAATCCGCGCAGCTGGAAACCCTCAGCCGTCTTCGTTGACGGCGAACAGCGGATTTGATATAATATCCGCCAAACGATTTGGAGGGATGGCTGAGTGGCTGAAGGCAGCGGTTTGCTAAATCGTCGTACGGTTTAAGTTCCGTACCGGGGGTTCGAATCCCCCTCCCTCCGCCAAATCATTTCAGTCTGTGACGCGGGCTCCTCGGGGCCCGCGTGAGACATAAAAAGAAGTAAGTCTAACAGGGAATGAAAAAATGACCAAGAAAGAACATTGCCACGTTTTTACATCGGAGTCTGTTTCGGAAGGACATCCCGACAAAGTGGCCGATCAAATTTCCGATGCGATTCTTGACGCTTGCCTTAAGTCTGATTCTTCAGCTCATGTAGCTTGCGAAACAATGGTGGGGCCCGACGTTGTCGTAAATATGGGCGAAATCACCGCCAAGAACTTCCAAAAGATCGACACTGAAAAAATCGCCAGAAGAGTAGTCCAGAAAATCGGCTACAATAGACCTGAAGAAAATTTCAGTTGGGATACTTTTTCATACGTATCGCACCTTCACGGCCAGTCGCCCGACATCGCGCAGGGCGTCAACCGCAAAGAGAAGAAATCTCAAGGCGCGGGTGACCAAGGGATGATGTTCGGCTATGCGACGAATGAAACAGAAAGTTACATGCCCTCGCCCATCGTCTTTTCACACGCTCTTGTGGAGATGTTTGCGCGTCTCAGGCGCTCGGATAAAAAGTATTCATGGCTGAGACCCGACTCAAAAAGCCAGGTTTCCGTCGTATACTCTGACGGCCGCCCCATTGCAATTGACACTGTGGTTCTTTCACACCAGACGACGGAGAAAGGCGCGACAGAAGCCAATTACAGAAAGATCGAGAAACTTTGCCGCGAATACCTGAAACCCACAGGCCTTTTAACGCCCAAGACGAAATTCTTTGTAAATCCAACGGGGAAATTCGTCGTTGGCGGACCTTGCGGAGATAGCGGGCTTACCGGCCGAAAGATTATAGTCGACACATACGGCGGAATGGCTGCTCACGGCGGCGGCGCGTTCTCGGGCAAGGACCCTTCCAAGGTTGACCGCAGCGCGGCGTACTACACACGCTATGCCGCTAAGAACATAGTTGCCGCCGGCCTTGCCGATCGCTGCCAGATTCAGGTAGCGTACGCCATCGGAGTAGACACACCCGTCTCCTTCTGTGTTAAGACTTTCGGCACTGCTCACGGCGTGACAAACGAAGACCTTGAGAAAATGCTTTCTTCAGGAAAGATCTTCGACTTTAGGCCTTATGCGCTCATCGCCGACCTGAAACTTCTCAAACCTAAAGGCTGGTCGTATGAAGATACGGCAGCCTACGGTCACTTCGGCCGCGAAATCTTCCCGTGGGAAAAACTCGACAAAGTGGTCAAGTTAAAGAAATATTTCAAGCGCTGAAGCACAATCTCTACGTCCACTTCCCCTTCTGCCGAATGAAGTGCGCTTACTGCGCGCTTCATTCGCGCTCAGGCTCCACTAAAGAGACTAGAGAAGTCTATGTAAAAAGGCTCTCGGAGGCGATTAGCGCCGCCGACCGGCAAGTTACATTCAAGACAGTTTATTTCGGCGGCGGAACTCCCGCCCTTTGCAATCTTCAGCCGCTTTTCAAATCATTGGAAAAGCGCGTTGACAGCGAAACGGAATGGACCGTAGAGTTAAATCCGCTTGATGTTACAGAAGATCTTCTAAAACGGCTTCTCGATGGCGGCGTTAACCGCATATCAATGGGAATGCAGTCGCTCGATGACGGCATTCTCCGCGAAATGGGCCGCGGATACACATTTTGTGAGGCAGAAAAAGCTTTTTTTCTGATAAAAGAATATTTCAGCAATGCGGGCATTGATTTAATTATCGGCTATCCAGGAGAAAAAACAGCTCTTTCACCAAAGCACGCGAGACTCGCAAAGTGGGGTCTTGTCCACTGCTCGGCGTATTCGCTTATCGTTGAAGAAAAAACGCTTCTTGAAAAGAAAATAAAAAACGGCTCAGTCAATCTGCCTGACGATGATACCGTGATGAACCGTCTTTCGATTATCGACTCCTTTTTGCAGGAACTGGGGCTAAAACGCTACGAGATATCAAACTGGTCGAAACCGGGATATGAATGCAGGCATAACTTTGCCGTATGGAACGGAGAAGATTATTTCGGCCTTGGCGAAGGCGCACACGGAAGAATAGGTCTTAAGCGCACAAAAAACATGATGTCGCTTGATGCAGAAAGCGACGAATTGGGCATTGAGAAGGTAGACGAAGAGCGTGACAGAAAAGAACGATACCTTTTCTCTCTCAGAACACGTAACGGCCTTCAGATTTCGAAAATAGAGCCTTCAGAAAGGATGAGGGCGACTGAAATCATGGAAACGTCAGTTCGCAACGGTCTTGCGGAAAAAGACGGCGACACTTACCGCCTGACATCGCGCGGATACGAAGTTTG
>CAJGDE010000098.1 GCA_904502135.1 Kiritimatiellia bacterium
GCGCAATCCGGCCGCATAAGCGCGGGAGCACGGTTGCCGCGACATCCGCCGCATTTTGACAAGTCACTTATTCAAAGTAGAACTCGGTTTTGATAATACTATCTTCTTTCTCTCCTAACAACACTCTACAGCAGTTGCACAGCCGACTAATCTCTTACCAAGCGGCCTTTGAAGAAAGGGCTTAGAATTTGATATAATATCGCTCTACATATGAAAGTAAAGAAAGGATTACTATGATTAAGAAAAACATATTGGTAATGGCTGTAACGGCCCTTGTGACGTTTATTGTCGCTGGGTGCTGCGATCATTGTTGCGCTAAAAAAGCGTCTGTTGCGGTAGCAGGCTCTCCTGATGGGCGCAATATTATAAAATTATCTTTAAAACCGTTAGCGTATGAGGTTTTCCGCGACGGTGTCGCCGTTGTCGCCAAAACGCCCATCGGCATGAAGATTGACGGCAAGTGTCTTTCTCAGGATGCGGAATTGAACGGCATTTCCGTGAAGAAGCGTTCTGGTAAGATTTCGACCAGCGTTTACAAAAAAGCTCAGGTTGACCTTTCTGCGAACGAGACATTTGCTGATTTCGGTGATTGGGGCGTGCGCCTTGTCGCGAGAAACGACGGTGTTGCCTACCGCTTCGAAATCTCGAAAGGAGCTGAGGTTACGGTCGATTGCGAAAAGGCGGCTCTCACCATCCCCGACGCCGAGGCCGCCGTATGGGCGAATAAGAGCAAGCACTTCGGCTGCGAAGAGACCGTTGCCCAGAAGTATAAGGCCGGAGACGTCAAAACATCGGGCGATATCATCTATATGCCTTTCGCATACAAAGTCGGGGGTAAGGTCGTTGCCGTCACCGAAAGTAATGTTCTCGATTATCCCATATGGAATCTTACGCGTACAAACACGACTCTTTGCTGTGGCAAAGAGGTTCGCTTTGATTCGCTCTTTGCAGGCGCGCCGAAGGGTGTTAAACGCATCGGCGGCTGGGGTGAAGAAACTCTTGAAAAGGGTGGTCGCTGGGTTCGCGTCACGAAATATGACGACTATCTCGTCAAGACTTCCGGCAGCCGCACTTTCCCATGGCGCACATTTATACTTGTAGATGATGCCTCAAAGCTTTGTGAAGCGGACATCGTCTATGCGCTCGCCGACGGCGCTGCGGCCGATTCTGACTTTTCGTGGGTAAAGCCCGGTAAGGTCGCATGGGATTGGTGGAACGCCTTTGATAATCAGGGTAACAACGGGTGCAACACAAAGACGTATCTGCGCTTTGTCGATTTCGCAGCAAAAACGGGCGTTGAGTATGTGATTCTCGATGAAGGCTGGAGCGAAAAGCTCAATATTTGGAAGTTTCATCCGAATGTAGACGTGCCGGCGATCATCGATTACGCGAACAAGAAGGGCGTCGGCATCATTCTCTGGATGGCATGGGCGCAGGTTTACGGTGAAGAGGATAAGGTTGTAGAGCATTTCTCTAAACTCGGAGCCAAGGGCTTTAAGGTCGACTTCATGGATCGCGGCGATGGTGAAGTGACGCGCTTTTTGGAGAAGTTCGCCTCATCGTGCGCAAAACATAAAATGCTTGTCGATTATCACGGCGCTTATCGTCCCGCTGGTATGCAGCGCAAATATCCCAACATCCTCAACTATGAAGGTGTGCATGGCCTTGAGCAGATGAAGTGGTTCTACAACGGTTACGACTTTATGGATAACGACATAAAGGTTTACTACCTTCGCATGACCGCAGGTCCTATGGATTACACGCCGGGCGCGATGGACAATTACGTTATCGGGAAATATAAAGGTCATACCGTCAACCCCGGCTCTGTCGGTACGCGCTGCCGCCAGATGGCCATGATGGCGATGTATGAGGCTCCTTTGCAGATGCTTTGCGATAGCCCCACGAAGTACGAGAAGAATATGGAGTCGTTCAAGTTTATGGCCGAAACTCCCGTCGTTTGGGATGATACGATCGGTCTCGGCGGCGATATCGATACATACGCTGCGGTAGCGCGCCGCAAGGGTGATGTCTGGTATGCCGCCGCGATGACCGATTCTAACGAGCGCGAGATCGTCATTGATACCGCTTTTCTCGGCTCGGGCGAGTGGAAGGCTGAAATTTTCCGCGATGCTCCCGAATGCAATGTCGAACCTTCAAAGTATATCCACGAGACCAAGTCGGTCAAGGCCAACGAGAAGATGACCTTCAAGGCGGCCAAGGGCGGCGGCTTTGTCGTTCGTTTCACAAAGTAATCTGAAAGGTCTGCTAAAATGTCATTGAATATCGTTACAGAGATTGATAATCGTGTTCAGATCAAGCACGTTCTTATGTCGGTTTCGGATAAGACCGGTCTTGAGTCTTTTGTTCCGGCCCTTATCAAGGCTTGTCCTGGTGTTAAGATCTATTCGACAGGCGGAACTTACACGAAGATAAAAGAAATCCTCGGCGATGCCGCTGAAGGAACGCTAGTTGCGGTCTCCGATTATACGGGCCAGCCTGAAATGCAGGGCGGACTTGTCAAAACGCTCGATTTTAAGATTTATCTCGGAATCCTTTCCGAGAAATACAACGATGCCCACCAAGAGGACATTAAGCGTCTTGACGCCAAGGCGCTAGATATGGTCGTTGTGAATCTTTATCCGTTCCGCGAGACTGTCGCCAAAGAAGGCGTCACCCCTGAGATGGCTCGTACGAACATCGATATCGGCGGGCCTTGCATGGTTCGCGCTTCGGCGAAGAATTATCTGCGCGTCGCTTCCGTCACTGACCCTGCAGACTATATGAACATTGTATCTGAGCTTGAGGCTCAAAACGGCACACTTGGTCTTGATACGCGCTTTAAGCTCATGAAAAAGGCGTTTACTCATACGGCTGGATATGATACGGCCATTTCTGAGTTTTTCACTTCTCGCACATGGCAGGAAGTAGACGCCACTTACAATCAGCACTAATGCAGGTCAAGCGGCGCGATATAAGTCGCGCCGCTTTTTTTAAATGAAAGATTTCGAGATACTCCCAGGTCTAAGACGCGGGCGCGTATTGATACCATCTTCAAAATCGATTGCTCACCGTGAAATTATCGCCGCCCGGTTAAGCGGTGTTGAAGGGCCGATAGTAAGAGGTGAATCGAACGATACGAAAGCAACTCGCGCGTGCCTTGAGGAGATGATCAGCGGCGGAAATCTCTGGCCTTGCGGCGAGAGCGGCTCGACGCTCAGATTTCTCACTCCCATTGCCGGCGTAATGGGCTGGAAGGGCGAATTTAAGTGCGAGGGGCGTCTTGCGTCGCGGCCGGCGATGCCATTTGAGAGAAAAGAGCGGTATGTGCTGCCGGGAGATGTTTCTTCCCAATTCGTTTCAGGCCTTTTAATGGCGTTGCCGTTGGCCGATTGGGATAGTGTCATAGAAATCGATGGTGTCCTTGAAAGTTCCGCATACGTTGATCTTACAGAAGATGTTCTTCTTGCCGCGGGGATAACATTCGAGAAGTATTCTGGCGGGTGGAAGGTTCCCGGTTCGCAAAAGTATTCAATCTCTCCGAACCGTGAGGTTGAGGGCGACTGGTCTCAGGCCGCCTTTTTCCTCGCGATGGGTGTGGAGGTTGACGGCTTAAATCCTACATCCAAACAAGGGGATAGGGCGGTAGAGCGGCTTTTGGGCGAAAAGGTTGTTGACGCTTCTTGCGTTCCTGATCTCATTCCCGCCCTTGCCGCTCATGCCGCACAGATGGAGGGAGAGACACGCTTTGTAAATTGCGCGCGCCTAAGAATTAAAGAGTCCGATCGTCTTGAATCGACAAAAGAGCTTGTTTGCAGTTGTGGCGGCAAAGCACGGATCGAAAATGATACGCTTATCGTGACGGGAGAAAAAAATCTCGCCGGCGGGAGAGTGAGGACGTTCGGCGATCATCGAATCGCAATGGCGGCGGCTGTTCTTGCCACAGCCTGCAGAGGGCCTGTAACGCTCGATGATGCCGGTGTTGTCGCGAAATCCTATCCGGGGTTTTGGGAAGATTTTAATTCGCTTGAAAGAGAAATGCCGTGAGAAATGTTTACGGAGAAGTGTTTAAAGTGGAGATTTTCGGTGAATCTCATTCGCCTGAAATCGGAGTTTTGATCGAGTCTGTCCCCAAGGGCGAGCAAATTGATTTTGCCGCGCTTCAGGCGTTTATGGATCGCCGCGCTCCGGGGCGCGATCCGTTTTCAACGCCGAGAAAAGAGCCCGATGAGCCGCAATTCATTTCTGGTTTCGACGGTTCTGTCGCCGACGGTACGACGATACGGGCCATAATTCGAAATACGAACACAAGGTCGGGCGATTATGAGAAAGATGTGCCGCGCCCTGGGCATGCCGATTGGCCGGCACGTGTAAAATTCGGCGAAAACTATTCGTTTGCAGGCGGTGGAAAGTTTTCTGGAAGACTTACAGCTCCTCTTTGCATCGCCGGGGGGATAGCAAAACAGATTCTTGCAAAGCGAGGGGTTGAAGTTTGTGCACAAGCCGTTGAGATTGCTGGGCAAAAAGACGAATCGATGATGAAAGAGGCGATTCTTGCCGCGAAGGCTGAAGGTGACAGCGTGGGGGGAATTATCGAGTGCAGGATTACCGGAATGCCTGTAGGTATTGGAGAGCACATGTTTTACGGGATGGAGAATCGCATATCGCAGGCAGTCTTCGCGATACCGGCCGTTAAAGGTATTGAATTTGGAGCGGGATTTTCGTCTGCGCGAATGAAGGGCAGCGAAAACAATGATGAGTATCGTATTGTTGATGGAGAGGTAAAAGTCCTTTCAAACAATGCAGGCGGAATTCTCGGCGGAATGACGAACGGCGAACCGATCGTTCTTAGAGTGGCGATGAAGCCAACGCCCTCTATATTCAAAACGCAGAAGTCCATAGATCTTTCAGCTATGCGTAATGTTGAGCTTAATGTAAAAGGGCGCCATGACCCATGTGTTGTTTTAAGAGCCGTGCCGTGTGTTGAGGCGGCCTGTGCAATAGCCGCGCTTGATGCTCTTTATTCATCGCAAGCGCTTCACAACCACCACCCACAAGCTGCGGAAATTTTGGTATAATTTAAGTGCTTTCTCCGAAGAGGATGTCGGTCTAAAAAATCGTGCAGGAGGGCCATCGGAAATGATGCTGATTTAATCGCGGGCGACTCATGCCGGGTAACCGCCGAAAAAGCGAAGCTTTTGAGGGCCGAGGCCGATAGGCCGAGGGGATAGCCGAAGGCCGAGCTACGGCGTTGAAGGCGTGAATCAGCGATGCCAACGGGCCGCCGTAGCAGGGGCAATTCAACCAGCGGGGAGTTCCCGCGAGGGGTTACTGCTAAGACAGGATTACTATACCCCGGAGGTTGTAATGAGAATCAGCGAAAAACAATTATGTGTAGGCTTGAAGCCGGAATTCATTGCCGCAGAATGTGCATCATGTAGCAAGATTGGCGACCGAATTCTACAGATTCGTGGCAAGTGTGTTATGGTGGATCGAGATCTTGCTGAATTGTACAAAGTTCCTACTAAGGTGCTGAATCAAGCTGTCAAACGCAATGTCGAACGATTCCCTGAAAGGTTTCGCTTCGCTTTGACGCCGCCAGAAAAAGAGGAGGTGGTCACAAATTGTGACCACCTTAAATCCCTGCGCTTCTCGCATGTTCCTGTTTATGCCTTTACAGAACAGGGTGTAGCTATGCTGGCAACGGTATTGAAAAGTGATATTGCCATAAAGACGAGCATAGACATAATGGACGCATTTGTTGCGATGAGGAGCTTTCTGATGTCGAGCGTAGGCGTTCTCCAACGGCTTGGCGCTATTGAACTGAAACAGCTCGAAACGGACAAGCGGATCGACACGGTGTTTGAAGCCCTTGATCGCGGCAACTTGCTCCCAAGCGGTATTTTGCCCGCCGAGTCTGAGTTTGACTCGATGCGGTATGTTTCGCGCCTGATCGAAAGCGCACAATCGGAGATTGTACTCGTCGACCCTTATTCTGATGCGGTCACGCTGGAGGTTCTTTCGAAGAAGCGGCCTGGCGTTAAGGTGCGCCTTGTCTGTAAAGATCGCGGCAAGCCGACGCCGACCGAAATCGTGAAGTTCAACCGACAGTACAAGGGTCTCGCCGTCACCTACTCTGACGACTTCCACGACCGGTTCCTCGTCATCGACAACATCGAGCTGCACGGCCTTGGCTCGTCCGTCAACTGCCTCGGCCGTCGCGTTACTTCCTACACCACCCGCGACGCGAAGGAGATCGCCAAGCTGCTGGCAATGGTGCCGTGAGCTGCGCTGGAAGACCGCGAGGAGGCGGGTTCGTGAATGCTATGTAATACCATATGGATCCAGTTGTAGCAGATGAGTTACCGCGCTCGGTAGGGAGGGTTGCAAGGCTTAAGCTGGGTAAATCCAATGTTCACAGGCTAAATGCGTCACGAATCTACATAGAGATTTCGTTACGAATGCACACATCCGTTGCCTTGACGATAAACATCGTTTTTGATACGATATGAACGGTTGCAAAACAAACAGAAGTTTTATGGAGGTTCAAAAAGAATGAGAAGTTGTATAAGCGTTAATATTTTCAAGGGGGGGGGGTAATACTTTAAGTTATAAACTCTCTCGTTTTTTGATTGTTTTTTTCTTTGGTGTTTCTTTATCTGCTAATGCGCGTAATATTTACATAACGCCGGATGCCGACGGAACAGGGGATGGCTCTTCATGGGAAAGCCCCATGATGCTGACAAATTATTTGAAGGCGGCCAATATTTCAGGTGGTGATATAGTTCGCTTAAAATCGGGTCATTATAC
>CAJGDE010000099.1 GCA_904502135.1 Kiritimatiellia bacterium
CCAGAGGGTAGTGAAGGTGAGCGCGGCGCAGTGGAGGAAGTGCCAGGCGGCTGGAGCGGATATATCTCTTATACGCTTCAGGGGACGGCATACGGTCTTGGGGCAGGTAACTTCAAGCCTGGCCGCTTCTGGCGCGAGGGCGACGGAAAGAATTTCAAGACCGTCGACCACAACGCCGTAAATATAATTTCTATGCCTCGCTAATCTTTTTTATGCTTCGCCTAAATAAGGCTTGATATGGTGGCGAGAAGCCAGGATGTGCGCCGGGGAGGACGTATAGCATATACGCTTCATGCGGCGTAAGTGAGACTTGACAGTGAGGAGCGATGAATGAGCGTGGTATTTCTATATTTAATCGCCCATATCAAAAGGCGAGTGCCGCTAAGGCGAAAAAACGCCGCACGTTGACAAGGCAGGAATACAAGCAAGACGGAAAGGAAAGTACAAGGAACTCTCTACAGTAGTTGCACAGGCGACCAACCCGCTTACGCGGCGGCTACCCCTTCGTCGCGCGGCTTGCGCAGTATACTTCAGCAAAGTTATCATATCGTCGCAAAAGGAGGTGGAGCGGAGTCCTCCGAGTGAGACCTCGCGAAGGATTGTAGCCGTAAGAGAGGCATTTGTACGCAACCAGTGGCTTTATCGAGGCAAGGCAGGCTGAAAACGGTTTGTTGTCTAAGCGCGAAAGGCGTTACAACTCCGTAGCGAGTCGAGACCGAGGAGGAGCTCCGGGCACCTCCTGACGCGACACCATATTAAAAATGACTCAACGAAATAAAATCGCGCTCCTCGATCTCGCCGTCTGCTCGTTGACTAATGGGCGGTTTTAGGGTATAATTAACACAATAAACCCATAATAGGAGTTAAAATGGATACACAAGAAACAAAAGGCGGTAATGTAATCGCTATTGCTACAATGTTCGCGCTCTTTTTCATGATCGCGTTTGTTACGAATTTCGCAGCCTCTATGGGCGTTATCGCCAAGGCTCAGTTCCAGGCGTCCAATGCTTTGAGCCAGCTTGGAAACTTCGCGAACTTCTTTGCCTATCTCTTTATGGGTATTCCTGGCGGCTTGATTCTTAAGCGCAAGGGTTATAAGTTTACTTCGCTTACGGCAGTTGCGGTTGGCTTTGTCGGCGTCGGCGTTCAGCTTCTTTCGGGCTATATCGGTTCTTTCGCAGTTTATGTAACAGGCGCGTTTATCGCCGGCTTTTCAATGTGCATGCTGAACCTCGTCACCAATCCGCTTTTGAACACCTTGGGCGGCGGCGGCAATAAGGGCAATCAGCTCGTGCAGTTCGGCTGCTCTCTCAACTCGGTGGGCGCTACGCTCTCTCCGATGGTTCTCGGCTGGCTTATCGGCGAAATCACCAAGGATACGGCCTTCTCCGATGCGGCTCCTGCTCTTATGATCGCCATGGGCATCTTCGCCTTCGCGTTTTTCGTGGTTCTTTTCTCCCGCATCCCCGAGCCTCACATGGAAACGGCCGAAGAGAAGTCTCTTCGTCTTTCCGGCGGATCTTCCGTTGTCAAGGATATCGTTGCTACCCTTAAGTTCCCGCACTTCACGCTCGGCGCTATCGCTATTTTCTTCTACATTGTAATCGAGGTTGGAATACCTTCCATGGCCAACCTCTACATGACTGAAGTAAATGGTCCTGGTTATGTCGGCGGCGCTGTCGCAGGTACTGTTGTCGCGGCGTACTGGTTCTCAATGATGATCGGTCGTCTCGTCGGCGGCGCCATCGGTTCAAAGGTTTCTTCCCGCGCAATGATTACCGGTTGCTCTGTTGTAGCAATCGCTCTTGTGCTAGCGGCGATGTTTGCTCCAGTACAGATGGTCACGGTATTTGGAAAGTCCTTCCCGCTTTCAATGTGCTTCGTCGTTCTCTGCGGTCTTTGCACGTCTGTCATGTGGGGCGGAATTTTCAATATGGCGGCCGAGGGGCTTGGCAAGTACGTGCCGATGGGCTCGGGCATCTTCATGGCGATGGTCTTCGGCGGCGTTCTCATCCCTGTTCAGGGTATGCTTGCCGATAAGATCGGAATCTTAAACAGCTACTGGATGACGATTGCGCTTTTGGCGTATGTCCTTTTCTACGCGCTCGTCGGTTCCAAGCTCGGTCAAAAGAAGTAAGAAAGGTTTTTTGCAATGCAGAATCAGCAGGTCTACGACGAACTCGTCTCTAAATTCGAAGCTAAGTGGGGGGCGAAGCCCGAAATCGTCGCTTATGCTCCTGGGCGTATCGAAGTTTTGGGCAATCATACCGACTACAATGAAGGCTATGTCTTCTCCGCCGCGATTGACAAGGGTACTTTTTTCGCGGTCTCGAAGTCGGAAGGTACGACCTGCTCTTTAACTGCTGCTGATTTGATGGAGACTGTCGAGTTCGACATTTCCGATGTTAAGCCGGTTAAGGAAATGACGTGGGCGAACTATGTCTTAGGGTCATTCAACTGGCTTTTTGACGGCAAGACCGCCGACGCGAAATACGGTTTCAAGGCGATGTTCCTCGGAAATATCCCCTTGGGCGCGGGTCTTTCGTCTTCGGCGGCGCTTGAGATGTGCACGCTACTGGCGCTTCAGAAAATGTACGGCATAGAGAAAGACAAGACAGAAACTGCGAAAATCGGTCAGAAGGCCGAGCATACGTTCGCGGGTTGCCCTTGCGGTCTTCTCGATCAGGCCTCTTCTCTTTACGGCAAGGCGGGCGCGCTTGTAAAGAGTGATTTCCGCTACAATACATTCGAAAACGTCTCGCTTGGCGAGGGTGTTGCGTTTATGATGGTCAAGTCAAACGCGAAGCATGCCCTTGTTGACGGCGCTTACGCCAGCCGCCGCCAGGCTTGCGAAGATGCGGCAAAGTATTTCGCGAGCATTCTCAGAAAGCCGGTCACTCATCTTCGCGATGTCACGATGGCCGAGTGGGTGCTCTATCGCGGTGGACTTAGCGAGACAACGGCTAAGAGAGCCGTTCACCCGATCGGGGAAGACGAGCGCGTTCTTCAGGGCTCTGAACTTCTCGACAAGGGCGACCTTAAGGGTTTCGGCGCTCTTATGTACGATTCACATGAATCCAGCCGTAATTGGTTCGAGAATTCCTGTGAAGAGCTTGATGCGATAGTTGATGCCGCAAAGGCAATACCCGAGGTTTACGGCGCACGTCTTTCAGGCGGCGGGTTCGGCGGTAGCTGCTGCCTTCTTGTCGATCCTACGGCCGCTGATAAGATCGCTTCTCAGATTTCGCGTGAATACAAGGCTCAGTTCGGTGACGAGCCGGAATGTCAGCTTATTAATCCTTCCGACGGAGCTCATCTTGTCTGAAGAAAAACAAACGAGCTAAAATGAACATGAAAAAAATCGTTGCTTTTTCGCTTGCGGCTTTGGCGATGACTGCGTATAGCGAAGTTGAAGAACAGCTCTTGGAGCCTGCTGCTAAAGCGGCTAAACAAGACGGAGAAGCTGATCCGTTTACGCCGTTGCCGTTGTGCCGCGTCGTTCAGGGGACTGTTGAAGTTAAAAAGCCTTCATCAACCGAGTGGCAGGCCGCCGAGGAGGGTAAGTTCTATCCTCTTGGCTCTGCCTACAGAACATCAGGGCAGGGACATTTGGTCGTAGCTTTCGGTCCAGACTGCATTGCAACGATTTCGGGCGATGCCTCATTTTCGACCCGCAATCAGAAGATTGGTGAAAAAGCGCGCACCGTCGTTCTCGGCAACGGCGTTTTAAAGCTTGAGCTTATCGACAACCTTAAGGATGGCTTGTTCTTTGTCACGTCCCCTGGGTTTGTCGTTAAGAATCTTGCCGGCTCCTCTCTTTTCACCTACACCAACAAAGGCGACGGCGATGAGGCGACGGTAAAGTGCGTTACAGGTTCTTTGTCTCTTGAAGGCAGACACTTTAAAATAGCCCAAATGCATGCGGCCGATGAAGTCCAGATCCGCTCTTCTCACGATCTTTTGAATACGTTCCTTTACGGCAAGAGCGGCGACTATGTGGTCGAACTTGATCAGGGCGTAAAAGAGATCAGCGAATTTAACGATGAAGGCGTTATGGTTAAAAAGGTTGAAAAGAGTTCTCTTAAGTGGAATCTTTCTCCTGAAACCAAAATCCGCATCGGTCGCATGGTTCCTTCGATCGGCGAGCGCATGAGCGTAGTGGTGATGACATTTGACGTTTCCGGAGAAATGAAGAATCACTACGCCTTTGCGGAAGGGCGCGCCGAGGTCAACACGGGAGAGCTTGTCGCGGCCAGCAAGGAAGAGCAGGAGGCCCTGGCCAAGCGCGCGGCTGAAGCGGCGCAGTCTACCGCTTCCGGCGACGGTGCTTCGCAGAGCGACGGTGAGGCGGCGCAAGAGTCAAGCTCAGATTCGGCCGAAGAGTAAAAGTCTGAAATTTCAATTAACACAATAAAAGGTAAAAGATAAGAAGGCAAAAAATGGTTATTCTTCAATTCAACAAATTGATTCGCAACAAATGGGTATGGGGCGTTTTCGCCGTTATAATCTCTTTGGCGTTTTGTTTCGAAGATCTCTTCTCCGCCCGCGAGCGTGAAGATCGTCAGTCCGGCGGAGCCGGAACCTTGGCCGGAGAGAAAGTCGACGCCGAGCTTTTCAGCGATATCGTTCAGGAGATTCGCGGTTTCGGCCGTCAGCGTGATACTGAGACTGATCAGGGCGAAGTCAACCGCAATGCGTGGGAAATGTACGCTTCCATCGTTGTCGCGGACAAGAGCGGTTTGACGGCGACCGATCAGGATGTTCAGGAAATGATCCGCAGAGACCCGAGCTTTCAGGCCAACGGCGCTTTCAGCTTCGCCCGTTACCGTCAGCTTCTTCTGGAAAACGGCCTCTCGCCCGAAAGGTTTGAAAGCTATCTCAAGCGTCGCTTGACTCTTATGCGTGTTGGAGAGAGCGTTCTCGGTTCGGCCGCCTGGGCTTCTCCCATGGAGCTTGATATGGCTGTTTCCGATATGACTGATGAGTTCACCGTAAAGGTCGCTCGCTTCGCGCAGTCGAAGAAAGAAGCCGATATGGTCAAGGTCGACGAGAATATGATGAAGAAATGGTACGCGGAGAATACGAATTCAATCGCGCTCCCGGACCGCATGAAGATTCGCTATGTCAAGTTTGACGCAACCGACGCCAAGGTTCTCGCCAAGATGTCGGTAAGCGAGAATGATATGCGCGATCATTACGATGTCACAGTCGATAAATATACCTCTACCGACACGAACGGGGTCGAGACGGTGAAGAAATTCGAAGAGGTCAAGGCGGAAATCGAAAAAGAATTGCGCCTTATCGCGGCGGCTCAGTATTTTGAGACGAATGTAACCGCCAGAGCCTACGGGCAAAAGGCGAAGAAAGGCTCTTCTCGTCTTGATGAGATCGCCAAAGAAGATTCTCTTAAGGTCGAAACGAGCGACTGGTTTACTCTTGACAATAAGTATGTTGACGGATTTATGACGTACAAGTCGCTCATTTTGCCCGGTGCGCAGAATTTTGAATCGGCCGTAGCGGAGCTCGACTCGTCTTCTGAAGACCTTCGCTATGGGATCGTCACGTCGCCCAAGGCCGTCTGGCTTATTGAAAAGGTCGCTGAAGATCCAAAGCACGTGCCTACCTTTGATGAAGCTAAAAAGGCTATCGAGCCCAAGGTTTTGAGAGCCGCAAAAGCTGACGCCTTCAAGGCGAAGGTTGAAGCAATCGCCGCAAAGGGTGTTAAGGAGATTCTCGCCTCTGGAAAGGTTTCGACGAATCTTACTTTCACGGTTGCCGATCTTAAAGATCGCGTATTCCCCGACCAGACGGCCATCACCCGCGCGGCGATGAAGCTCAAGAAGGGCGAAGTGAGCAAGTTTACGCTTACCTCGACCGGCAATGCGCTTCTTGTCATCTGCGAAGAGCGTAAAGAGGGTGATGCAGCCAAAGCGATGATTGTCCGTTCTCAGGTTCTCAATGACGTTTCAATGATTCAGCGTCGTCAGATTCCCGAATCATGGAGGAAGTGGAATCTTGAGCGTATGGGCTTTCAGCCAGGCGAGATTTCTTCGGTAGAAACCGTAAAAGAAGTAGAATGACACTTAAATTCAAATTGACCCATCCCGACGCCATTCTCCCGGAATATGCACATCCGGGAGATGCGGGCATGGATGTAAGAAGCGTAGACGATTTGACGATCAAACCAGGCGAACGCGCCTTGGTTCATACGGGTCTTGTGATGATGTTGCCCGCCGGTTATGAGGCGCAGGTAAGACCGCGCAGCGGTCTTGCGTTGAAAAAAGGCGTCACCGTTTTGAATACGCCAGGAACGATTGATGAGGGGTATCGCGGTGAAGTCGGCGTTATTCTCGCCAATTTCGGTTCTGAAGATTTTGTCGTCTCGAAAGGCGATAAGATAGCGCAGATCGTCGTAGCTCCCGTAACAATAGCGCAAATCGTTGAAACGTCCGATGTCGATGAGACCGAAAGAGGTGAAGGCGGTTTTGGTTCTACAGGCGTTTGATTCAGGAGTTTCGGTAAGATGGTCATGAAGGTTTATAAATACGGCGAGAAGGTTCTGCGCGAAAAGGCGAAGGCCGTGGAGTTCGTTGACGATAAACTTCGTCGCCTTGCCGATGATATGCTTGAGACGATGCATGAATCTGGTGGAGTCGGTTTGGCCGCCCA
>CAJGDE010000100.1 GCA_904502135.1 Kiritimatiellia bacterium
AAGCAAAGCGAGGGGACAAAAAGTAGAATCGAACTCTTTGGGAGAATTACGCCATTTTTTCCACTTCTTGTATGACCACTCCTCGCCAGGGCGCAAACGGAAACGCGGGCGGTAAGTATGCATATCAAGGTACTGCCCGGCAAAAGTGCGAGCCTCACTATACGTCCAACCATAGTGATAGGCATAATAATAAGCGGAATGTTTATATTTATTAGCCATTTAGAACCTTTTCGAATTCGACCTGCCCCTACCTTACCTCTTGTTAATCTACACTGTTTTTTTTAGAAGCTTTCTTTAACTATTACCCTTTTAGAACTGAGATAATCGGAGAAGCACTGAGAAGTTAACACTGAGAAGAACTGAGAAGTTTTAAGAGACGCGGATATTATAACATAAAATGAGAATTTTATGCGGAAAATTCTTGAGGGAGTATGCGGTTGTTGTTTCGGGCGCAGCTCCTGTTTTTCAACTATGCGTTTTGAGAGTGGACAAACATTCCAACATTCAAACATTCAAACATTCAAACATTCAAACATTAAAGCATTCCAACATTAAACCACGCTCCCACTCCAGCCTATGCAGGGGGGGCCGCGAAAGTAAGGCTCTAAAACTTCTCGGACTTGGCGAACTTTGCGTGAGTTATAAGGCGATTGGCAAAAAATGCAGCGCGTGTAGATGTGCAGTAAGGCGCAAAGACATTCCCCCAGATTAACGCACAATTACGGAAAATCCACTATTTAAACATTGCGCCTTATCGCTGCATTCTCCCAAACGAAGCGATAGGAATTTGATGGGAAAACATTTCTCTAAAACCTCTCAACCCCAAAATCCACAAGCTCGCGTGTTTTGGAATCGAATGAAAGAGCGATCAGCCAAACAGGGCGCGTTTCGGCGCGATAAGGCTCAGCGTAGCCCTTCTCGCGAATCTGCTTAAATGCCGAATCTACCGGCTCATCAACCTTAAGCTCAAAAATGCATACCATTGCGGGATGACGGGCGATTATATCCGCACGGCCGTTAGCGCTCACCGCCTCCATAGTAAACTCAAAGCCCTGACTCGCGAGCAAGAACGAAAGGCAACGGCCGTAGGAATTTTCGTGGATGCGTTTCTCCGTAGGGCCATACGCCATTGCCGCATAGAGCGATTTAAGACCTTCGAAGAAGTCATCCCAGCAGCCCGTGAGAAGTTTCTTGCCGAGCGAACTTGCCCATGCTACAGTCTCTTTTGCAGCAACTCCAGCCATCAAAGTGCAAAGATCACGGCGAACTTCCTCATCTGGAACTCCGAGCGTATACGACTGCGTGATGGGATCATAATCTTTTACAGTCAAATATCCCGACTGAAATAGCATCGCTATCGGCTTGAGATTTCGCAATTCCGCAACATCAAACTCGTCATCTGAAACTCCTCTAATCGCTTCTGGGTCAACTTTAAGAACATCCTCGCGCTTCAAATAATTCATCAGCATTGAAGGTCGGCCTGTCGTTGCCCATGTAGCGGAAAAATAAGGCTCTTTTCTAAAAAGCGTATAGGCGACTGAAATCGGATTATAGACTGTAGTCGGGATATTTTTCGCAAAGCGAAAACCGTTATACCACTTTTTAAGTTGACCGCGATAATCTTCGTAAGATTTACCCATCTTCGCGGCATGGTCACGAAGATGCTCTTCAAAAAATTGAGAAAGTTCCTCTTCGGTATAACCGAACATCGTGGCGTAATCATCATCTTGCGAAATATCGACAATGTTATTAAGCGCAGAGAATACAGAAAGCTTTGTAAACTTCGAAACCCCCGTCATCAGCATAAAGCGTATATCGCCAGTGCGGTTTTTCATCTGCGAATAAAGAGCCGAAAGACGCGCGCGCACAGCCTCGGCAACTTCTATATTGTCAAGCGTGTGCCCAATCGGCGCATCATATTCGTCAATGAGAATGACTACGCCATTGCCGCCGTTCGCGGCGGAAAGCGATTCAATGGCCATGCCGAAATTTGCAGACGGGGAAATGGAATTATTGTAAATATATCCGCTCTTCTCAAGGCGATCCTGCACATGAAACGCAAAGGACTCGTCAAACCTCTCAAGGCTCGCAGTATCAACATCATTAAACTCAAAGTGAATGACAGGATACTTCTCCCACGCCCAAGAAGTCTTATCAATATAAAGCCCATCAAAGAGTTCGCGTCTTCCTTGAAAGATGGCTTTAAGCACCGAAATCGTCAGTGACTTTCCAAAGCGTCGAGGACGTGAAGCGAAAACCAACTTAGATCCTTTAGTGGAAATAAGGCGATGCATATACATCGTCTTATCAACATAAACACATCCGTCTTTTCTTAAAGACGAAAAATCAGCAGTATCTGTCGCTATTGGTTTCATCATGCAGATATTATAGCATTTTTTGAGGCAGGAGGGAGGCGAGAGAATGTTAGAATGTTTGAATGTTAGAATGTTTGAATGGTCCCTCTTCCCACATTACTTAACTCGCCTTTTCGCAGTCATTAGGAGAAAGCGTAACTGATATCGCCTGCCCGAGCATCTCTACATTGATAACTATATTGGTCTTTCCTTCGTCCCGCACGACAAAACCCTCAACCCCCGCGAAAGGACCTGTCTTTACCCGGATGCGGTCGCCCTCTTTCAAAAGCTCCATCTTTCGAACCGCCGCGCCCGTTCTGCTCACACGAATGACATTGTGAAGTTGGCGGATAAGAAGCTTCTCGTCATTAACCTTTATCGTCGCAACGATAAGATTTGTCTTCATCATCGTAACGCGATCATAGGCGTTAAGCTTCGCTATCACATATCCCGGAAATATCGGAAGCTCCGTTATCACCTTGCGACGCTGCCGGCAGACCTTCTTTTTAAAAAGCGGAAGAATATACCATAACTTATACCGCTTGAGATATTCAGCCGCTTTCTTCTCCGTTCTCGGCTTTACATGCAAAACGCACCAATGCCGTATTAGAGCTGCGATTTCGGGATTATCATCTGTTTTTGAATACATGATAAAATGAAAGGGCGATTCAGCGGCACAATTCAAGCGTCAGCATCGCAAAGGCCGTACACAGCACAGGGTCAGCCTCCCAAAATCGGTTATTGTCGTTAACCCAGCTTCCATCCTTTTTCTGCAGCGACAACAGCTTCTGAGAAAGTTCTTTCTTCCAGTCATGTCCGCCGACCTCTTTCGCCCCTGATGCGCTGAGGGCTCTTGCCATAATATCGTAAAAATAGTAAAGTCCCTGATTGCCCATACCGGGGTTTTCATCGACAGACCAATTTTTGGAAAGATATTCAAAAGCCTGCCTGACACGCGCGTCGCTGCGATCAAGCTTGGCGTGACACATCGAAAGAACGGCGGCATACGTCATCGAACCGTAAGCGCGAAGATGAACTCTACCTTTTTTATCAACGCTCTTGCCGGCCTGCGCGGTCGTTTCGTTATAAGCAGCTCCTCCCGCCTGAGGGCCGTCTTTTTTCATCAGATTTTCAACAAACTTGAGCGCCTGGGACCAATTTACGTCAACCCGGGAAGAGCCATGGCGAAATTCCTCCAGAGACTCAGTGCGACGCATCGCGTCAAGCGCATACGATGTATTGGAAAGATCGGCGTAACGGCGGCGCGAGATTTTATCGTAGCCGAAACCGCCGGCCATCGTGTCGTCGCCGACAAGCTGGGACGAAGCTATGTACTCACGCGCCTTAAGAAGCGCACTGCTGGCAGCCATCTTCGACTCAAAGAGAGCCGAAAGACAGACGGCCGTATTGTAATTTCCAAGGCCCGATCCTCCGCGCCCCGGCTTTGGAACATAGAAGCCTCCGTCCGGACGCTGAGTAGAAAGAATATATGCGGCCGCAAGTTTGCGCGACGCTTCTACTCTTGAGGAAAAATCTTTATCAGAAAGTTCTCCTAAGCCCGATAGCGCCCACAGGGGAAGCGCGCTTAGAGCTGGCATTTGCCTATCGCTCCAATACCCTGAACTATCTTGTTTTGAAAGGAGAAAATTCGCGCCCTTTACTAGCGCTTCGTCTATTGAAGCGAAAATCATTGCCGCGGACATAGCGACGAATGCCGCCAAACACAATTTTTTCTTCATAAATCCCCTCCTCATCATTCAAGTTCTTAAAAAGAAACGGAGCCCCGAAAACGAGGCTCCGCACTCTTTATGATTCACCTGAGAATCAACCGGCGGCGCCTTCGTCAAGAATCGAGATCTTGAACTTGACCGAAACGCCATGGCCGAGATCGATCTTCGGCTCATATTCGCCAACGGTCTTAAGCGCACCGTCAAGCTCGAGCTGAGAACGCTCAATCTTGATTCCGCGGTTGGCTTCGATCGCCGCGAGAATATCTGTCTCGCTGATAGCACCGTAAAGCTTAGAGCCGTCGATGGTAGGAGCAGAAACTGTAATCTCGAGCTTTTCGAGTTTCTTAGCGACCTCAAGAGCAGCCTTCTTAAGCTCAGCGGCGCGAGCTGCGCGCTCAGCCTCAAGCTTCTTAAGTCTGCGCTTGGCAGCCTCGGTAGCAAGAGCGGCAAGACCCTGAGGGAAAAGGAAGTTGCGGGCATAACCGGGGGCGACCTTAACGATCTCACCCACCTTGCCGAGCTTCTTCACGTTATCCATGAGCATGACTTCGATTTGCATCGTTTAGCTCCCTTCCTTAGGCCATGAGGCCCATGTTGCGGGCGCGCTTGACGCCCTGACGGATCTGGCGCTGCTGAGCGGAAGTAACTCCCGTAATGCGCGCAGGAAGAATCTTTCCATAATCCGTGATGTAATACTTAAGTGTCTCAATGTCATTGACATCGATCTGGTCGTTAGGACCAAGCGGCGGACGTTTTCTCGCGGCAAATTCCTCGCCAGCAGAGCTATTGGATTTCTTGAAAGCCATAGTGGTTTCCTTTTAAAAGTTTGTTAGAAGTTAAAACGGCATATCGTCAGAATCGCCATCCTGCACGGCAGGAGGAATATCCTGTCTCATGGAAGAGCCGCCAAGGCGATCTCCCTGAGGAAGGAACTTAATCGTAGAAGCGCGGACTTTAAGCTTTTGGTGCTTAACGCCGTCTTTTTCCCACGAATCCATCTGCAGGCGGCCCTCTACGAGAATGGATCTTCCTTTCGAAAGATACTGCCCGCAAAGTTCAGCCAACTTATCCCATGCATCAACATCGATGAACACGGGGAATTCCTGCATATTGCCATTACGGTCGCGGCGGCGCTCGTTAATAGCGAGGCCTAAACGCGCAACTTTCATCCCCGTTGAGCCCGTTGCGCGAACATCGGGATCGCGCGTGAGGTTGCCCATCAGTATTACTTTATTGAATGACGCCATTGTTCCGACTCCAATCCGTTATGATTCAAAACGTCCGATCACTGCTGATCAGCCTGCGCCGCATCTGCTGCAGCGGCATCCTTCCTCGCCTGACGCTCGGCACGGGCCGCACGTTCCTGGGCGATCTTGACTTCACGACGCTCATCGACCGCGAGCAGCTGTACGCGAAACACCTCTTCAACGAGATGATAACGGTTTACGAGCTCATCGACCTTAAGAGGATCGAGTTCCATGCGAACCTTGACGTAAACGCCATTTTCGCGCTTCTTCATCGGACGGGCGAAGCTACGCTTGCCGAGCGATTCAGTCGCAAGAACATTGCCGCCAACACGAGCCACTTCCGCCAAGGCCTTCTCAAGATACGCTTCCAACGCGTCATCTTTAGAGACGCCGACGAAAATGTAAAGTGCGTCATACTTCTTCATTACTTCTTCTCCTCCTTACCCTTCTTGATAACTTCAGGATTATCGCCACCAGCTGAAGCAGGCGCATCCGCAGGAGCCTTTACGACCGCCAAAGCGAGTTCGCCACGCGTAACGGTGGAGAATTTGTCACCAAGCTGAAGATCACGCACGAACATCGTCTGATCAACGCCGAGATTCGAAACATCAATATCAAACTTCTCTACGATATCAGTCGGCAGACACTCGACATCGACTGAACGCAGAACCTGCTGAAGAATGCCGCCGCCGAGCTTGACGCCGACGCACTCGCCAACGAGATATACAGGAACCGTCACGCGGACTTTTTCCGTCAACGACACTTCGCTGAAGTCTACATGAATGGGCGTTCCGGCGAGAACATCATTCTGCATCTCACGCATAAGAGCGTGTGTTTCCTTGCCGTCGAGGTCAAGAGCGACGAGCACCTGCTTACCGCTACGACCGCGCATTGCCATCATGAAGTCATGCTGGGGGAGCTTAATGAGCTCCGTGCCGCCCTTCTTCATCTTCATTACGCTGCCAGGAATCATACCTGTGCGGCGCAAACGGCGAACTGCTCCCGTACCCTGTTCGGTGCGGGGTTCCGCCTTGATCTTGATAGGATCCATTATTTACCCTTTTATTTTTAGTTTTAGACCGCATACTCTCGCGCACGCACGCTACACTCTGCGGCATAATTTGTGAAATTATATCAAATTTCTCTCACACTGTGCAACATGGGTAACCGTCTGAAGAATATGGGTGACAAGACAAAGTAAATGCGACTGCCCGCGAAGCGGGGAGTCGCATTTACTTTGTCATTCTGCCTGGTTGCATTGAATCTGCCTTATCCATAGGGGTTGCATTAACTCTGCCTTAAAGCAAATAACCCTATAATCTG
>CAJGDE010000101.1 GCA_904502135.1 Kiritimatiellia bacterium
ACTTCGTCAAGTACAGTTCCTTTACGGGAACTGCGGAAGCCGATCTCAAGACCTACTTCAACAGCGAAGAATACGCGACCTTCGACTGGCACCAGAAGCGCGATTCGCAGCTCATCGGCCGCGGCACGATAGACGCCGCCTACCGTCCCGCCGACAGCGTGACGCGCGACCTTGACGGCAATCCACGCGTTTTGAACAGGACCATCGACCTTGGCTGCTGGGAGATTTTATCAAACATAGGCTTTCGCATCATCGTGCGGTAACTGAGAATGTTGGAATGTTTGAATGTTGTATAACTGGTAAACTGTCAAACTGTCCAACTGTAAAACTTGCCGACTTTCCAAGCTCGAGAGAAGTTTGCAAGTAGAGTCAGTTTGATAGTTTGCGAGTTTGACATTTTTGAGTTTTTCTTCCGCTCTAACTCCTGACTCCTAACTCCTAACTCCTAACCCCTAACTCCTATAAAAAGCTGTTACGTCCCGCTTATGTACTGTCTTGTCAAAATCGAGGGTGAAGTGATATAATTACCTTGAAAGGTTTTAAAAGTGGAAAGATTTGAATTAGAGCATAAGCTTAAAGAAGAAATCCGTTCGCGCGTACTGGGCGACGGGTTTATGAAAATCGTTCAAAGTGTAAGGCGCAACGGCAAGCAATTCAAGATTGCTATGCGGCCCGTTGAGATCGGGGGCGAGAAGAAATTTCAAGCCGAGATGACCGATGATAAATTCGTGCAGGTGAAGAACTTGTCGATAAATCAGGCGGCTGAAGGCTTAGAGGAAATCATCGCTCAGCGAGGAGCAAGAGACCTTCATTTGATGACGGCGAAGGGTGATCTTCATATTCGTGTAACCCGCAAGGGCAAGGTGACAGTTTCCCGTTCTGCCGAGATGGATCGTGTAGTTACTGTTCAGCCGCATGATCGCGTGAAAAAGCTTCCTCTCACGTCTTTCGACGCGGAACCTTTTCTTTCGGCTGCCGGAATTACCGATGGAGAGGGTCGCATCAAGGCGAGTATGCGCGGCAAGTACGATCAAGTCAACGAGTTTCTCAAAGTCGTAAAAGAAGCGCTTTCTTCCTGGAAGGCGCAGGACGACAAACCCTTTGTGCTGGTTGACTGCGGGTGTGGCAAGGCATATCTTACGATAGCGGCTTATTTATTTTTGACGAGATCTCTCGGTATTAAAAACGTTCGCGTCATCGGCATCGATAGACGCGATGATGTTGTCAGTTCAGCCCGCAAGATAGCTAAAAACCTTGATATTGACGGTGATGTCGCTTTTATCGAGGCGGATATCGCCACGATTAGCGAAAAAGAGCTCGGCGTTCCGCGCGCGGATATGGTAGTATCACTTCATGCCTGCGATACGGCTACGGACGAAGCTCTCGCCAAGGCGGTGGAATGGAAAGCAAGGTTCATTCTTTGTGCGCCGTGCTGCCAGCATGAACTTCAAAAAACTCTTGCCGATAAAGGGGCTTTTGCCGGTCTTATGCGCCAGTCTATTTTAAGAGAGCGTCTTTGCGATATTTTAACCGATTCGTTCAGGGCCATGATTTTACGTATACTTGGTTTCAAAACCAATGTCGTGGAGTTTGTTTCAAGCGAGGCTACGGCACGCAATATCATGATTAAATGTGAGTATGGCGCAAAGCCTGGGCAGAGCGGCCCTGTAAGCGAATACCTGAATCTTCGCGACTATTGGAAGGTCACGCCCTGGTTGGAAAGCCGTTTAGAGGGTTTGCTCTCAAAGTACTTCGCCAGATTTGACTGATTATTGTTTTCGCATGAAATTGATTGTAATAGACGTTGGCAACACATCAACCGCTGTCGGGATTTGGGATTCGGGCGTCGTTTCGTCCGTCGCCCATATTGATTCCGACAGGCAGGCCGTGTTCTCTCTTGTAAAACGCCTTTCTAAGCGAAAGGGTGTCGAAGCGATAGGTTATGCGAGCGTGGTTCCTTCCGTCGACGAAGAGTTTAAGAATTTTGCTTCAACCGTAAAATTGCCGTTTGTCCAGATAGCTGTTGAAGATTTTCCTCTTGGCCTTGATTATAAAAATCCAAACACAATAGGAGCTGATCGACTGGCGGATGCGGCGGCTGCGGTGGAGAGATACGGAGCGCCCGTTCTTGTTATGGATTTCGGAACCGCGCTTACCGCGGCGGTGGTTACGGAAGATAAGGTTTGGCGTGGCGGTGTTATTGCCCCCGGTTTTCCTCTCATGCGAGATTATCTTTTCGAGCGAACCGCCAAACTTCCTCGTATGAAGCTTGGCTCCGGCAAGGCTCCTAAGATCGGGCGCAGCACTCTTGAGGCGATGCGCTTTGGCGCGCTTGTGGGTTATCGCGGTATGGTTCGCGAAATCGTCATGCAGCTTGAGAAGAATTTTTCTTCCAAGTTTAAATGCGTCGCCACGGGAGGGTTCGCAAAGTGGGCTCTTGCCGATGCCGGGATGGATTTTATAATTGACGCAGATCTGACCTTGTATGGAATCGGACTTATGACATCAAAAAGATTGGAGAGAAAATGAGGCGAAGTTTATTAGCGGCTGCTTTTTTAGCGATGCTTTCTGGGTGTGGGCCATTTTGGGTAAATCCTTATATCGCAGTAAAAGAAAGTCCTCTTAATTGGGTTAACATCCATTATTACAACATGTCCAAAAAGCCTATCCACAGAATCTCCGTTTACATAACGGGTGATGGATATGTTGAGGTTAAAAAAGGGACGAGTGATTTGATCTCCAATGATTTTGCCAAAAAGTATCGTGATGACAATTGGGGTGATGTAAAGCTTAAGCGCCTTAAAATATCGCCGGAGGATGTGAATAACATTTTGCAGAATTTAGTAAATCACGGAGTTCTTGATAAAGAAAAAACGGGGAAAAAGTCAAAGAAGGAGAGCTTTTCAAGATTTATAGCGGTTAAAGCGAATATTTCAAACAATACATATTCCGATAATGTGAATATTTTTGAAGAAGATCCAGATTTGGCTGAACAGCTTTTAGATGTAATACGTGAATTTGATAGTCCCACTTTGTGACAATATTTGCTATAATGTCACATACTATAGGAGAAAAAAGATATGACGATTAGAGATTTATTCGAAAGTAAAGCTTCTAAGTACGCTGAACGTATCGCGCAGAAATGGTATGAAGATAAAACGTGGCGCGTAAGAAATTGGGCTGAGATGAAGCATGGCGTTTATGAAGTAGCCGAAGGTTATGGTAGGCGTTTTGCTCTTAAGGCGCAAGAAGATAATGCTGCCATCATTCTTCAGAACTCTCCAATATGGATAGAGTCGTATCTCGCTCAGGCCGGAACTGGCGTTTCTGTTGTGCCTATTGACCCTAAACTTCACAACGATGAAGTCTCCTATATTTTAAAAGATGCCCAGGTTAAGGTCGTAACGACTGACAAGGCTCATCTTATGATGATGATGAAGATCGCAAAAGATCTTCCTTGTCTTAAAGCTGTTGTCATCGTCGACGGTGTAGTGCATGAAGGGCAGAAGATTGACGATCGTATCGAAGTTCTTCAGTATTCGTCGCTACGCATAGAAGGCGGCTGCGATTGGTTTGCGAAAAATGTCGCTAAAGCTGACGATGTGGCGTCAATCATCTACACTTCAGGTACAACGGGTAAGCCCAAGGGTGCGATGCTAACTCATGACAACTTCGTTAAAGACGCTACCGGCGCTCTTGGGGTTTTTGGCGCGCATATTAACGAGCACGATTCATTTTTCGTGGTGTTGCCTCTTTTCCACGCGTTTTCGTTTTTAGGAAACTTTATCGTTCCTATGGTGACAGGCTCCGCGCAGTATTTTATGCAGTCGCTGCGTACTGTCGGCGCTGACATTAAGGAGCTTAAGCCGACGGTTCTTCTCGGTGTTCCGCTTCTTGCTGAAAAGCTTCACGATAAAATCGAAGATGGTCTTAAAAAATCGAAGGTTGCCCAGTTCCTCCTTAAGATTGGTTTGCGAGGCCCTGTAATGCACATGGTAAAGCTCAAACTTGGTGGGAAGCTGCGCTTTATGATAACGGGCGGCGCTCCGTGTCCTCGTCATGTGCTTGAAAGTTTCAACCGCATTCATGTTAGATTCCTTGAGGGTTATGGCCTTACGGAATGTTCTCCCGTAGTTTCCGTCTGTCCGCCGGAAGTTACGAAGATCGGCACAATCGGACTTCCTATCAAAGGCATTGAAGTGCGTCTTGCCGACAAGAACGAACAGGGCGTCGGCGAGTTGCAGGTTAAAGGACCGATTGTAATGCAGGGGTATTTCCATAACCCGGATGCTTCCGCGGAAGCGTTTGAGGATGACGGCAAGGGCGGACTTTGGCTTAAGACGGGCGATCTTGCTTCTATGGATGAAGACGGGCTTATTACGATTCGCGGTCGCAAAAAGGCTCTTATCGTCAATCGTGAAGGTAAGAACATCTATCCTGAAGAAGTTGAAATAATGATCGCTAAAGAGCCTGCTGTGCAGGATGTATGCGTCATCGGCTATACTCAGGGCGGAGATCCTGGAGAGAAGGTTGGAGCTGTTATTTATCCGAACGAAGAATGGTTTAAAGAGCAAAACGGTGGAGTTCTTCCTGCGTGGGAAGAAGTCGAAAAAGTCGCTATCAAGCGTGCGCAGGAAAAATGCGCGGAGCTTGCGGATTACAAGCGTATCAGAAAGGTTCTCGTTCTAAAGGAGCCTCTCGTCAGAACCTCAATCGGCAAGGTTAAGCGTGTCGTCTATAAGGGGGCGCTTGACGAATAATTTATATCTTGTGTGGCTTGAGTGGCCTGAAGAATGTTTTCGGGTGAACACTCAAGATCTTTCATATCTTCGGAAGATAGTTCCGAAAGGTTCAAAGGTCGTTCAAGCTAAAACGCGCAAAGGTTTTTTGCGCGCACTTAAAAGTGCCACACACGTTATAACTTGGTATTTTGAGGAAGCGTGGTTCTCCGACGCACCTCGCCTCAAGGTTTTGGCTACTCCGAGCGCCGGCAAGGAACTTTTGCCTAAAGAAGGGCCAAATGGCGTTCGTATACATTTCGGCGGCTTCCACGGCGAAATTATGGCCGAGAGCGTAATCGCGTTCTTGCTTGCGTGGTGCAGAGGCTTTTTCGTCTCACGCCATTATCCCGAAGGTTCGGGAGTTGTGCCGCGAACGTGGCTTTCTGATAAATGCAGGTCTCTATCCGGGACAAAGGCGGTGATTGTCGGTTATGGCAGAATTGGTCATGCGATAAGCGATAAACTTGAAAAACTTGGCTGCAAGACGATAGGGTTTCGCCGAAAGAACATCTCGCGCCTTAAGTCATCCGTATCTGATGCCGATTGGTTTATAATGGCTCTTCCTGCTACAAAAGAGACGGATAATCTTCTTAACGATAGTTTAATTTCGCATCTTCCGAAAAAATGTGTCATTGTTAATGTCGGCAGGGGAAATTCTATTGACGAGAAGGCTCTTCTGTCGGCTCTTAAACGTCGTCGATTATCTGGCGCATATCTTGATGTGGTAAAATCAGAGCCGCTTAATACGCTATCGAGAATGAATGATGCCGAGATTCCGGAAAATCTCTTTTTGATGCCACATTCGGCTGCTTTTACGCCGGAGTATGTTAAAATGTGTTTTAAGGAACTGAAAGATGAAGGGCTTATTTGAAGTAACTGGTGTTGAGCAGACATGGGAACTCGCCCGGAAGTTCGCCCACACTCTTAAGCCTGGAGATATTGTCTGTCTTGAAGGCGATCTTGGAGCCGGAAAAACGACATTCACGCAGGCGCTGTCTGATGAGCTCGGGTTTTCGGGCCGTGTGACAAGCCCTACGTTCTGCATTGTTCAGGAGCATCGCCCTAAAAAAGAGTCTGAAACGATTGCGCCGTTGTTGGTTCATATGGATCTTTATCGTCTTGATGGCGAGGATGATGTGCTTGCTGTTGGCTGGGAGGATTATCTTGAAAGGGGTGCCATTCTCATCGTTGAGTGGCCAGAGCGAGCCGGCTCGTTAATTCCGTCAAATGCAAAACGTGTTACTCTTTTGCACGGAAAAGAAGAAGACGACCGCACTGTTGAATTTCAAGTGGCGCATGATTAAAGGTAATCGGCGGCTGTGCAACTGCTGTAGAGAGTTCCTTTTGGCGTGTGAGGAAGCGGGACGGTAGTGACCCGTGTTGAGCTGAGTGAGTCTTTCTTATGCGCCATTCGGCGGACGGGGCGCGAGGCGCAAGTTAGACAAGGAGGGCAGAAGTTTTAAGCAAAGCGAAAAACTTCGCCCGACGCAGTATAACGACGCGAATCGCGTCACGCACCGACGAGGGCGCTAAGAAAACGAACGTGAGCGAGACCGGACACTGCCGGCAAGCACGGAGACGCGCCCTGAGGAACTAAAAATACGGGGGAATGTAAAAAAGGTTTTGTATGTTCGAAAATAAGGTTTCTGCGACGCGACGAACTCGACCAGGGTGACAAGGGCGGCGGAGATCGCGGCCGTCAGCCGAGCGGACTGATGCTTAGGCGAGGCGGATTGGGCAGGACTGCGATCCGAAGACGTACTCGTGTACGTCGAGCGATCGCAAGGACGCACAAT
>CAJGDE010000102.1 GCA_904502135.1 Kiritimatiellia bacterium
CTGTAACTTTGAGCGTTGCCGGCATAACGCTTAAAGGTGCGGATGAAGAAGACGCTACAAAAACGGTACTTTTAGGACCAGGAACGACAAAAAATATGACTGGCGTTGTCGTTACAAAAAAAGCGACCATCTCTGATTTGACGATTAAAAATTTCTATTTGACGGGCAAAGGCGGTGCTGCCGTTGCCGGTGCAAACGGGGCCGCGACTAAGGCGGATAATTTGATCGCGATAAATTGCCGAGTTGAGGCGAATCGTTCCAGTAGTGACAACCGTTACAATAGAGCGGCGGCGGTTTATGGCGGCACGTGGAATAATTGTGTTTTTCTCTGTAACACCAATACGGTCGGAAATGGTGGGGCTGCTGATTCCGGGACTTTTAACAGTTGCGTATTTACAGGGAATGTCGCGAAGTATTATGGCGGCGCCGTTTATAAGGGAACTTCTGTTAAATGCCGCTTTGAAAATAATACGACTTATACAGATACAACAGGCGGGTGTGGCGGCGCTGTTTACGGCGGGACCTCGCGAGAGTGTGAATTTATCGGCAATAAAAGTTATCAAGGCGGAGCGGGCGGTTGCGCCGGTGAAGAGACGGCAAAATTTTATGATTGTGTTTTCAGGAAAAATACGGCGCTTAAAATAAGCAATAATGGAGGTGACGGTGGAGCTTTATGCGGAGGAGGGAATGCCTACCTTATTGTTGAGAGGTGTTCGTTTTATAATAATGAAGCAAAAAACGATGAAGGAGGCGCGGCTAAATATGGAACATTTACAGATTGTTATTTTTTAGGAAATAAGACAAGCACAAGCGGAAATGGAGGTGCGCTGCGTAATGGTATTGCGACTCGCTGTATTTTCGATTCCAATACGGCGAAAAACGGAGGAGGAACTTATAATGTTTCAGCCAATGAATGCGTTTATACGAATAATGTTTGTGCATCAACAGGGACTGGTATCGACGGTGCAGGTTCTGCCGTTTATGGAGGAACAATAAAAAATTCTCTTATCATAAATAATAAGGAAGATAGTAGTCTTATAAAACGAGCCGGTACTGTGAACGGAGCTACATGCATAAACTGTACTCTCGTTGGAAATAAGACAAGGGGATCTTACGGCGCCGCGCACGGCGGAACATTTAAAAATTGTATTGTAATCGATAATGATGTGGATGTTAATGGTGGCACACATTACAATACTTTGTACAATACAAAAGGCGGAAGTCCGACATTAAACGACTGTATTCAAACGGCGGACGCGAAGTTTAATGCGGGCGCGAAAGAGGACCTTCCGCACTATTATCTTTGCGTGACCTCGCCTGCGCGAGATGCTGGTATGGATGTAGGTTGGACGAGCGCATCTGTCGATCTCCTCGGCAAAAAGCGCGTTTCAGGGGAAAAGGTTGATCTCGGGTGTTATGAATATAGATCGACAGGTCTTCAGTTGATAGTGCGCTAACATGTTAAAATGAAACGTAGGGGAATTGAAATGGTAAAATCAAGGATTGTTCTTAGTGTACTTTTGCTCGCCTGCTTTGGTGAGGCGAAAGTATTGTTTGCGGAAGAATCGGCTCTCAAAGTTGAGCGTCTTATTCGCCCGGCGCGTTTTGCTCGCGGTGAGACCAATCAAAATCGTCTCTCACTTTTTGATTCGGCCGCCTGGGTTACGCACGGCGATCTCGTTAAAGAAATTCAGCCCAATGAGTTTCGCATTGTCCGCTTCCGTAAAGAATTTAACGTTACCGCCGAAAACCCAACCTTTGAGATAGATGTATCGGCAGATGAGCGTTTTTATCTGATGTGCGACGGAGAGTTTATCGCCAAAGGCCCTCATCGCGGAACTCCTGATAATTGGATGTTCCAAAGTTATAAGCTTACGCTAAAGCCCGGAAAGCACGTCATGGAGGCTGTCGTTTGGAAGCATACCGAAGGCAACGCTCCCCGTGCGCAGCTTTCCATCAGACTTGCTTTCGCTCTCGCCGCCTCCAAGCCATACGATAAAGAACTTACTACGGGCGTAGCTCCTTGGCTCGCGGGTATCGTTGAAGGCGTCTCGGAAAACGGATATGAGGGTGGCCCTTGGGGAGCGGGCGCGCAAAATAAGGCTATAGGTGCCGGGATGTATGCGCTTATGCCTTCTCAGTTTAAGGCTACAGCTAATGTTCGCTCTGCCATTAGAGGCATTCCCTCTCTTGGAGGAGACCGTACCGGAGACTGGCAGACATATCCTTCGCAGATAAAAGATCAGCTCCATAGGCGTATATCGCTCGGGCGCTCAGTTACGAGCGCGTTTAATACTCCGATGACGATTGCGCCCAATACGGTTGTGACAAATATCTTTGATCTTGGTGAATACCGCTCGGCATATCCTTATCTCGTCATATCCGGCGGGCGCGGCGCTACAGTCGTCTGGCGCTGGGCGGAGTCGCTTGTAGATCCTGCAAACGGCTTTAAATATAACCGTAATGACTGGAAGGGGAAAAAGTTTGAAGGCTTCGGCGATACATTCATAAGCGACGGGCGCAAGAGGGCGGAATTTTCTTCGTCATGGTTTCGCTGCGGCCGCTGGTGTCAGATCGTCATTGAGACAAAAGACGAGCCGCTTGCGATCGATGATATTTCTCTCATAGAGTCGCGCTATCCTCTTGAGTGTGAATCTAAATTCTCTTCGCCGCAGATGTCCGACGCAAAGGCGATTGAAGATATTTGTGCGCGCAGCATGAAGATGTGCTCGCATGAGATGTTCTTCGATTGCCCGTTTTATGAGCAGCAGATGTACCCTGGAGATACGAGAACGCAGCTTAATGTCGTATCGGCCATGACATCAGACGATTCTCTCATCCGCCGCGCGATTGAGATTTATGATCTTTCAAAGTTCAGCGATGGACTTGTGCCTTTTAATTATCCCACGACTGGCCGCCAGGAAGGTCTTTCCTACACGCTTTGCTACTTGCTCATGTACGGCGATTATGTAAAAAACCACTCTTCGAAAGAATGGCTTAAGGCAAGGCTTCCCGGCATTCGCAATACTCTTTCGGGAATTGAGTATTATGCGCGTGAAGACGGCCTTTTGGCGGAGGTTCCAGGCTGGACGTTTATCGATTGGCCCAAAACGAAAGATTGGGTTTTCGGCACACCTCCCGGCGGACGAGAAAGAAAACCGATAGGGCCTCTTAACGGTTTTTGGCTTCTTGCCTTGAGGGCGGGCGCAGAAGTTGAAAAGGCTCTCGGCAACGACGCAATGGCTTCCCACTGGAGCTGCTTAGCCGAGAAGGTCGCCTCTTCCTGCAGAAAAACTTTCTGGGACGAAAAACGCGGGCTTTTCTCTGACGATCTCGATAAGAAGCATTTTTCGGAGCATACCCAGTCGCTTATGCTTCTTGGCGATGCGCTTAAGGGTGATGAAGCGCGCTCCTGCTTCGAAAAGCTCATAACAGACCCTTCGCTCGTTCGCGCGACAGTTTATTTTAAGTACTATCTTTTCGAGACTTATTTTAAATTCTCAAGAGCAGATCTCTTCTTTAGAGATCTTGATCTTTGGCGCAGTTATCTGAAACTTGGCTGCACCACATGCATTGAGGAGCCTGAAACTCCCGAAAAGAGCGCCCGCAGCGATTGTCACGCCTGGGGAGCGCATCCGCTTTACTTTATGCGCGCTAAAGTGGCGGGAATCATGCCGGGAGCGCCTTTCTTCGAGAAGGTTTTGATAGCTCCTCAGCCCGGACACCTTAAAGAGATCAGCGCCCAGTGGCCGCATCCGAGCGGAAAGATGATTGAGGTGGAGCTTAAGTTTGACGGCGAGAATGTTACCGGCAGCGTGACAACTCCAGTTCCAGGCGTATTTGACTGGCGCGGGCGGAAAATCCCTCTCGCCTCAGGCAAGAACGTTATCTCTTTAACGGCGAATAAATAAGTTTAAAACAGACGATTACTTAAAAATTCAGAATTTGGTATAATTTAAACTCACTAATTTTTTGGAGAAAAAGAAATGAAAAAAGCAATTGTAAACGGTGTGGAAATCAGTCAAGAGGCTGTTAATTTCGAGCTTGATAGGCTTGTTAGGTTTTATGCTACGCACGGCATGAGCATGGATGAAGTGAAGGCGAATCTCCCTAAGCTGGAAGAGCGCGCCCTTGACCAGGCGATCGGTGCGAAACTGCTTCTCGACCGCGCGGCCGAACTGGATATGCCCGTAACAAAGGCCGATGTCGATAATGAAATCGCGAAAGTGGTGATGCAGGTCGGCGGGGAAGAGAATTTTAAAAAGGCTCTCGCGGCGCAAGGCGTGACGGAAGAAGCCTTCCGCAAGGAATTGGAGAAGGGTGCGCGGGTCAACAAGCTTGTCGAGCAGGCCTGCAGCGAAGTTCCGCAGCCGACAGAGGAGGAGATCGCCTCTTTCTATGAAGCGCACAAGGCCGAGTATGTCACGCCGCCGCAAGTTCTCTGCCAGCACATTCTGGTTAAGGCCGAGGAAGATGCTCTGCCTGAAATCAAGTCTGCCGCGTTTGAGAAGATTAGAGCCATTCGCGAGCGCATAGTTTCGGGCGGCGATTTTTCAGAGGAGGCGAAAAAGAATTCAGATTGCCCGAGCGGCGCCGAAGGAGGAAGTCTTGGCTGGTTCTCGCCCGGAATGATGGTTCCTGAGTTTGATGCCGCAGCCTTCGGAATGAAGAAGGGTGAAGTTAGCGACATCGTTACCACGCAGTTTGGCTATCATATCATATACAAAGCCGATGAGCGCGTCGCGGCGGAGCAGACATTGGTCGATGTGCACGATCAGATCTGCGATTTGCTGCGCCATGAATCACGCGGTCGCGCAATGGACGCTTTTGTTTCTGAGCTCAGAGAAAAAGCGAACATTGAGTATCGTTGATGATAAGCACTTGTCTTTAATTCTGATTGAAGCGTTCAAATGATGAAGCAGATTATTGTGTTTTCGGCGGCTATTATGTCGCTCTTAGGTTGCGCGAAAAAAGAGAAGGTGTGGGACGTTGTCATATACGGCTCTACGCCTGCGGCTCTGACCGCCGCGATCGAAGCGAAGGATCTCGGTAAAAGCGCGGTGATAATATCGCCTGAATCTCGCATCGGCGGTTTGACGACGGGAGGTTTGGGGCAGACTGATATCGGAAACAAATCCGCTTTCGGAGCTTTGGCGCTTCAGTTTTACCGCGACATCGCATCGTACTACAAAAATCCATCGAGCTGGAAATGGCAGGAAAGGCAGGCGTATCTGCCCGATGGCCAGTGCGCAGGCACCAAGGGCGAAGATTCAATGTGGACGTTTGAGCCTTCTGCGGCGCTTAAAGTTCTTTTAGATTGGGAACGCCGCTATAAGCTTGACATTAGGCGCGGTGAGAAGCTTGACCGCTCGCCGCTGGGAGTACTCAAGACGGGCTCGAAGATCGTTGAGATAAAAACTCTTTCCGGCAAGAGCTACAAAGGCAAGGTTTTTGTCGATGCGACATACGAGGGCGATCTTCTCGCGGCGGCAGGTGTTGAGTATACAGTAGGCAGAGAGGCGAATTCCCTTTACAATGAAACCGTTAACGGAAATGCTCCGTCCGCTCGCGGCAGTCACCATCATAACTTCGAGATCGGGGTCGACCCTTACGTTGTCGAAGGCGACAGCTCAAGCGGCCTTCTGCCGAACGTCGAGGCTTACGATCCGAATGAAAAGATCGGCGATGGCGACAAGCGCGTTCAGGCCTACTGTTTCAGAATGTGCTTAACAGACGTGCCTGAGAACCGTATCGCTTTTGAAAAGCCTGACGGGTATCGCGAGATTGATTATGAACTTCTCTTTCGCAATTTCGCTCTTCAACAGAAGAATCACCCGAATTGGTTTGCGAAAGATTCAAGGCCGAGCTATAACGGGAAGGGCTTTCCTTGGATAAATTCGTTTATGCCCAACAGAAAGACCGATACGAACAATTCGCTCGCTTTTTCGTCTGATTTCATCGGACGCAATTGGGCGTGGCCAGAGGCGTCGTATGAAGAGCGCGAGAAGATTTTGAAAGAGCATCTTGATTATCAGCGCGGCCTTATGTGGACGCTTGCCAATCATCCGCGTGTGCCTGAGGCTGTTCGCAGGGAGTTTTCCCGCTGGGGGACGTGCAAGGATGAATTTCTTGATGGTCTTGGCAACGGCTGGCAGAGTCAGCTTTATGTCCGCGAAGGCCGCAGAATGGTCGGCGAGTATGTTATGACGGAACACAATTGCCGTGGCTCGATTACAGCTCCCCGCCCGATCGCCATGGGCGCTTACGGTATGGATTCTCATCATGTGCGCCGCCGTGTTACAAAGGACGGCTATGTGTATAATGAAGGCAATGTCGAGGATTATATCTCCTGCGACGGAAAAACGCGCTTCCCGCCGTATCCGATCGACTTCGGCGCCATTCTTCCTAAGAAGGCGCAGTGCGAGAATTTGGTTGTCTCTGTTGCGATATCCGCTTCTCACATCGCTTTTGGTTCTATCCGCATGGAGCCGGTTTTCTTTGCGCTCGGTCAGGTTGCAGGCGCTACGGCAGCTCTGTCGATTGATGCGGATAAAGCCGTACAAGATATAGATTA
>CAJGDE010000103.1 GCA_904502135.1 Kiritimatiellia bacterium
CCCGTGTCGAGCTGAGTGAGTCTTTCTTATGCGCCATTCGGCGGACGGGGCGCGAGGCGCAAGTTAGACAAGGAGGGCAGAAGTTTAAGCGAAGCGAAAAACTTCGCACGACGCAGTATAACGACGCGAATCGCGTCACGCACCGACGAGGGCGCTAAGAAAACGAACGTGAGCGAGACCGGACACTACCGGCAAGCACGGAGACGCGCCTTACGGAACTAAAAATACGGGGGAATGTAAAATAAGGTTTTGTATGTTCGAAAATAAGGTTTCTGCGACGCGACGAACTCGACCAGGGTGACAAGGGCGGCGGAGATCGCGGTCGTCAGCCGAGCGGACTGATGCTTAGGCGAGGCGGATTGAGCTGGACTGCGACCCGAAGACGTACTCGTGTACGTCGAGCGGTCGCAAGGACGCGCAATCCGGCCGCATAAGCGCGGGAGCACGGTTGCCGCGACATCCGCCGCATTTTGACAAGTCACTTAATCAAAACAGGTCTTGGTTTTGATAATGCTATCATCTTTCTCGCCTAACAACACCCTACAGCGGTTGCAAAGGCGAAAAGTAAACGCATCAAAAGCCTATATTTGGTATAATATAGCATTATGCGACTTTTTGTTTTAATAATATCCCTTGTTTTTCTTTCTTCTGTTTTTGCGGGAGATGGTAATTTTGTTTTCGCCGAAAACGCTAAGCCCAAGGCCGTCATAGTCGTTGCCGATGGTCAAACGAATGGTTGCCTTTACGCCGCGAGGATATTGGCGGATACGCTTGGGCGTATGACGGGTGCGAGGTTTATGATTGCCGATGAGCCGGTCAAAGGTTATTCGACAATCAGGATCGGTGAAAAGTACGAGCCGTCGCGCCCGGAAGAATTGTTCATTAAGGTAAATGATGAAAAAACTCTCGTAATCACGGGTGACGGCCCTCGCGGGACGATGCATGGCGTAAGTGAACTTCTTGAGCGCCTTGGTGTGGTGTTCTGCGCGAACGATTTTGACTATGTGCCGAAAATCGATTCGCCTTCGCTTCCTGTCGGGTTTGAATTTCGCGACGCTCCTTATATGCAGTGGCGCGAGGCTTGCGCCCAGCTTCAGAGACACTGCTTTGATTATATGATGAAGCTTCGCTTAGAGCCGAATCAGCGAGATTCCAGATGGAGGCTTTTTGGTAAGAACAATCGCCCGTCCATTCAGCAGACGGTGTGTATGTCGATACTCCCGAAGAAAAAGTGGTTTAAATCAAATCCTGAATGGTTTGCGTACAACGCGCTTAAAAATACGCGCAATCCTCACTGGGTGTGCGTCTCAAATTCGGAAATGTTCGAGCAGCTCTGCAAAGATGTGGAAGCGCGGCTTAAAAGCAATCCTGAGGCGACGGAAATCCCTCTTGGCATCGACGATGCGTATACGTTCTGCGAATGCGAAAAGTGTCTTGAGCTTGTGAAATCCTATCGCGACGACGACGGCTCGGAGCATCCCGCTCTTCAGGCGGTCGTTCTTGTGAATAGGGTGGCGGAGCGTTTCGCCAAGGATTATCCTTTTGTTCGTTTTAATCTTTTGGCTTACGGCGACACGCTGCCTGCGAACAAAAAACTCAAGTTCGCCCCTAACGTCGGCGCGGGAGTCGCGGAGCTTTGGCGCAATCACGGCCTGCCCGCCGACTGCAACGAGCGCAGCGCCGACTGTCTCGGTGAAGTCGCCAGGATGTCGAATGAGAAGAACGGCCCGTATATCTGGGACTATTACGCCAATTTCGCCAATTACATCCAGCCGTTTCCGAACCATAGGATTCTTGCCCAGACGATGAGATATTACAAGAGCCTTGGTGTAAAAGGGGTTTACAGTCAGCACCAGTGGCCGATTATGGGAGAAATGAGCGAGATGAAAATGTATCTTTTCGCGAAGCTTCTCTGGAATCCCGAAGCCGATGTCGGAAAGCTGATCAACGCATACGTTGAGGCCGCGTACGGTAAGGCCGCGCCCAACATCAAGAACTATCTCTCCATTCTTGAGCACGCGCGTTTAAGGCAGCGCTGGACTTGGTATGGCTGCTATGTCTATACTACGGCGCATTATCTTACCGATGACGATTGCTTTAAGATTTACATGGCCTTTCATAATGCGCTTAGAGCCGTGAAAGGAGACAAATTCCGTACCGAGATGGTTCAGCGTCTTCGTCTCGCCGCGATTGATCTGGCGCTTTCGCGATACAACGACATGCTGACGCTGCAGTCGAAATATAAATGGTTTAAACTCCCTTCGCGCGACAGCCTTTACTTTGATTGGCGAGCGACGGTTAATTATGAATCTCGCCGCGGTTCGCATACGGAAATCGGCGAGGGAACTATGGCGGCCTGGCTCGTGGAGCGGCGCTATCCGAAAATGTTCGCCAACCCTCCGGCTCCAACGGTTTATCCGAGGCGCAATCTCGTTATCCACGCTTCTGCGCACGAGCTTACAGGAGGCGAAAGAATGACAAAATATTCAGACGCTAACGGTGATTTTTATGCCCGCTTTAATATCTCGCTTGGAGGAGAGCTGGGCAACATATTTATGAATCCTAAACTTGCGGAAGCCGGGTATACAATCGAAAATGAGGATATAGGTGACTGGTATGTTTTTGGAACTATGCGCGTCAAATCTACAGTAGAGCTTGATCCTGCGGCTTGTTATATGGGGATTTATCAGCCGTATTATGCCAACGGCGTTAAGCTGCGGGGAACACAGGAAATCGTTAACTGCCCTATCCCAGGGCGCAAGGGCGATGAGTCTTGGCGCACAATTTGCCTCGGAAAGCGCAGGCTTGAGCCTCAAAGCCGCATCTGGCTTATGCCGGGCATTCTTCACGAAAGCGCGTGGTGCGATCTTAAAGAGGTGTTTCTTATTGCGCCTGAGCTTTTTGAAAAGGGCGGTGAGGGCGTGAGAGTCTTTGAAAACGGCGCGCTTGACAGATCGAACAAGGTTGAAAATAAAGCGGACGGTATTGATAAATTCCGCTATACCCGTTTGTCTGAGAGCGTCAAGGATGGCGTCATTTCATTAACGCTAAAGCCGGCGCATGCCGGAAGATACCATGTTTTTCTCGAGGTACGCTCGGGCGCTAAGAAAGCGCTTGAGCAGGAAGCTGCAATGGCGGAAATTCTCGCGCCAAAGCCGAAGATCTCCAATGCGCCCGCGAAAGTGATTTCCTCTAAAGTCATCTCGGGCTCTCTCGGTGACGAATCCTGGCAGATTGTAAGTCTTGGCGAGGTTGATCTCGTTTCAGGAATGAAGGTTTGTCTTAAGAATGTTTCCGGTAAATCAAACTACATCGATTTCAGACGGATGGTTCTTGTTGAGCCGTCGCTCATTTCAAAAACGAAACTGATTGACGAAGGTGAAGTGAAATGAAAGGTCTAATTTATTTATTGTTCGGCGTGGCCGCGATCTTCGATATGTCGGCTAAGGGGGAGTTTGTCATCGCGGAGAATTTAAAGGCGAAAGTGCCTATCGTTATTTCGGAGAATGCTCCCGCGTCTACCGTTTATGCGGCCGAGGAGCTCTCAAAGTATCTGACGCTTATCACAGGAGCGAAGTTCGAGATTAGAAATTCCGTCCCTGATTCGCGTCAGTCGATTAAACTTGGCTTTCCGTATGAGGGAGAAAAAAAGAACGAGGAGATTCGCATTTTTATCAAGAACGGCTCTCTTCATATAACAGGCGCGAACAGACGCGCCGTTTTGTATGCGGTTTACAGGCTGCTTGAAGATTTCGGCTGCGGCTTCTGGGCTCCGGACAACGAGACTGTTCCTGAGATAAAGCGCCTTTCGGTTGCCTCTGACATAAATGTGTCTGATTCGCCGGCTTTTGAAGTGCGCCAGCCGCACGGAGCGAGCACATATCGCCATCCCGAATGGAAGGTGAAGATCGCTTCGAACGGCGATATGTTTTGCTCGGAAGGCAGTCTCGCCGGAAAGTTCGGCGGCCACAGGCAGTATGATATCTCCCAGAATGCGGCCGGGCTTTATGGCTACGGGAAGAAGGCCAATCTTCTTGCGGAACATCCCGAATGGTTCGCGTGGCGCAAGAAAAAGAACGCCCGCTCGGGGCAGCAGCTTTGCATGACGAACCTTGGGTGCAGAAATGAGATATTGCGCCGTGTTCATGAGATCATGAAGAAGGAGCCGCAAAGGCGGCAGATATCTGTTTCGATCGGAGACGGGTTCGAATTCTGCCAATGCAATTCATGCGATAAACTCCGTCAGGCCGAAGGCGAGAGCGCTCTCAGCGTGGATTTGGCTAATTTTGTAGCCAGAAGCGTTCGAGGCTTCTATCCGCGTCTTCGCATCCTCATGTTTGCGTACGAGTCAACAAAGCGCCCTCCGAAAACGATGAAGCTTGAGCCTAATGTCGACGTCTGCTTCGCGTTTATTCAGCGCGATTATTCAAGGCCCCCGCATGAGTTTAAGCCCCATGATGAGCTTCTCGCCAAATGGACGGAACTTTCGGGCGGCAACGTTTACATCTGGGGATATAACGCCCAGTTCAAGTCTTATCTAACGCCATATCCTATCATAGACCAGATGGGCGATGAGATGCGTACGTACAAGAAGTTTGGCGCGAAAGGCGTTTTCATGCAGATGTCTGAAAGCTCTCTTTCAGATTTTATCGATATGAAATCATGGCTCTTTTCAAAGCTCGCCTGGAATCCCGAGCAGGACGAAATGGCTCTTATGCGCAAATGGTGCGAGGGAGCGTGCGGCAAGGCGGCGCCGCATGTGTACGAATGGCTGTGTGAGATGAAACGCGTGCGCGAGCGGGTGAGAGCCGATCAGAAAAAAGGTATACTTCTTTATGCGGGAGACACTCGTGATTATTTTACGGCCGACGACATCATCAACGGAAGGCTACATTTGGAAAAGGCGCTTGCTGCCGTAAAAGACGATGAGAGGGCTCTGAAGCAGGTTAAGAAGATCGCGTTTTCGCTCGATGTCGTATCCCTCGTAAGATATAACGCAGATGTCGAAAAAGCGGCGAGAAAGCGCAATGTCGCTTTGCCAAGCCGCCAGGCACTGTATAATGCCGTCGATCTTCTTTCAAAGAGTTATAAAAACGGTTCATGGTGCGAGGGCATGAGTTACAAAGAGGCGATGCTTAGATTGAGGCACGGCGAACTTTGGCCCGACAAGAAAGGCGACTGGATGACGAGTCCGAGTGTTTGGACGTTTAAAAATCCTGTCGTAAACGAATCTGCTCAGCATGAGCCGTCAATTGCGTATGACGAGAAATTGAAATCGTATTTGATGGTTGATGTAAGAGACGAAGGTCTTGTCATGAGCAGGGCGGCGCGCGCAGTTGACCTTTTTTATAAGCCTGCCGAAACGAAAGTCGTATATAAATCATCGTCGATTGGAGATGTTGTGAATGGCGAGCTTCATTGCGGCAGAGACGGCAAGTGGCGCATATATGTTACAGTCAATACGAAAAACGGTCCGAGGGTCGGTATTTTAGAGTCGCCTAAGAGTTTCGGTCAATATCAAAATCGCGGGCTTTTGATGAGCAATGAGAACGCTTATGATCCGACGATCCTCGAAATGCCAAACGGTAATATGTATCTCGTTTATGCGACAAGTGCCGGTAAATCAAGTATCGTGATAAGACAGATGAGAACGCCTAATAAAGCGGATTTGAAATCAAGTAAAATCATTTTGGCGGATAATGATAAAACGATTTTCTCTTCGCCGGCTGTAGTGCGAAAAGGCAAAAGAATGTTCATCGTCTATATTTCAAGCACAGGCTCCCCGAGAGATGCCGTTTTTAACGCTGTAGAACATGATGGCGGCAATGTCATGCGTGACGCTTCATGGAAAACGCTTTCGTTCAGAGATCCATGGGGCAAGCCAACAAAGGCGCTGATGAACAGCGGCAGCGCTTTCCGCAAGAAACAGAATATCTATTCTTTAAGTTCTCTTAACGTATTCTCGCCTCCGGGGAGTTTAGATAGCTGGTTTGTTTATCAGGGCTGGAATATGAGTGCGCCTGTGGACAAGAAAAAGTGTACGGCAACTTTAATGCAGCAGTTTGATTTCGATAAGGAGGATAAACTTATCCGCCAGGCAGGTCCCTTGCTTAATCTTTATGTGCTTCAACCTGGAATTAAAAAATGAAAGGAATAGACTCATGAATAAAATATTGACTATGCTTTTCGCGGTAGCGGGCGTTTTCTCGTCGCAGGCGACGATTTACTACGCTTCCCCGGGCGGTACTGCCGAGGCCGACTGCTTGAGCGAGGCGACGGCCGGTGACATCTATACCGCCATCTCCAAAGCAAAAGCGAGCGGCGATATTATCCAGCTCGCCGAAGGGCCGTATCAAATAACAACTTCTCCTGTAACTTTGAGCGTTGCCGGCATAACGCTTAAAGGTGCGGATGAAGAAGACGCTACAAAAACGGTACTTTTAGGACCAGGAACGACAAAAAATATGACTGGCGTTGTCGTTACAAAAAAAGCGAC
>CAJGDE010000104.1 GCA_904502135.1 Kiritimatiellia bacterium
ATTTTTACCTCGCTATCTCGTTACAGTTGTAATTCTCTTTAATTTCCAACTCTCAGTTTTCAAAGATCATTGTCCGCTTTGGGCGAACGAGGACATAGTATATCAAAAAACCCCTCGCTCGCGCAAGGGGGTTTTTTAAAAAATTTTTATTGGCTATTTCCGTTGTGTAGCGGCGCTATCCGACGCAACAACGTTCCATTCAGCGAACGCCATGATCAAAAGCCGTTTTTAGTGCGAAGTAATTCCACTGGAATAATTGCCTCCGCTTGACGTAGTCATCTGCAGATCCTGAATGTTCACGTTGTCATTCCAATAACGCCAACGCAAACCGACCACCTCATAGAGCTTGTCTCTAAGAACGATGGAGTTCTTGCACGAATTGCAGGTGTAGCCAACGATGAGCTTATTGTCTCTGTCGACCAAAGCTTCGCTACCGCCGGCGCCTCCATGGCCGAATACGCGGTCCATCCGCTCGGCAGAGCCCCAAAGGCCATAGCCCATACCGAAAATCATAAACCAGTCGCGACGCATCGATTTCGCGTTCGGCAGAGGATCAGACGGATGACGGCAAGGCTTTAAAGCTTCATCAAGCGTAGAAGTCTTTATCAAGGGCTCCTTGCCGTCAAAACCGCAAAGACGATTGTAGAATTTACAGAGAGCCTCGGCCGACGAAACAGCCCATGCCGAGGGCAGTATCGCCTGACGCGCCCAGTCATAATTCATATTCTCGCAGAAGCCGCCGTCATAATATTCCGCAACGCGCGGGTATTCAGAGCGCGGAACTACGAAGAAGAAATCCTTTTCAATGCCCGATGGAACAAGCACTTCTTCGGTGAGAACCTGATTGAGGCTTTTACCCATCGCAACTTCAAGAGGATGGCCTATCATCCACGCATAAGCGTAAGGAAGATACGCCTGCACGGTGCCGGGCTTGCCGCTGGGCCTATCGGCGGCAGCAACCTTGCAAGTATAATCCCAGTCACAAAGTTCACGATCCTTAAGAGGTCTATTGCAGATAGGATTGCCTCTGCCGCCGGGAGAGCCGCCAGGCAACGATGTGCGGTAGGCCAACGTCTCTCTCAATGTGAGCTTATCCTTCCCGTCCTTTCCGTCAGAATATTCCTTAAGCTCAGGCCACCATGTGCAAAGAGGCTTATCATAATCCATCAGCCCCTTCTCAACCGCGCGATGACAGGCTGTAGCGAGCAATGGTTTTTCAGTCGAGAAAATCGGGAAGAGCGAATCCACCTTAACGGGCTTGGCGTTTTCATCTCTCGTGAGTTTTCCCGCGAACACGTTGACGATGCACTTACCGTCCTTGTAAGCGCAGAACTGTACGCCCGGCGATAATTCATCAGCAACAGCCGAATCAATCAAGCGTTGACACTCAGCCTGCATATCAAAATCGCGAACAAGCTTCCAGCCTTCTGGGAGAGTGCTGGAAACAGTAGCTAAGCCTTCACCTTCCTCGCGCATCCAGCGAATATCTAACACGCTATCGCCATCAACGCCGAAACCTATCTTCGCGCCGCAGAAAGTAAGACCGTTCTTTACCGTCGGATCTATTGAAACGATTTTAGAAGCGATGTCAATTTTCTTAAGCCCCAACGCCTGACAAAGAAGAGCGTTGATTTTAGCGCGATCATTCATGACGCGAGATTCAGCAAACTCAGCGTTTATCTTCGCGTCGCTCGTGGAAAGAGAAGTATTTCTAAGATCAAAATCTATGATTGAAGAGCACCCGACATCAGAAAGTTCAAACTCGCCGGACTTAGCGGTAAACTCAAGTTTATTGAACACCTGCGGCTCATTCAAGAAGAATGAAACGCCACCTTCTTTCTTCGCTTCAACCTTTACCGACTCAGCGGACGTCTTACCCCACTTCACCTCAAGAACGCCAGGGCGATTACAGCGAATAGAGGCGCTCGGAATACCGCGAGCTTTTGCCGAAGAAGAAAACACAACGCTCCTACCGTCGGAAACACGGTAAAGCCAGCGGCGACCTGAGTCGCACTTGAACGGCTGCAAAGAAACTTTCGGGGCCAAGCCATCCACCAAAGACGTAACTTTCGCCGAAACTTCAGCGGGCGGAATCGGTTTAGAAATCATTTTAGACGAATCCTCTGGTGAAGGAACAGTCTTTTTAAACCACGAATTGACCGTATATTGACTTTTCTTCGGATCGCCCGTAAAGGTAATTATATCTCCGTTCACGCGACGAACTTCAGCCATAAGATATGTTGCGTCCGCCTGACAAATCAATCTAAGCTCATGCATGCCCTTACCGCCGATGATAGGAAAGTCGTGTGCTTTACCGTCGCCTGGAATCCATCCGACAAACTGCCAGTCGAAATTAATTCTCACCGGCCGATCAGAGGCGATTCTAAGCGTCGTATCGCTCTCGTCCAAGACAATCCACTTGCCAAACGGAATCGTTTGCTCGCCTTTCGCGGCATCAGGCTCGGCCAGCCAAATGGCCGTCGCCTTTTCAAAAATATTCTCAGCCGCCTGAAGCGAAACCGCGGCAAGAGTCAATACCCCCGCTAAAATAAGTCTAATTTTCATATCATCTCCTTAATATTGTTTTTTTGAATTATACCATATTTCACATTGATGCGCCGACTATCGCAATTCTTTGGTATAATTTAACTTATGAATACGATAATAACAGGCGCAAGCTCAGGAATAGGAGAAGCTCTTTCCATAGAAGCCGCAAAACGCGGCGACAAACTTTTTATCTGCGCAAGGAATGCTCAACGCCTCGAAAAAGTGGCTATCTCATGCCGCGAAGCAGGAGCTGAGGTAACATCCGAAATAATAGATGTGACCGACAAAGAAGCCGTCGCGAAGTGGCTCGAAAAATGCGAAAAGACCGCGCCGATCGAACGGGTGTTCGCCAACGCCGGCGTATCGACAGGTGAAGAAAACGAAGAGAATGTGCGGCGGACTTTTTCAACGAATATTTCTGGAGTCGTCAATACCGTCCTCCCGGCCATTGAAATTTTCAGACGCGGCGGCGAAAGACGAAAAAAGCAGATTCTTATCACCTCTTCTATTGCTGGTTACGGGCCTCTAAAAGCATGTCCGAGTTACAGCGCCACAAAATCCTGCGTCAAAACCTGGGGGATAGCCCTAAGAGGAATGTTGCGCCCAGAAGGAATAGACGTAAATGTAATTTGTCCTGGATTTGTCCGCTCGCGAATAACTGACGCCAACACCTGCCCCATGCCTTTCTTCATGGAAGCGGACAAGGCGGCTAAGATCATCCTCGATAGAGCGGAAAAAAACATTGGCATCATCGCCTTCCCCTGGCCGATGCGCTTTGCGACGTGGTTTCTCTCCACCCTACCGCTTTGCATCAACGAACTGATAAACCGCATACTGCCTAAAAAGGTAATTTAAGGGGGGACTTTCGGGAAATGGTCGGAGCGGAGGGATTTGAACCCTCGGCCTTTTGCTCCCGAAGGGTGGCTGATGCCCTGACTGTAAAAGTATGCGAACGGATTAGCCCGTATTTATAGGGGTTTTACGGATTGCCCACACGAGCATTTGGAACCGAAAACGCAATGTGCCCTACACTTTACTCTAACGGGTTTTTCGTTGTTGGAAGAGAGTATATCAAATTCCCCGTTCCGCAGTCTATGAAAAAAATATAAAAAAGGTAGAAAATCCCTATTGCACAATAAAAGATGCCGCTCAACTTCCTTTGGAGTGAGCGGCTTCATGCAAACGCAAGTTCCCTAATTCATGTTGTTGGAGCGGAGAGTTTCTTGATAATTGATTTGGCGGTATTCTCGTTGATTTCCCGATGGCGCGGCACGGATGCCATTGCGCCAGAGATAACATTTCGATACCAATCGTGATCGCCGCCGTGCCGAACAAATACTGCCCCTTCTTCCTCTATGCGGCGAACCAAATCACGGAATTTCATGCAAACTCCAATTGCCCCACAGAGCGCGGCGCATCCGTCCAAGTTCCATCAGCAATCATTTCGCAAATGTCTTTGCGCAACGAAATAAGCATATGCTTCAATTCATCCAATGTGCGGCCTTGCGTGGAATGATCTGGATAATCACTCCAATAGCCGACAAACCAACCATCAGCATCTTGCCAATATGTGTATGGAATAGCCATTGCCCTTTTCTCCTTTCGGCGGATATTATACCAAATAATCCCCTTCCACTGTCTATGGAAAAAATATAAAAAAAAATATAAATTCCCTATTGCTTCCACTATATCAATTTTGATATAATTCAAGCAACGAAAGGAAGCGGAAATGAAAAAGAAGATTGAATTTACCAATAACGCATGGAAATTCTATACCGAGCAGACCGAAAAAGTGCGCAATGCGTTCGATGTAAATATCATGGAGCTTTCCGAATCCGGCGAACTGCACGTGCCTAACGCAAAGAAGATTGCGCCAAACCTCTACGAAATCCGCGTGAAGGTTTCGCCCAATCAGTATCGGCTTCTCTATTGCTATGCCGATGGAGATAAGGTTCTTATCCTTTCAGGTTTTGTTAAAAAGACGCAGAAAACCCCAAAGGCCGAAATTGAAAAAGCCAAGTCTATCAGAAAGGCGGCGGGCGTATGAATATCAAAGAAGAAGCGAAAATTGTTCCCGGGGCGTGGGAAGAACTCAAGCGGCGGCATGAAAAGAATCTTGCCGAGGATCGTCAGTATCGCAGAGTATACGAACGCACAAAAGAAAACAGCGTGAAGCGTCTCGCCGCCGCATTTGCCAAGGGCGGCAAGGCTCTTGAAGAACTGCGGGAAATTCCCGGATTTGACGAATATCGCGAACGCGCAACGAACGCCCTTCAAATGGCTTTGCTTGACGCACGAAAGCGCAGCGGACTTAAGCAGACGGAAATCGCCAGGCGCATGAAAATACCCCAAGCGAATGTCAGCAGAATTGAACATTGCGCAGATGCCATCACGCTTAAAACATTTTCCGCATACCTCAAGGCTTGCGGGTTCAGTTTTACCATAAATATTCAAACTGTTTGATATTTTCGTGTAATCCTATACGGAAACACTATTAAATCACTATTGAAAAAATATAAAAAAAATATAATTTCCTATTGACGGTGTAGTGTCACCTATGCTATAATATGCGCCATAAGCCCCCGATAAGGGACAATCGAGGGCGAGAAAAAACGAAAGGAATAAATCAATGGCAACGCTGGCAATGTTTTATGGGATTCTGATTGGCATGAAGCCAGAACAGAACGGTAAGCATCACCGTGCTCATATTCACGCCTGGTATCAGGGCAAGGAAGCGACCTTTGATATTCTTACACGCGAGGTTTTGGCCGGCGGCGACAACTTCCCCAAAGACCAAACCAATATGGTCAAGGCTTTTATTGCGATTCACGAGGCGGAACTTCTCGCCAACTGGGAATCTATTCATAGGCCTGACGGAAAATATTTCCCTATCGACAAGTAAGGATAGGCAATGAATGTGTTTCAGTTAATCGCCCTACATCCTGAAAAAGACCGTCTCAATGCGGACGGATCTCTTTCAGTTTACAAACGCGACCTCGGGGTGTTCAAAGCCTTGGAGAGCGCCGAAAAAATGATTCACATTTATGCGGCAGATAATGACACATGGGCGTATATCATAAAAGAGCGCATTCTTGACGATCTTGCATTGCACGGGCATTTCAAACAAATCAGTTCCTTCCGATCCTACAGATCATATTTTTCAGACGGAACGCTCAATGCTGAAAATGCTTGCGATGATACAGGCGAAAACCTTTGGTATGGCAGAGAGGATTCTACAATCCGTTTCAAGATAGGAGATTTTGTCAGCTTTATCACCGATAACCGCATTGAGCATGGCATCGTTGGGGCGGTTCCGATGAATAAAGAACTTTTTGAAAACGGCCGCTGCGGCGTTGAAGCTTGCGATGACTGCTATTTGATTTACACTGTAAACGGCGGACATTTCCATCCGTTCACTCCGTGTGTATTCCCGCCTGTCATTGAGTTGTCAGACGAATTTAAAACAAGGCTTGAAGCGGTGAGGAGCGAAAATGCCTAATTCAAGAAAAGGAACAAAAAAGCATCGTGGTGCATGGCTTGAGCCAGAAGTTATAGAAAAACTTCGGGATATTGCTACTGCATTTGACACTGATTTTACCGGGCTTTTGGAGAAGCTTGGTAAAGGAGAAATAGAAATCAAAAGAAAAGGAACTGAAAAATGACATTCATCGAAATTGAGGAAAATACCTATAATGCCCTTTCTGCGATAGCGCAGCGCGAGGGAGTTGGCACCGTTGAAAATTTGCTTACAACGGTCGCCAAAAATTTTTCAACAGGGTGTAGTGTCACCCTTCCGGATGAAACACCCCTTTTGAAAAAATCCTAATTTTTTTACACTGGGTGTAGTGTCACCCCCCCCCCACCAACGAAAGGAACAACAACCATGAC
>CAJGDE010000105.1 GCA_904502135.1 Kiritimatiellia bacterium
ACGTATTGTCGCATTATCAATAGAGAAATCAAAACTTAAAACTAAAAAGGATCCAAATCCGCTGCGCGGATAAAGTAACTTTGCATTCAAATTCACTCTTGCTGAAGAGTGAATTACGGTGAATTACGCAGATGCGCCCTTGCACAGCCGACTAGCCGCTTACGGTTTGACCGTGTTTGTTGGTTTTTGGTATAATTTCGAGTGATTTTGCGACTGTAGCTCAATTGGATAGAGCGTTGGCCTCCGAAGCCGAAGGTTGCTGGTTCGATCCCAGTCAGTCGCACCAAAATGACGAAATTTTTCGATTGTAAGAGAATATCGTCAAGAAAGGAAGTTTGTGAAATACGATAAAAACGGAGCTCTCATAGAGTGCTCGATTCCCGGTGTGCCGCAGAAAAGCGGTAAAGTTCGTGACATATTTGATCTCGGCGACTCTCTTTTGATGGTCGTTACTGATCGTATCAGCGCTTTTGACGTCATTCTGCCGTGCGGTGTTCCGGATAAAGGCAAGGTACTTAATCAGTTTTCGCTTTTCTGGATGGAGTTTTTCGGCATGAAAAACCATCTCATCACGGCTGATGTAGATGAATATCCTGAAATTCTTCAGCCTTATAAAGAAGATCTTCGCGGCCGCTCTATGCTTGTCAAGAAGGTCGAGATGGTCGAAGTCGAGTGCATTGCGCGCGGCTATCTTACCGGATCTGGCTGGAAGGAATATCAGCGTTACGGCACAGTAAATGGCGAAAAACTGCGTGAGGGTTATGATAATGCCTCGCAGCTTGATGAAGTTCTCTTCACTCCCACCACTAAGGCCGCGATTGGTGATCATGATGAGGCCATCAACTATGAGCAGACGGAAAAGCTTGTAGGCGTTGAAATGGCCCGTCAGCTTAAGTTTACGACAATAGATCTCTACTCAAGAGCCGCTGCATACGCGCGGGAGCACGGCATTATTATAGCTGACACCAAGTTTGAATTCGGCCGCGATTCAGACGGTTCGCTCATTCTCGCGGACGAGGTCCTTACGCCCGATTCAAGCCGCTTTTGGCCTGAGGCGAGTTATAAGGTCGGCTCTAATCCGCCGAGCCTTGACAAGCAGTACGTGCGCGATTGGCTTGAGTCCATCAACTTTAACCATCAGCCGCCGGGTCCGGAGTTGCCGGATGAGGTTATAGCCAAGACGAGAGAAATTTATGTCAAGGCTTATGAAGAACTTTCGGGCAAAAAGCTCGTTTGATATATAAAGAAAGGGAGCAAAAACCATGGGTATGTTTGATCAGATTAAGGACGCAATGAAGATGCGCTCTGAAGCAAAGCGTATTGAAGCGGAAATCAAGAAAATCAGCTGTGAGTATGCTAATGGCGGAATTACCGTTATCGCCAGAGGCGACATGACGATAGAGCGCATTTCCGTCTCTCCCGAGGCGTATGACGAGGTTAAGAAAGATAAGCCTCAGCGCTTTGAGACGATGCTTCTGAATGTAGTGAACGGAGCGCTTAAGAAAGTTCGCGAAACCACGCAGCAGATGATGCTTAAATCAATGCAGCAGGGCGGCGAATTGAGCTCGCTTTTCGGAAAATAATATTTAAAAGCCAATTCTAGGAGGTAATCATGTCTGTTAAAGGTTATGCGAAGTTTCTGCTTATAATGGCTGGTTTAGGCGGCCTTCTCTACGGAGTCGACGTCGGTGTTATCGCTGCGGCTCTTCCGTATATTGAGCGCACGTCTACTTTTAATCAGAATGAAATCGGCTGGATCGTCGGCATGGCGCTTTGGGGCTCGCTCCCTTCGTCAATGATCGCGGGTCTTCTTGCCGAATGGTTCGGCCGCAAGCGCATGATTATCGTCTCTGCATTGTTGTTCCTGTTGTCCATCCCGGTTATCTGCGCATCAGGCTTTTTCGAAGGCGGAAACTTCTGGATGATGGTCGGCGGTCGCGCCATGCAGGGTGCAGCGGCGGGCCTCTTCGGAGTGATCGTGCCGATGTACTTGGCCGAATGCCTTGATGCCGATTCGCGCGGCAAGGGAACGGGTATGTTCCAGCTCCTTCTTACGATCGGGCTTGTGTTCGTCGCGGTAATCGGCTTTGCCGTAACGTCTTTTGTAGGTGACAGCGTGAAAGTTGTCGCCGAAAAGGCTGCTGCCGCCGGCGTTGATGCGGCGACGGTCACGTTCGCTCAGATCAAGAGCTGGGTCGCGCCTGCGCAGATCGCCTCGTGGGTTCACGCCTGGCAGATGATCTTTCTTCTCTCCTGCATCCCCGGGATAATTCTCTTCATCGGTGCGTTCAAGCTCAAGGAGTCTTCTCGCTGGCTTTACAAGAAGGGGCGCAAGGATGAAGCTCTTGCCTCGCTTGCCGCCAACAACGGTGAAGAGAAGGCGAAGGAAATTCTTGCCGAAATGATCGCCGCCGACGAGGCTGCCGCCGCTGAAAGGGCTGCGAACGCCGCCGCGACAGATTCACTCCTTCAGAAGAAGTATGTAATTCCCTTCATCCTCGCGGTCGTGATTCTCGCCTGCAACCAGACAACGGGCATCAACTCAGTTCTTAACTACACGGTTACGATCTTCCAGAAGACTGGCATGCAGGGCGCGTTCGCGAACATTTCCGACGTCGCCATTAAGATCATGAACTGCGTGATGACGGTTGTTGCCTGTGCGCTCGTCGACAAGAAGGGCAGAAAGTTCCTTTTGAAGCTCGGCACGAGCGGCATTATCGTCGGTCTTTGCGGTGTTGGAACGATCTTCCTCGCGATCTCCAAAGGCTGGGTTCAGCCAACGATGGTGACAGGTATTCTCGCGACGGTCTTCTTCTTTATGTTCATCGGCTTCTACGCCGTCGGCCCAGGCGTCTGCGTGTGGCTCGCTCTTACCGAGCTTATGCCTACTCGCATCCGCGCCAACGGCATGGCGATCGCGATGATCATCAACCAGGGCGTCTCCGCCGGTATCGCGACCGTCTTCCCGAAGTGGTGCGCGGCGACGAATGATAACGGGACGGTCTTCTTCGTTCTTGCGGGCTTTACCGTAATTTACTTTATCACTGCTGCGTTCTTCCTTCCTGAAACGAAGGGTCGCACGCTTGAGGAAGTTGAGCAGTACTTTACGACCGGCAAGATGCCTGAGAAGAAATGAACAAACTTGCGGTTTTGATTTTCGTTATGGCGCTTTCTCCCGTTTTTGCGGAAGAAGGCGCTATCGTCCAGAAAGATCTTGGCGAATATCAAACGATAGTCGACCGCCAAATGTTTGGCCCGCTGCCGGAGACGTTCGATCCGACGAAATCTCCAGGTCAGGGTGTCGCGGAAACTCGCGGCAAGGAAGCGCCGGAATTAACGAAAGAGCAAGAGAATATCCAGAAAAGCGTGCACTTTTCTGTCATCAACCGCACTCCTAGCGGCGAGAGCGTCGTAGGCTTTAGCGATAATTCAAATCCAAAGGAGCCTCGCCACTATTACATGAAGGTTGGTGAGAAGCGTGATGGGTGGCTTGTCAAAAATGCCGATGCCGCTTCTGAAACGATGACTCTTGTTAAGGACGGCGTTGAAGTTACGATGAAGTTAGGCGACAAATCGGGAAGCGCCGTTGTTCCTGCGGCGGGAACGCCCGTTACTATGGCGCTTCATAATACTGCTGGCGCAAATACGGGAACAGCTCCCTCTTTGTACAGACGAGGTCTTGGCGGCGGCTTATTAGGCCGTAGAGGTGGCGCATCTTTAAGATCAAGGCGCCTTGAGGCCCAGAAAGAGGCTGAAGAGCAGCGCATGAAAGAAGAAGCCAGCAAGCGGGCGGAAGAGGAGACGCGCCGCAGTGAGGAGGCGGCTGAGCGCAAGGCCGATCGTGAAGCGGTCAAAGCGGAATTGAACTCTATAAGAGAACTGTTGCTTAAAAATCGAAAAGAATCGACCCCATCAACGGAGCAAAGCAATGAAAACAACAACGCTCAGTGAATTTCAGGCGGAGCTGCTGGCTACCGGAGGCTATCGAACGAAAGATGATCACAGATCTCCCAAGCGCGCAAAACCCGGCGCGCTTACGACATTGAGATACACTTTGGGTGCGACAAAGGTGTTTCCGATGTGCGCTCTTTATGAACCCTTCGGCAAGCTTAATACTTCCGTCTGGGCGGAGTTCTGCTTTTCGACGGTGCAGGTGGCGGAAAAGCTCGGAATGAACGTGATTGTCGAGGGTTTTGAAAATCGCGCTGCGGTTAAAGAACCCGTTATGTATCTGTGCAATCACATGTCGACTACCGAGACAATTCTTCTGCCGCCGATTTTGCTCGCTTTCAGCCCCTTTAGCTATGTCGCCAAAGCGTCGCTGGCGCATTTGCCGTTTCTCGAGAAGGCGGCGGCACACATGAGAATGGTTCCTATCGGGCGCAAGAACCCGCGTGAAGATCTTATGAATATGCTTAAGATTGGCACAGAGCGTATTCAAGGCGGCGACAGCTTTCTTATTTTTCCGCAAGGCCGCCGCGAGAAGGTCTTTTCGCGCAAGGTGTATTCCTCCATCGGTGCTAAATTAGCCGAGAAGGCGGGCTGCCCGATAGTTCCGATTGTCGTTGATACGCGCTGCCAGCCTACTCGCGATAAAGGGGTGTTGAAAAGAGTATTCAAGGATTTCGGTCCGGTAGACACGTCAAAAGATATCCGTGTCTGCTGCGGGCCAGTGATAGCCAACGCAAAATCCAAAATAATGCACGAGGCTGCTTTTGACTGGATGGCGTCTAAGCTCGAAGAGTGGGGTCTGCCTACCGAGCGCGCATGAAAATCTTCTCTACGATGATCTGCGCGGCCGTTGCGCCGCTGGCGTTGTCGGCGGCATTAACATGGTATCCGGCTGACGATTGGAAAGATAAAGCTGATCCGTCGGCCGTTCATGATGCGCCCAAGGGCGGAACTCTCAGACTTTTCGGAGGGCAGGGCCCAAAGAGTTATAACGGGTATGTGGATAATAATGCATATACCCATATGACGTTTAGCCTTTTGTATTCGTCGCTGCTTTCAATAGATTCGCAGACGCTTGATTTTGAGCCTTCCCTTGCCCGCAGATGGGCGCTTTCAGACGACGGGACGGAATTTGTTTTCGAGCTGGATGAAAGAGCGATGTGGTCTGACGGCAGACCCGTAAGTGCGCACGATGTCAAATGGACTTTTGATGCGGTAATGAACCCGAAGAACGACACCGGCTCCTGGAAGACGATTCTCGGTGCGTTTGAAAGCCCTGAGATAAATGGCGACCGGACGATAATTTTCCGCAAGAAAAATTCCGGCAATAAAGATTGGCGTGATCTTATGAATATCGCTTTCTTTAAAATCATGCCGAGCCATTTTTTCAAAGACATAGATTTCAATAAAGCCGATTTGCTCAATTCTCCCGTTTCCGGTCCCTACAGATTGTCGAAAATAAGAGAGGGGCTTTGGGCGGAATTTTCGCGTTTCCCAGGTTGGTGGCGCTCTAAGATGCCGTCGTCGTCGGGTGTCTATAATTTCGACCGCATCGTGGTGAAATACTATTGCGACAATGAAAACGCGTTTGAGGCCTTTAAGAAGCGCGAGATAGATGTATATCCTGTTTATTCCGCCCGCATCATGTCCGACTGCGCCAAAGTGTCGTCATTTGCAAAGAACCATGCTTTGAGGCGAAGGGTTAAAAATCGCGAACCAATCGGATTTCAGGGTTTTGCCATGAATATGCGCAGATCTCCGTTTAATGACATAAAAGTGCGTATGGCTATGGCCAAGCTTCTTGATCGCGAAATGATGAACCGAACGATGATGAATAGCGAATATTTTCTTATGAACAGCTATTTTACCGATCTTTACGACGCGAAGAATCCCTGCTTAAATACAATGTGGGAGTTTGATCCAGAGGGCGCTGCCAAACTTCTAGATGAGGCTCTTTGGCTTCGCTCGGAAGACGGCAGGCGCATGAAAAACGGGGAGGCTTTCGTCTTTACCTTCCTTTCGCGCAGCGTTACGGAAGATAAGTTTTTGGCGCTTTTCAACCATCAGCTCAAACTTCAGGGAATCGAGATGAAAATAGAGCGTAAGGATTTCGCCAGCTGGATGCGCGACATGGATGAATATAATTTTGACATGACATGGGCCGCCTGGGGAGCAAGCGTCTTTAGAATGCCTGAGACAACGTGGCATTCCAAATCAGCGGCGGAAAAAGGCGGCAACAATATCGTAGGTTTTTCTTCTCCAGAGGTTGATAAAATCATTGAAGAGGAAAAGTTGATGATGACAAGCGCTGAGCGTGAAAACGCCTACCGGAAAATTGACGCGCTCATAGCCAAGGAGGTTCCTTATGTACTGCTCTGGCACACGGCAGAGCATCGTCTCGTGAGCTGGAATAAGTTTGGCGCTCCAGCGAG
>CAJGDE010000106.1 GCA_904502135.1 Kiritimatiellia bacterium
ATTGTCAGAATATCCGCTTTCTGGACAACACGATGAATACGGTCGCGATACCTACCGCCAAAACTCCCGATATCCCCATCACGATACCAAAGGCGTTCGGATGCCCTGCAAAAGGCAGCGTCTGAAGATTCATGCCGTAAATGGAAGCTACCAATGTCGGCACCGCAAGAAGAATCGTCGCGGCCGCAAGATACTTCATGACGTTGTTAAGGTTGTTGTTAATGAGAGAGGCGAAAGTATCGAGAGTTCCGTTAAGAATGTTAGCGTGAACGGTCGCCGTCTCAAGCGCCTGCTGATATTCGACCATCGCGTCTTCAAGAAAATCGCGGTCATCCTCCGAGAGCGTCAGCTGACGGGCCGTGTTTGCGCGCGCAAGCGCTATGGTATCGGCCTTCAAAGATGTCGTGAAATAGACAAAAGTTTTTTCGATCTGAAGGAGCTTTAGCAACACTTCATTCGAAATCGACTTGTGGAGTTCTTCTTCCAACGCGATAGTGCGCTGATGAATGTCGTTAATGTAGCGCAAGAAAAGAACGCCCGCATGCCACAAGAGACGAAAGGCAAAACGGTACGAATCCGACGGAGGACATACGCGACGGATCTGATCTAAGAACGCGGCCGTAACGGGCGTTCTCGCGCTGCAGACCGTTATAATCGAGCCTGGGTAAAGAATAATACCGAGCGGCACTGTCCTATAGGGTATCACCTCGTCATCATCAACGGGCATGGGCACGTGAACGATCAAAAGCGACGTTTCATCCTCATAGTCGAATCGCGGACGTTCACCCGCGTCGAGAGGGTCCGTTAAAAAATCTCGCGGAACTTTCGAATACGTCAGAACCTTCTCCAACTCCGTCGTTGAAGGCTCGACAAGATTTATCCAGCACGAAGGCGCAATTTCCGAGGTCTCCTTAAGTCCCCCATTCTCCCAACGGTAGATAGTCATCATACTGCCGCCTCACCTTCTTTTAAAATTACATCCTGTGATTACATTCTCTGCATATCGCGCTTAAGCGCCTTCTGCTTGAGAGAATCGCGCTTGTCGTGAAGAGCCTTGCCGCGACAAACGCCTAATTCGACTTTTACTCTGCCGTGCTTGAGATAAAGCCTCAAGGGAATAAGAGTAAGCCCCTTCGCTTCCGTTTTAAGCTTCAGCTCACGGATTTCCTTGGAGTGGACGAGAAGCTTTCTGTTGCGCTTGGGATTATGATTGAACCTGTTGCCGAAAGCGTAAACGGGAATATTCATCCCAACCAGCCAAAGCTCGCCGCCTAAAACGGCGCCGTACGCTCCGGCGAGACTCCCCTCGCCGTGACGCACGACTTTAACCTCCGTTCCGACAAGTTCTATGCCGCACTCAAGCGAATCGAGTACGGCATAGTCATGCCGGGCCTTGCGGTTTTCGGCCAATGTGGTATTGAATTTCTTCTCCGCCACCTTATACCTCCTTTACGCAAAGCCCGAAGATTCAGCATCTGTCAGTCCGCAAAAAGCGAATTGACGTTGATGCTCTTGGCGTTCCACTTCATCTTGGCGTCTTCGGCCTTGGCGATGGCGTCAAAGTCGATTTCGGCGATGAGTTTTCCGGCTGCGACCTCGGCAAGCGCAATATCGCACTTATCGATGTCGAGCGGAGTGCGCCCTTTCTCACGGTCTTCCTTGGTCAAAAGCGTCGTCGGGTTCACGAGCGGCTTTGCGCCGTTGATGAGCTCGCGCTCGCGCTTTGAAATAAGGTTCACGAGAACGGGAACCGAAGGAATCTTTTCATGTGCAGCTTTAAGAAGCTTTGAATCCATGTTTCACACTCCTTTCATTACGCCTGCTGAGCGTCGAGTTCAGCCATCGCCGCTTTGCGGCTGAGTTTAATGCGACCGCGTTCATCGACATCAAGGCACTTGACCTTGATAATATCGCCGACCTTGCAGACGCCCTCCATAGATTTGAGGAACTTATCGGAGAACTCGCTTATGTGGCAGAGCCCGTCCATACCGGGAAGAATCTCGACAAACGCGCCGAAATCTTTGATTCCCGTAACCTTACCCTCGTAAATCTTTCCGGGTTCGGCAACAGCCGAAACCGCGCCGACAGCGCGCTTGGCCGCTTCCATTGATTCGAGCGACGTCGCGAAGATCGAAACCTTTCCGTCGTCGTCGATATCGATCTGAGCACCCGTCGTTTCGACGATGCTGCGGATGTTGGAACCGCCAGGGCCGATGAGTGCGCCGATCTTATCGACGGGAATCTGCATCTCCTCGATCCGGGGCGCGTACTTGTTAAGCTCGGCGCGTGGAGCGGGGATGACGGTTTCCATAAAGTCGATAATCTTAAGACGCGCGTCATGGGCGGCCTTGATCGCATCCTCGACAAGATCCCAAGTAAGACCACGGAGTTTCAGGTCCACCTGGAAGCCAGTGATGCCCTTTCTCGTTCCGCCGACCTTGAAGTCCATATCGCCGCAGTGGTCTTCCGCTCCGAGAATATCGGTGACGAGAACCTTCTTCGACTGATCGGCATTCGTGAAAAGACCGATGGAAATGCCGGCGACCGTAGCCTTAAGCGGAACGCCCGCGTCCATAAGAGCGAGACATCCGTTGCAGATAGACGCCATTGAGGAAGAGCCGTTGGAGCCCATGATTTCCGAAACGACGCGAATCGAATACGGGAAATCATCCGGGAGAACCTCGGCGATTGAACGCTCGGCGAGAGCGCCGTGACCGATTTCGCGGCGACCGGTAGAACCCAGACGCCCGACTTCGCCCGTGCAGTAAGGAGGGAAGTTGTAGTGAAGCATGAAGCGCTTCGAAGTGTCTCCGCCCGTTACGGAATCGAGATCCTGAGCATCCTTCTTCGTGCCGAGCGTAACGGCCGCGAACGACTGCGTCTCGCCGCGCGAGAAAATGGCGCTGCCGTGAATGCGCGGGAAAATGCTGACCTGCGCCGACAAGGGACGGATCTCGTGCTGGGCACGACCGTCAATGCGCTTGCCGTGCTCAAGAACGTTATTGCGCACGGTCTCGATTTCAAGAGCGTCGAAAAGATGCACAAAGCCAACCGCGTCAACCTCGGGCCACTTTTCGGAAACCTTCTTAAGAAGATCTTCCTTGATGGCGGAAACCTTGCCCTGACGCTCAAGCTTGCCCTTGATAAGAAGCGCGGCCGCAAGAGCCTCGCCACCTTCGGCGCGCATGAAATCCATCTTGTCCTGCGGCTGGGGAATATCCTTGATGTCCTTGTCGGGAAGCCCGAGAGCGCGGCGCATTTCAATCTGAAGGTCGATAATCTTTTCAACCTCTTCATGGGCGCGCTTGAGAGCAGCGACAAAATCCTCGTCGGAAATCTCGGCGGCGGAGCCCTCCATCATGAGGAACTTTCCGCGAAGACCCGCGTAAAGAAGATCGATATCGCTCTTAGCCTTCTGTTCGTGCGTCGGGTTAATGACCCACTCACCGTTCACGCGGCCGATACGCACGCAGCCGATAGGCCCCATAAAGGGAATTTCGGAAATATGAAGCGCCGCCGAAGAAGCGTTCACCGCGAGGAAGTCTGCCTCGCGCGTTCCATCACACTGGATAAGCGTCGAGTTGACCTGAACGTCGTTGTAATACCCGTCGGGGAAAAGCGGACGTATGGGACGATCGCACATACGGGCCGTAAGAATTTCCTTAGAGGTAGGACGGGCTTCACGCTTGAAAAATCCGCCGGGGAACTTTCCTGCGGCATAAAATTTCTCACGATACTCACACTGCAGAGGGAAGAAATCTATCCCCTCGCGCGGCGTATCAGTATTCGTAACGGCCGTGAAAACGGTCGTCTCACCGTATGATACGGTGACAGCTCCGGCGGCCTGCTGCGCCAAGAGCCCAGTCTCTATCACGAGATCGGTACCCGCGATATTGACTTTAAACTGTTTTGCGTTTTCCATTGTTTTATCTTTATTGTTTGTCTTTTCGCTTAGCGGCGAAGACCGAGCTTCTTGATGAGCTCCTTGTAGCTCGCTTCATTCTCGCGCTTGAGGTAGTCGAGGAGATTGCGGCGGTTGGCAACCTTGCGAAGAAGGCCGTAACGCGAGCTGTGATCTTTCTTGTTGGCCTTGAGGTGTTCGGTGAGCGCCTGAATCTGACGCGTGAGGATAGCGATCTGAACTTCGCTGGACCCCGTATCACGGTCGTGACGCTGGAATTCATTCTTGATGGCGGCCTTATCGAGTTTCATTGTATTTTTTCTTTCTCTTTATTCTGCGCACCGGGAAGCTTCATAACCCTGCCATTACCGACACCCCGTCGGTTAAACGACGCCCTAATCTACGGGCACCCGCGGCAGGGATAACCTCCTAAGACAGTCGCAGGATGGCGCATATTTTAGCAAATAATCCCGTCTGATAGCAAGGGCTAAAAGAAAAATCACACACGACGAGGAATTTATGATATAATATGCGCCAATTCAGCTTCAACACTTCGGACTGTAGCTCAGTTGGTAGAGCACGACACTTTTAATGTTGGGGTCGCGGGTTCGATCCCCGCCAGTCCGACCACTACGCGGTAAACACCGCGTTTTTTTATTCCCCCGCCCGCTTATAACGGATTTGTTTAACCTGGGGATTGCGGCCGTTTTGTGGGCCGCTGAATCTTGACGGCTTCTTCTTCCCTACGGCCATCGATTCGGCGTGACGCTTCGTCACCAGCACAGGGCGCGTGTAGCCCGCCTTGGCGAGCATACCCATAACAAAACGCGCCTCGCTTAAATCTCTGACATTTTCATCAAGTTGAATATGTATCGTTCTCGTCTTAGGCACACCAAGATCTTCAAGAATCTCAGGTAATTCACTCGCCGAGACTTTTTCTTCCGCGAAATATATGCCGTACGGCTTGATCGTCACCGCCGGATTTGCGGCGTCAAAAGCGATATTGCGCTGCGTCTGACAGCCCGAAAGCGCCAAAAAAGCGCCCGTCAAAAGACAAAAGCGGAGAATGAAGCCGATATTAAAGAGCGCGTTCACGCAGAAGTTCCTCGACCCTAAGAGCATCTTCAGGCGTATCAACGCCGATTCCCTCGTCATCTGTTTTTACGACAGCGATCTTCGCGCCCATCCAAAGCGCACGCAACTGCTCAAGCTTCTCCGTCATTTCAAGATCGCACGGCTTCTCTGAAACATACCGTCTTAAGAAGCCGCCGCGATAGGCGTATATGCCAAGATGGCGCACACAAAGACCGCACTTGAGAGGATCTTCATTGTCACGATCGCAGGGAATGGGAGCACGGGAAAAATAAAGCGCCCCTCCGTCACGGTCAAGAACTACTTTAACAACGCTCTTGGCCGCAAAATCAGTTGCATTGCGGATGGGAGTGACGGCAGTAGCCATAGACCAGCGCGAATCGTTTTTAAGTTTCGCCACGAGAGCATCTATAAGAGAGGGATCTATTAGAGGCTCATCGCCCTGGATGTTAACGAGAATATCATCATCGTCAAAATCGCCAGCCGCCACGGCTATACGATCGGTGCCGCTCGGCAAGTCGCTCGGCGTCATCACCGCCTTGCCGCCATTGTCGACAACGGCCTTAACGATTCGCTCATCATCGGTAGCGACAATAACATCATCAAGAGATGAAGCCTTTTTAGCGGCCTCGACCACCCATGAAACAAGCGGCTTTCCGGCAAGCAGGTGTAAAGGCTTGCCCGGAAAGCGCGATGAACCGAATCTACTCGGGATTATCCCGTAGACTTTCATAAAACTTATTTTGCTTGTGGCGCAGCCGGCTGAGGAGCCGCCGCGGGAATCTCAGGCGCAGAGGCAGGCAATTCAGGAGCCGCCGCAGGAAGCGCAGGGGCAACTGCAGCAGCAGCCTCAGGCTCACGAGCCATAAGAGACTTTGAATTGGCCGTCGAAGTAAGACGCGCAAGAACGAGCGTGTTCAAAAGAAAGATCGCACCCAACACGGCAGTCGTCTTAATAAGAACATTTCCAGCATCTGCGCCGAGAGAAGCCTCAATCATTCCGCCGCTGATAGCTCCGCCCAAGCCGCCTTCTTTCGGCTTCTGCAACATTACTATAAGCGCCAGCAACAAGCAGACTACGACTTCGACTACATAGAGAAAACCTATAAAAATAGACATCTTACTTTTTCCTTTCTGAAATTCGCCTTGTATTATACATTATTTCATTACTCCCAGTCAATCGCCAGATGCAATTTTTCAGATTGGTGACAAGACAAAGTAAATGCGACTGCCCGCGAAGCGGGGAGTCGCATTTACTTTGTCATTCTGCCTGGTTGCATTGAATCTGCCTTATCCATAGGGGTTGCATTAACTCTGCCTTAAAGCAAATAACCCTATAATCTG
>CAJGDE010000107.1 GCA_904502135.1 Kiritimatiellia bacterium
AAAACCCATCTTCGCTTGAATTCCACCACTCACTCGGTGGATCCCGCTCTTTGTATGTAGCAACGCCGTTAGTGACGGTAAGAATATCGCCATTGCGAAAAAGTTCGAGCGAGGCGGTGAGAAGATTATTTGTGTCGCGTCTTATCGCGGCATTTTCCCAAACAAAGCGATAGGAATTTGATGGCGTAAACTCATACAGGAAGGATGATAGCGTTGGCACGATTTCTGCCGGTGCGCCAAGTGATGCAACAGCGTTGTTGTCAAATGGCGTTTGCCAAAGCTCTCCGAAAGAAATTACCTCAACACCATAAAGGTGATTTGTGCCGTATGGAAAGCGCCAACCATCTGCAAACTTAAGCCAAAACGAATCTTTCCACGCGCCGCGTATATTCCAATTTTGCGCTTTTTTCTGAGCATACGACAACACTTTCCTCTCATTCAAACATTCTAACATTCTAACATTCAAACATTTCTCTCCACCCTGTTTAGAACCACCGCAAAGAACACTTGCTGTTAAAAACGACATCACTGCAATTTGACCAAACGGAGTAAGTGAACGCCAATAATTCAAAAGTCTCGATTGAAGTAAGAGTATAGTCTTTGATTTTACAATAAGTATAGGCAGCAAAAAAGCAAGCCCAGCAAGAGCCGCATAAAGAAGCACCTTCTGGAAAAAATCAACCATCAACGAATATACAACTTATAGCCAGTTGAACGCTTATTCAAGCATAATATGAATTGTCTCATGCGAAGTATTATATCAAAATCAGAAGCACACGTAATCGGGTGATAATTTAGGACCTAAATTATCACCTAGTAGTTGAGTCAGAGTTTCTATTCACTTCAGAGTCTTCCGATTTTTGGAAACAACTTTTTTGAAACAACTTTTCTTTTGCGCACGAACGAAGTCGCCCGTGCCTTCCTTCTCTATTGCGCTCAAGTAATTATATCAACACAGAAAAAGAAAGCGGCGTTCCTAACGAAGGCGGGCGGTTGCCCGCCATAAACAAAAGTTGTTTCAAACAAGTTGTTTCCCATTCTCAACTCCCCGACTCACATCCTGGCTTCTCGCCACCATATCAAGACTTATTTAGGCGAAGCATGAATAAAATGCCGCATAAGCGCGGGAGCACGGTTGCCGCTTTCATCCGCCGCATTTTGACAAGTCACTTAATCAAGGCAATGTTCAGTTTTGATAATATTATCATCTATCGCACCCGACAACACTCTAGCAGCAGTTGCACAGGCGACACAACCGCTTACTAGTCAAGGTTATCGGTTAAACCAACGCGCCTTGTAGATTTTGGAACCCGGCAGCACAAAATATGTCCTAAAGCCTTCAGTCCTGGAATATGTGTCGACGGTATCAGTCGTCCATTTCGGATCGAATCCGGCTTTCGGGACCGTAACGAGGAAGTGTTCGCCGTCGCGGTGAGGGTCGAACGCCTTCGCGTCGGCACGCCAAAGCAGCTTGTCTTTGATCCAATCCTGTTTATCGAGATCAAAGAATATAATCTGCTCGAATGTCGTCATCGCCAATGTGCGAGTCCCCGGAATAAGCATCAAATCGTGCCCGTACGTAAGGCCGAGCTCCGCAATCTTCCAGGTTCTTTCAACTTCAAACGTGAACGTATTCCCGTCATACCCGTAGATGCAGCGATGCAAGCCCTGCGTATCCGAAATATAAAGGCGTTTTTCCGTATCATCCCAGTAGAAACCATGGGGATTATCCATCCAGAAATATGTGCGGTTCTGGGAACTAGGAGATTTCGCGCGAGAGCCGGAAATATCGTAGAAAAATACACCAAGATGAGTCCATGCCCAGGTGTCGGTCGAAGCGACCACCACGATATCGTTCGGCAACACCTCGATAGAGTGCGGTGAGCCCTTGCACTTTCCGTATGCAACAGCATTTGTCGTCGCGACATCTATTATCGCCCAGCCGCTTGCGACCATAGCGATATACTTTCCGCCGCCAAGAACTTTACATTCCGTGGGAGCGCTTGTGAAGCTTGAACGCATATCCTCCGGAAGCGTCGGATCCTCCGTTCCGTTCCAGCGCCAGATAACTTCTGTGCCGCGCACAATCTTTACGCTGTTGTCGGCCTGATCGCAGATTACGACATCCTCAACCCCGACGGGTTTCACGCTTGCGGTGCCTCCTCCGATAACTTCCACGGGAAGATCGTCCGCCGAAGGTTTATCTATTGTCGTTCCGCCGCCGCGGATACTAATATAGAACCCAGGGCGTCTCGTAGCCGTAGCGTAGGCAGTATTTCCGTAGAAGCCGAGATTGGCACGCTTGCCGGAATATCCCCATGACTTCTTGGGCTCATTAAAATAAGGCGATGAAGGATGCCCCGCGTCGATAGCGGGCGATTGCTGACCGATCGCTCTGACACGCACCGGACGCTCCTCGTCGACATACCCTATTTTGCCGCGCAAATGCACATTAAGCGACGTTAGATAATCGATGGCCGCCGCCGGATAAGCTATCGCAGATTGACCGGATAGCGGCATATATCTGAGATCTTCGACTGGAGATACGAAGAGCGGCGAGCCGAAAACGAGCCCTTCTCCACGAATAAACTCCGCACCTTCATCGACGCAGATCACGTCGGGATCATCAGCCGGGAAGAGTGAATATTCCGCCGTCAGCGAAGCGCCCTGAGCGACATACACGTCCGTTCCCCTAACCCCTTTTCCGCGCGGAATGATGTTGCCGTAGAATATCGAGTTTATGACATGAGCGGTTCCGGAGTGGATATTAAGAGCGCCGCCGGCGGCTGAAGCAATATCGTTCAGGTTGCCTGCGAAAGTGCAGTGCATCACATCAAGCGAAGCATCGGCCGCGGCGGGATCGAAGAATATCTCTCCGCCGCCGCCCTCGTTGACAACGTTATATCCGGCGACGGAATTCTGATTCGCCAGCCAAAGACAGTTCGTAAATGCGCTTTCTCCCGTCCCCGCCGCAAGACGCACGGTTCCCCCGCTTATGCCGCCGCTCCATGCCCGATTGCAGATGAAGCGGCACCCGCGCGCCGTAACCGGAGCGTTTTCGGCGTATATCGCCGAGCCGGACGTCTGCTGATAACCATGCGTCGTATCAAGCGGTTGACTAAACGGAACGCCGTTCGTTATAAAGAGACTGTCATCTATCGTAACCCTGCTGAGATTTCTGAACGACGCTCCAAAGCCCAGACCTGATTTATTGGCATCAGGGTAGTTAAGCGACTTATGAGGTATTCCGTTGCCCGCGAAGACGCAGTTCGTGATAACACATTGAGAAGAATCGGCCGCGCCCGAGACGGAAAGACCATAACCGTAAGCGACCCCAAGCCGCGTTCCGCAGCCTTCGATTTCGCAATCCGCCAAAGTCAAATCACCCGAACCGGATTTGGAGATGCCCTGCTCCTTTGAATTTTCAAAACGGATACGTTCAATCAAAAGCGGGTATGAAGAGGAAACATCCATCGTATGTATCTGACGCCTTCCGGAGACGACCGACATAAGAGAATCGGGACGCTCCGCTATCGAGTTTTCAAGCCCGGCGAAACCGCCGCGCACAACAACGGATGACGGCAAAGCGATAGTCTTGTAAGGGTTCCAGCAGACATTGGTGCCGGCAAACCAGATTTCGTTCTTTTCAACCGACAGCGCCTTCAGCGCCGCATGGAAATCGGTCATCGCGTCGGTCCAGTTTTCTCCGCTGCCGCACCCTGTGGCGTTCGTGCGGACATGGATTACGTTTTTCGGACCGCCCTTTCCGTACCAAGGCGGCAATTCGGCAGTGACCGTAGCGTCGGCCTCCTTGACGGCGGAACCGCCGACGGAATTTGCGTCGACTTTTATTTTAAACGATTCTCCCTTTGGCAGATAAAACGGGAGCAGACACTCAACGCGATCGCCACGCGATGCGCCGTATGTGACATAAGAGCCGAGAAGAACGCCGTTCGTATACACGTTTATCGTCACATTGGCGCTGAATGCGCTTTCACCGTCAAGGTCAAACGCGATCAACGGCTGAGAATAGCCGTCGGGATACGTTACCTGTATCTCTCCCGCTATCTCAGGCCTGCCTGTCGCGGATTTCGACGCTTCGCTCGTATTGCCGTAAACCCCGAGATTCGCGCGAGCGCCGTTGGGCGAAGGCTCAAGATCGAACGGAGAAGAAACGTCGGCGGCATCTATCGCGTAGGAAACCGCATTCACATCGGTAAACCATTCCGGAGAACCGTTCTTGCGGTAACCTGCGCCAGAGAGAAGATGCACGTCGAACCCAAGGACCGACTCAAGATTGGCGGCATCCGTTTTGAAATAAAGCGGAGAGGAGCATATCGGAAGAGACTTCTCTCCCGTGCCGGCAATAGCCGCCAGTACATCCTCAACGGGCGTCACCGTGCGGGGATTGCCGTAAATAATATCGCCTGACGCGCCTTCATAAGTCAATGTCGCCCCGTCGGCGGCAGAGACAAAAGTAGCGTTGTCTCCTCCGAAGAAGCAGCGCGAAACGGATAGCTTGCCGGAAGCCAAATGGACGTCTGCTCCATTTTCGGCGTATGATCCGACGATATTGGCGGCAAAGACGCTGTTGCTCAATGTGAATGAGCCGTTTTCGAAATAGGCGCCTGCCGTACCGCCTACAGTATCTGCGATATTACCGAAGAAAGTACAGTGATTTACCGTTGCGCGGCTGTTGACGGAATCTAAGGTGAGATAGAGAGTGCCGTCAACATTTCCAGGACCGTTACTGCCGCCGGTGTTATAAGTGGCGTTGCCCGCGAAAAGGCAGTGATCAAAACTCGTACCAGAACCCTTTCCGACAACACAGACGATGCTGCCGTGATTGAGACGCGAATCGGTCGGATATTCCGAGTATCCGCGATTAAGTCGAAATTCGCATCCGCTTGCTATAACCGGCGCAGAGGTCGCATAAAGCGCAAAGCCGCGCACGGTGTATTTGTTGGCCATTGTAACCGAATATGCCGCAGACGGCGCGATGCCGTTTGATGTGAACGATGTATCAAACAGCTTGAGCGCACCGAGATTGGCGGCATAAACGCCGTGACCCATGACGGCCTTCCATCCGGTTATCGCATCCTGATTGGCTCTCACGACGCAGTTTGACAACGTAACTTCAGTAAAGCCGACGGTGCCTGAAAAATACGCGCCGATACCGCTCAAATCTGTACCGCTGACGGAATATTTATTGGAATCGATGCGGCAGGAAATAAGTTTAAGCGACGTTATTCCGCTTTTTGAAAAACCGCGTTTCCTACTGCGCACGAACGCGAAATTTTCAATCGTAACTTCATCAAGGCTCTCGGTATTGGCAGTAACAGCCATAAGCGTATTTTCAAACCTGTCCTCGCCGTCGAGCACCGTCTCGGGATTATCCGCGAGCTGATCGCCCGCAGTGCCGGCATAACCGCCGCGGATCGTCACAGGATTAGGCACTGAAATTGTGGCTGTAACAGGATATACTCCTGCTTTAACTAAGATCACATCTTCTTTGCGCACCGCGTTTGCTATGGCGTTCGTAAGCGACATCGGGCTTTCCCAGCTTTTGCCGTCACCTTCCGTTTCAAGAGAAAGCGCCGTCACCCTGAAGCAGGCGGCAATTTTGAAAGTTGCTGAAACTTTCAGGCCTGCGTTTACAGTCCCCTCACGCCCCGTTACGGTAATCGTGGCCGTGCCGTACGCATTATTGTTTACATAAGAAAACTCAAAGTCTCCCGAATCAAGCTCTTCGCCTGTCGTTTTATCAACCAAGGTCGGAACTGGTGCACAAGCATTAACGCCATCAAAAATCTGAACGGGAATCTCAGCAATTTCAAATGAGGCCTCTGGCGGAGTTTTTGACGCTTCAGCCGTATTGCCGTAGCAACCTAAATTGATTCTGCCGCCGTTAGGCACAGGTTCATTCGAAAAACCTGACGCGGGATTTCCGGCATCAATTGCAGGAGAGGCAATGAGCGCATCGGTAAACCACTCTTCAGTTCCGTTTTTGCGATATCCGGAAGGAGTTTTAAGGTGAACGTCAAAAGCCAAAGTCTCGGCATATTTCTCAGTATCAAAGTGAAGGTGGTCTGTTGTTGCAAGAGAGGAATTAAACTCTTCAATCGGAGTTACAAACTGCGGATCGCCGTAGATTATACCTTCGCCGAGAATCAGGTTCTCTGCTGTTGCCGCAGTAATTGTAGCCGACGATGTGAAGAGCGTATGCCCTGCAATAACCTTGCCGCCCCTAAGGTGAAGATCGGCGCCGACAGTTCCCGATGTT
>CAJGDE010000108.1 GCA_904502135.1 Kiritimatiellia bacterium
ATACATAATATCAAGCGCAAAAATGATTTTTTATTTCTTTTTTTTGATTAAATGGCATACGGAACGGCTGTTTTAAAACAATAGGAAGTCCACACTGCCAAACACCTTAGTCGGATGGGCGGCGTTAGTCCGCACATTCGACTAACCGATTACCTTGCACACCGTTTTGGGGGTTGACAATTATCGTCATCTTATGATATAATACGCGCCATCTGTCTTAGGTGGGATACTCAAGCGGTCAACGAGGGCAGACTGTAAATCTGCTGGCTTTCGCCTTCCAAGGTTCGAATCCTTGCCCCACCACCATTCCCCGTTTTTAAATATTCATTGCGCCCGGCGAAATTCTACTCGTCTTAAAAAGCGTATTTGCAAATACGTAAACCCTATCAGCGCAACGCCAAGAAACCATGCCATTGTCGTAGCGGTGGAGAATCTTAAGTTATTGTAAGCTTCTTTCCATATTTGAAGCGAAAGAACCTGCGTCGCATCACCTGGCCCTCCGAATGTTAGAAGGAATATCGAGCCCATCCCCTGAAAGGCCGCGATAAACGAACCTACAAAATTAATGACCATAAGAGGCGCGATCTGCGGCAACGTGACGTGAATTATGCGCGAAAAAATTCCGGCTCCGTCGATCGCCGCCGCCTCATAGTAATCATGCGGCAGACTACCAAGAGCCGCGATGTATATCAATGAGCTGATTCCCGCGCCCGCCCACACGCCAGGAATAATACAGCAGACCATGGCCATTGAAGGGTCCTGGAGAAATGATTGGCGAGCGATGCCGACCGAGGCGAGAATCTGGTTTAAAATGCCGTTTTCCGTCGGATCGAACATAAGCTTCCAAAGAAGAGTGACAACAAGAGCGCTCGTCAAGTGAGGCAGAAAATAAAGAAATCTAAAGAATATCCGCCCGCGCGGTATTTCCCAAAGCATAACAGCCAGTATGACCGGCGTTACAAAGCCGATTAAAAGTGTTATTATAACGTATTCAAGCGTTCGCAACCACGCCTTCCAGAACATGGGATCGATGGCGACGCTGATAAAATTATCAAGCCCTGCCCATTCTGAATCACCTACAATGTGATAATTCTGAAAGGCCATCAACGCGCCTTTGAAAAGAGGATAATAACTCCATAGCGCAATGCTTGCTATGGCCGGCAGAAGAAAAAGCCACGGTATGATTCGAGAGACGCGAGAGTCTCTCACATTCTCGTTTTCGACACGGACAAATGAACTCTTTTTGGCGCGCCAAATCATCATCAAAGAGATCAAAAGCGATATCAGTATCGCCGCGAGAATCCCTCTCGCATACGGTCTAGCCTTTTCGATACGGGACTTGTCGGCATCAAACATCAATCCTCTGTTGGCCTCATCGTCAATCTCCGCAAGAACCTTTTCCACATCCATATTATCGCCTTCATCCGACAGCAGCACACCAAGAAATTTTCTCTGCACAAGATCGCTCGCCCCTTGCCAAAAACCAACCCAAGGCTCCGTGACGGCCTTTATCCGCCCCGATTCCAAATCCTCATACATTTCGCGTATTTCAGGGGGTATCTTCTCTATCAACTTTTCATACCCGAGACGTTTTAAATCGCTCGGCTTACACCATGCGGCGCGACCTTCTGCGACATTGTTGTGGACGGTCCGCTCGGAAAGATTCGTCGAAGCGAGAGCGCTAAGACATTTGAAAACCAAATCTCGCGCCTCCTTCGGTCTTCTCGCGACCGATTCGCTCATTGCGTAAAAATGTCTGTGCGCCTGCATGACGCGCGGAAGGTTCTCGTTCATCGAGGGAAAAGGCATTATACCGATCAACTCCGAAGGAAAACCCAAAACTTCAGTAAGTCTCAAAACCAGATCTTCACCGCCGAAAACCGCCACGATCTCACCCGAAACAAAAAGTTTGCCGATATCATCGGCGACGCTCAGAACAGGCATACCCCGAATAACGCCGCGCCTCTTAAGACGCTGAAGAAATTTAGCCGCGTTGACAGCCGCCTTACTTGAGAAAGACGCCTTCCACCCATCGGGCGTATTGCATATAACATCGCCGCCTGCCGCCTGCACCCACGGCAGAAACCCCCATGGACGGTTTTCAACCGCAAACGCCCTCCTGCCCGTTTGAGTCAATTTTACGCACCAGCGTTCAAACTCATCCCATGTGCGGGGATGATTCGTCGGCTCAAGCCCCGCCTCGGCCACAAGGTCCTTGCGGTATAAAATTCCATAATACGTCGCCGACGCGGCGGGCAGCGCCCAGACCTTGCCGTCGCAAGTGCGCACTTCATCCCACAGATCAGCCGGCTTTTCCGAGACTTTAACCCACTCGTCAAGAGGATATACGAAGCCTTGTGAAATATCGTGCCTCAAGACATGAAACCACGACATATAAATGTCGGGAGCGCTGCCGCCCGCCAACGCCAATGTAAACGTCGCCCTGCCGCCTCCGCCCGGAAGAGTAATTCCGCCCCATTTAACCGGCTCTATCGACGAATCTTTTTTTACGAGATCAAGTATCGCCCGCGTCGCCGGATATTCCGGATGATTGGGATCGTAAGAAAAAAGAAAGCTCACCTGCGTCTTAGCGCAAGCGAGCATCGGCATAATCAGCGCCAGCAAAAGCGCGCGCATCACTGCAGAACATCCGTAACCATGCCGCGAGCAATCTTAAGCGCTATCGTCTCGCCGACAAGAGCTTTCAAAATCACGAGCGAAAACAGCATCGCGCTACCGGGCGCCTGACCGGTGATAAGACCGCGATCTTCAACCACGCTGGCATTGCCCCACGGGCGATCAAGCTCCATCTGACATGTCGGATAACAAGTCATGTGAACACCCTTTTCGATAACATCAGCGGCGACAAGCGCGGTAGGCGCCGCACAGATCGCCGCGATGAGACGACCTTCTTCCCTCTGACGAAGAAGAAGAGACTTAAGGGGTGAAAAAGCTTTCAGATTTTCAGTGCCCTCACCGCCGCCGGGCAGCACAATCACACCATACGGCTCTGCGTCTGCAACATCGGTATAAAGCGCGTCAGCTTTCATCATAACGTTATGCGCGCTTTTAACCTCAAGTCTGTCATGAATTGAGGCTGTAGTTACAGCCACACCGCCACGACGCAAAACGTCAATGACGGTTATGGCTTCAATATCTTCAAAACCATCTGCTAACAGTACGAGGGCATTTTGCATAAAAATCTTCAGATGAGGTTTTTAGCTTCGTTGCACTTCATCTTACGCCCACAAATCTCCTTGTCGTTAAGCTGCTGACACGCCTTCTGCGCCTCAGCCTTGTCAGGCATGTGAACGAACCCGAAGCCCTTTGACTTGTTGTTGTAGCGATTTGTGATAATGCGCGCCGAATTGACCTTTCCGAACGCCTCGAACTCCTTGCGAAGCTGTTCTTCGGTCATGTCATAGCTCAAATTGCCGACATAAATTTCGGTCGAACCGTCGGCCGGAGCCGGATGAGGTTTGCGCTTTTCAAAAGGACGCTCTTGCTTCTTTGATGATGAGGCGCAAGACTTCTTGCCGCAGCGGCACATAAGCTTGCACAAAATCACAGCGACAATCACGCCTGCGACGAATGAAGTTGCGGCGAGGCAAATCGCAGCACACTCGGTAGGGCCGTCAAAAAGCCCAAGCACATTATTAATGCAGCATTCCATTTTCTTCTCTCTCTTTCTTCAGTTTCTATTCTTTTCTGATTAGTTATTTCTATAATCTCCGAGCGATTTCATGCGGCTCGGATGACGCAGTTTTCTAAGCGCCTTCGCCTCAATCTGACGAATACGCTCTCTTGTCACATTGAAAAGCCGCCCGACTTCCTCAAGAGTACGGCTGTACCCGTCAGAAAGACCGAAACGGAAGTCCACCACCTGTCTCTCACGGTCGGTAAGGGTATTGAGAATATCCCTCAACCGCTCCTTAAGAAGGTGCCCTTCGGTGACCTCAAAGGGATTTTCGCTCGACAAGTCGGGTATGAAATCGCCATAATGGGCGTCATCATTGTCTCCAACCTTCGACTGCAGCGATATCGGCTGTTGGGCCATACGCTTGACAGCTCGCACTTGATCAATGGGCATATCCATTTCTTTGGCAAGCTCCTTCTCCTCAGGCTCTCTGCCAAGCTTCTGAATAAGCCTCTTCTGAACGCGCATGAGCTTATTGATCGTCTCAATCATATGCACCGGAATGCGGATTGTCCTGGCCTGATCGGCGATCGCTCGGGTCGCGGCCTGACGAATCCACCATGTCGCATAAGTTGAAAACTTATAACCGCGCTGATATTCGAACTTCTCGACCGCTTTCATAAGGCCGGTATTGCCCTCTTGAATGAGATCGAGAAAACTGAGACCGCGGTTCATATACTTCTTGACGATCGAAATGACAAGACGAAGGTTCGCCTCGACCATTTTCGTTCGGGCCGTCTGCCCGGCCTTCAAGACCTTGCGAAGTTCGGCGAAAGTCGTGATGAATTCTTCACCCGGCATGCCGAACGTCGCCTCCACCTTGGCCATGCGCTCGCGCACGAGGGCCAAATCTTTATCACGCTTCTTCGACGGACGCTGTGTAAGCAGGTTCGCCTGCTTGGCCACGAGCGCACGGTACGGCAGATAAATTCTCTCGTCTGCATCAGCGCAAAGCGTCTCTAGAACTTTCTGTTTGAAGCTGAGATCGATATAACACTGCTTGAGAGCCGCCCGCGCATTGGCGAGCGTTTTCTCCGCCCCGCGCAAAACCGCCGGCTGAGGATTTTTCTTGGAGATTGTCTCTAAATACTTGGAACTGGCCTCGGCAAGACGCTTTTCGCAATCGCGAATTTTCTTTCTAAAGCCCGGAATAAGCTCCATGTAAGCATCGCGATTGTCGTCGAATTTATCGGTGACTATCCTGTCGAAGCGTTCAAGCTGCCCCTCAAGTTTATCAAGCATCGACGCGTACATGTTCGGCGCGAAGAGGAAGCGGTTAAACATATCCTTTGTCTTCGCCTCGGCATTTTCGATCGTCGTGCAGATCGTCACCTCTTCATCGCGCGAAAGAAGCTGCACCTGCCCCATCTGGTGCAGATACATCCGTATCGGGTCTTCAATCATCTCGGCCGCGCGTGCCTTCGGGTCTACCGTCTTGGCGTTTTTCGCGTCGAGATATTTCTTAACATCCTCCTCACGGATAACCTGAACGCCCAAAGCTTCAAGAATTTTCAGGTACTTGTCGCTTTGAATGGCGTCAACGATATTTGAAGGAAGAATCTGATTTAGCTCTTCGTACGTGATGTAACCGCCATTCGCTTCGCTGCGGCGCTTAACGTCATTGATCACATCGTTAAGTTCAGTCTAGCGAAGAATCGACATGCCTTCCATCGACGGCAAAATCGCATTGTCGGCATCACCCGAGTCTTCATCCTCGGCGATCATCGGCAACGGCGTATCATCATCTACATCATCATCTTCACTCTTAGACTCGCCGCGCTCTACCTCCGCGACAATAGACTCAGTGTCAAGATTTTCCGGAATATCCTCTTCGTCAATAGGCATATCGTCGGCATCCAATTCCGCCTTACGCTTGCGCCCGGGACGCTTCTTAACAACTGGAGTATCTACGCTTTCCTCTTCAGGTTGCGCTTTCACCTTCGTTTGAGTTTTCTTTTTTGTCTTAGGTTCTGACTTTTCCGTTTTCTTAACTTTCGCCATGGTCGCTCCAGTATACAATTCACCCACTCGCACTTTGTCAAGTGTTCGGATATTGTATCATTTTTCTTACCTCAGCGCAAGGGGTGCGATTTTATGGTGTCGCGTCAGGAGGTGTCCGGCGCTCCACCTCCTTTTGCGACTAAACGAAACAACGGTTTGGCCGAGCTGTCAGGACCTTTAGGCGCGCCCTTCAGCAAATATAAAAAATCCATCCTTTTTTCAGCATTGTAAATTGTTATGGTGACGAAGCGGTTGCTCCGTCTATATTCATTTCAATCAGTTATCTCTTCTTCCTTTCATTGTTTGGTTACTGATGTGAAAAATCATTGAAACATTCAAAATGCCTCTTCCCGCCTTTTAGCATCTTGATATTCCCTCATTGCTGTGATTTTAGCTATCGCTTTAGGCGCAAATTCCTTTGCACCCTTCCAAAGCTGATACTCGTCAATTCCGAAATATCCGTGTATGAGAACATCTCTAAACCCAGCCATATCTCTCCATCTGACTTCTGGATGAGCATCTC
>CAJGDE010000109.1 GCA_904502135.1 Kiritimatiellia bacterium
CATGTCGACTCAAAAGGCGTAATAGTCGCCAAAGAGCCAAGAGGCAGGGATTTCAGGCTGAAAATTCGCTGTTCGCGCATATTGGCGGCCTCATCGGTTTTGAAGGGGTCGATTACGGTAGATGGTGTTTCTCTGACAATCACGCAGATTGGGGATGATTTTCTGTCTGTAGACATTATTCCTACGACGGCTTCAGAAACGACGCTCGGAACGAAGCGCCCTGGAGATAGCGTAAATCTCGAAGGCGATGTGATCGGCAAGTATGTATCTGCGACCGTTAAAAAATCTACGCTGACGGAAGATAAGCTGCGGATGGCAGGTTTTTTGGATTAGTCTTTAGCGTCATTTACCGCGTGGGCTTTTAAGTTTCTGCGCTCTATCCTGAGCCATAGCGTCAAAAGATAGATTCCGTTTACGAGAAAGAGCATCCACATCAGGAGTATTGATATATTCCCAGAGCCGCTGCACCATGCTCTGTACCACATAAAAACTTCAATCGCGTTTACGGCAATCCACAGAACCCACTCTTCTATGGCTCTTTTCACCGTCAAGATCATGGCAGCGATAGAAAGTACGTTCGTCATCGCGTCGCACAATGGTCTTGAGCCGTCAAGAGCATGGAGTATAGCCCATAAAGGAAGAATCGCGGCGATACAGGCCGCCAGCAGCAATAGCCGGGATTTTTGAGAAAGACTTGTTCGTTTTATCCCTTCTTCATTGTCGGCAGAAGAGTTTTTCAGCCATGAAATAATCCCGGGAAACATCATCGCAAAGTAGTAGACGTTTAACGAGAAATCTCCGTAGTAACCGCATGAGAATGCCAGATATGCGTATATCGGCGTATTTATAAGACCAAAAAGAAAACAGGATACTTTTCCTTTTCCCGCGAGTACGGTGTAGGCCATGCCAGTTGCGGCGGCTGTAATTCCAAGCGCTCCGTCGCCCCATAGAATCGAAAGAGACACTATAGAGGAGATGGAGAAGCAAAGCCAGACTATTTCACTTTTCCGCCACCCTCTGAATTGGTCTAATAAAATTTTCATTTGCCAAATGCTTTTAAGTTCAGTTTTCAAATATTATATCATTTATATTGGAGACGAGCTTTTGTCAATCGTCTGAGGCGGGGGTAAATTATGGTATAATAGCGGTATGAATGAAAATCTATTAAAAAATCAGATTGCGAATACTGCGCCCGTAGACTTTAAGGTGGATTCTTCCGCATGCCTGAAATGTGGCTTATGTGTTCGCGATTGTGCGTTTAATGCGCTTTCGTCTTCAAAGTCCGGTGTTCCTGAGATGCATAATCTCCAGAGGTGTATGCGCTGTCAGCATTGCTTTGCCGTTTGTCCTGTTGGCGCGATTACGTTTGACGGCGTGAGGGCTTCGGATGTCCTCGAGATTGAAGGTATTGAGCTGCCCAACGCTCTTCAAGTTTCAAATTGGCTTAAATCCCGCCGCTCGATCCGCAGATTTTCCGCTGAAGATGTCGAGCCTGAAGTTCTTGATAAAATCTTAAAGCTTTTAGGCAATACCCCGACCGGGTGTAATGCGCGAGCGCTAACTTTTACATGCTACCCGAACAGGGCCGCAATGAATGAATTTAAGGCGTCTTTTTTAAAGGCGATAGAAGAGCACCGCGAAGGCTCGAAGATGCTTCCTCGCTGGCTGGCCATACCGGCCATCAGGTTGCGTAACGGCGGAGAAGATATTTTCTTTCGCGGAGCGTCGGGGCTTCTTATCGTCTCTTCCGACGAGACGCTTCCTCAGGTTACAACTCCGCAGGAGGATGTCACCATCGCCTGCTCCAATTTCGAGCTTTTGGCGAATGCGAACGGCATCGGGACTTGCTGGTGCGGATTTTTAAGGCTTGTCCAGAAAGAAGTGCCTGAACTTTTGGAGAAAATTCTTGGTCTTCCCCGTACGGCATCGTTCTATGCGATACTGTTCGGCAGAAGCGCAGTGAAGTATAAGCGTTCTGTGGAACGCGCAGGGTACGCAAATATCGTCTACAAGCGCTGAGCTTCGTTACCGGCGATTGCCTTTCTGCGCGATGAAGGGGCTTTTAGGTGAACGGCCGCAAATCGCGCTTACCGCTTTGCGCGCCGTCGCGAAAGCGAGCGTAAGGTTGTAGCCGCCTGTCGGGCCGTCTATATCAAGCACTTCGCCAGCGAAATAGAGGCCCGGTATTTTCCGTGATTGCATGGTGGCGCTGTCTACATCCTCAAGAGAGACTCCGCCTAAAGTGACTATTGCCTCTTTGACGGGGCGAGAGCGGAGATTTCTAAACTGCAAACGTTCGTGGGCGAACCACACTTCAAGGATGAAGTCCTTGAGATTGGCATTCATGATATAGCGCTGAGAATTGTAGATGGCAGCTCCGCTTAGCCCGAAACTTTCGCAGTCTATTTCGCCTCGGTAATCATAAAGTGTTTTCCCGTTGGGAGCGATGACTTTCGCGCGGCCGTCTTCAAATCGTCTTCCGGCGAGTGAGGTGATGCGGCGATCGGAGGTTTCCATGCCGATAAGCCCAGGTCTAAAGGGCACTATTTTATGGCCGAGCTCTTTGGCGAATTTTTGTCCGTCGCCTACCGAACCTGTTTTGGGGTAGCTGACACCGCCGGTAGCTATGAGCACATTTTCGGCGGATATTCCGAACGCGTCATTTTCGACGATGAAGGAGGAGCCGATTTTTTTTATTCCTCTGACAGCGCAATTTGTTATTATCGGAATATTTGCCTCGCGTAAAATATCCCCGAAGGCGTGCACTATGGTCGCCGCCTTTCCGTCGGCGGGGAACATTCTCGAATCGGCCATTCTTCTGAGCGGAACACCTAACGATCGAAATCCTTGGATAATGCGGCGTGGAGGGCATTCGCGAATCGCCTGAGAAACCCAGCTTGCGCACGGTCCTAAATCGGCGAGAAAGTCGTCGGGCGAAATGTCTTTGGTGAAATTGCATCGGCCGTTGGCGGTCATCAGAACTTTTGAGCCAAGTCTGGCCTTGCGTTCAAAAAGAACGCACGGGAGCTTTCTTTCGGCGGCGGCAGCCGCGGCAAACATACCGGCAGCACCTGCGCCTATTATTGCTAACTTTACTCTTTTTGGTTCATCTCTCATGTGTGGTATTATAGCAAATATGACCCAACTGCACTAACCGCTAATCAAACCTTCAAACATTAATTTTCCCCCACTTGCGCAGTTGGTCTAAAATATAGTATAATACTGCTCAAACAACACATAAGGAGTTGAAAAATTATGGCAGGAAAGCTTGAAGAACGTGTAAAAGACATCATTGTTGAACAGCTTGGCGTTAATGCTGAGCAGGTCACGCAGGACGCGTCGTTCATCGACGACCTCGGCGCCGACTCGCTCGACAGCGTCGAACTCATCATGGTGTTCGAAGAAGAATTTGGCGCAGCGATTCCCGAAGAGGACGCTGAGAAGCTCACGACCGTCGGCAAGGTTGTCGAATACCTTAAGTCGAAGGGTTATGGCGATGACGGCCAAGCTCCGGCTCAGTAATTGAGTGGGGTTAAGCAAGAAAGGAAGATCGTCCTTGTTAGGTCGGTCTTCCTTCGCTTTTTGTATACAAGTGATATTGTTTTTGTGAAAGTGATAAAAGGTATAGTTCGTTGGTCTAAAAATGCGATATCGTCTTTTTTAGGCGGTAATTGCTCTATGCATGCGGCCGGGCTTACTTATTTCTCATTGCTCGCCATAGTGCCGACGTTATGCATTCTTCTTTTTGCGGCGAAGATGTTTGGCGTCGACGGATACGCTGAAAGGCAGATAAATATTCAGCTCGATGCAATGATTGAAAATATTGAGAAGGGGCAGAATGATAGTCTTGCGATACTTGCTTCTTCAGGTAAAGAGGATTTGGAAAAAAAGCGCATTGCCGCCGAGCAGTTCGCGTCAACGGCGCGAGAGATATCAGAAGCGCTTTTCGATAGAATTGAACAGTTTGATATCGGCACTCTCGGTTGGATCGGCTTTATATTTTTACTTTGGACTATTATCTCGTCGATAAGCACCGTTGAGGATAGTTTTAACGTGATATTTGAAGTTAAAAAGCCAAGGGTTTTGTGGCTTAAGGCTTTACTCTATCTTTCCATTGCGGTTTTTCTGCCTATATTCGCGGCGCTTGTTCTGTCGCTTCCTGTTTTAAATGTTGTAAAAGACATCGTTACGGCCGTTATGGGGGCCAGTTGGCTTACGAAATGGGTTTCCGACGGGATAATTATGATTGTTGACTCGTGGCTTTTCAGATTTGCCGTTGTGTTTTCTTTGACTTCAGTTACATTCGCCTTTTTTTACTGGTTGCTGCCTAATTGTCCGGTTAAATGGCGTCATGCTTTGTATGGGGGGCTGATAACAGCGGCTTTCTTTGGCGCATGGATGAAAGTGTGCGCAGTGGCGCAGATAGGAATATCCAAGTCTTCGGCTTTGTATGGTTCGTTCGCCTTTTTGCCGATAGTCTTAGCGTGGTTTTATATGAGCTGGCAGATTGTTTTGTTCGGCGCGTGCATGACGCGCTCGTTCTCAAGGTTTGAAATTGAGAGGGAGGGGGAGAAATGAAAATTTTGATAACCGGTGGCGCTGGGATGCTTGGGCGCACGCTTCAAAAAGAGCTTTCCGATAACGATATAACAATTGCGGATCTGCCGGATTGGGATATAACCGACGATAGCGCTTTTATAGAGCGCACGATCTCGATCGCCCCTGATCTCATAATACATACGGCCGCAATGACAAAGGTTGATGAGTGTGAAGAAAAACGCGATCTCGCCTTTAAGCTCAATGAAGACGGCTCTCGCAACGTCGCGCTTGCGGCGAAGCTCTGCGGGGCGCGGCTTATCGCCATTTCTACTGATTATGTGTTCGGCGCTCAGCCGCCTCAAGAGCCGTGGGCGTGGGGCGAAAGAGATATTCCCCGTCCGCGTACGGTTTACGGCGCGTCGAAGCTGGCGGGCGAAAGGATGATCGAGATGCTTTTGCCGAGCGCTGTCATATTGCGCGTGGCATGGCTGTATGGAGCTAAAGGTCCGTCGTTTGTCCATACGATGATGAAGATCGGTAAAGAAAATCCCTCTGAAATTAAGGTCGTTAATGATCAGCGAGGCAATCCCACGAGTTGTAAAGTGGTATCTGACGTCATACGTTTTCTTATGACGAAGCCGGAGGTTTCCGGTGTAGTTCACGCTACATGTGAGAATCAGTGCAGTTGGTATGATTTCGCCTGTGAAATTTTTCGGTTCGCCAAGTTGAATTGTACCGTGGTTCCGTGTGAGACAAAGGATTTTCCGCGTCCGGCTGCGCGCCCCGCAAACTCGGCGCTGAAAAAAAGCGTTTTGAATGTACTTGGTTATCGCACCCCAGATTGGCGCGAAGCGCTGGCTGATTTCATGAAGAGCGAATTTGGCGTATGAGCGAAAAGAACTTCGTGCGTCTCGCTGTTTCGCTCGGCTCAAACATAGAACCGCGCAGAGAATATCTTGATAAGGCGCTTTCGTGTCTTTCAGCGTTGCCGGGCACGCGTTTTATCGCCGCGAGCGAAGTTGTCGAGACAGAGCCCGTGGGGGTGCCGGAAGAATACTCCAACCTTAAATTTCTCAATCGCGTGGCTGTATTTGAGTCGAATCTCAGCGCTGCTGAATTTTCACGGGCAATGCACGAAATTGAAGACGCTCTTGGGCGAAAGCGCGGTCCGGTGAGAAATGTTCCGCGCACGATCGATATTGACCTTATAGATTTCGGCGGACTTATTAGCGACGATTCTGAACTTACTCTGCCTCATCCGCGCTGGCGGGAGCGCGATTTTGTGCGCGAGCCGTTAATGGCGCTTGGCTATTATTCGACAGCGGATTTTCAAAAAAAATACTTGTAAAAAATTTTTTTAAAAACCCCCTTGCGCGAGCGAGGGGTTTTTTGATATACTATGTCCTCGTTCGCCCAAAGCGGACAATGATCTTTGAAAACTGAGAGTTGGAAATTAAAGAGAATTACAACTGTAACGAGATAGCGAGGTAAAAATTTCTTGCTAAGCGTATACGGGCGCACGACGGATGCCTTGGCATCAGGAGGCTATGAAGGACGCGGAAGACTGCGATAAGCGTCGGGGAGCTGTCAACGAGCTTTGATCCGGCGATTTCCGAATGGGGCAACCCGGCCACC
>CAJGDE010000110.1 GCA_904502135.1 Kiritimatiellia bacterium
GGGTGTAATCGCCTGAGCCGTATGAATAGCGCTCGATAGTGCCATCGGCCTTTTTTAAGAGAACGGGTCTTTCGCTGCAGGCGCGACAAGAGTCCTTCGGTTTATAATCGCTGTAGGTACGCTCGTTGGCGGGATTTTCCCACTCGTATTCGATCTCATCTGACAAGGGATTTAAAAGACGCACTTCTTCGATTATGCGATGCTCCATCGTATCGATTGATACGAAACGAAGAGTCTTAGAAACGACAATGCCGTTTATCTTTTCCGTCTCGATACGGGGAGTCGCAATTTCAATAGAGCCGTCGTCAGGCAATATATCATCGCCCAATACCCCGTCAGGGCAATGCGGGCTGACGCCGAGAGGCGCGTAGAATTTTTCAATTACGCGCACTTCACCGTCGGGGAATGTGCGCGTTTCACGGATTATGCGATTTGAATGATCGTATGCATATTCTATTTTAAGACCAGTATACTCTGTTTCAGAGGCGATATTTCCAAAACCGCATTTCGCTGTATCTGTTACATATTCATATCTGTTTGTAACCGCCTGCGTATCGGAAAGTGTTTTAATGCTCATCGAGCGCTTTTCTTCGCCGTTGACATTTACATACGACAAAAATTCTTTGCGTTCAAAGCCATTCGGCCCTCGTACATATTTAACCGTTTGATTGTCCGAAAGAACTTGAACGCCTTTATCCATTGCGCCTGCACCGTACGACACACCACACCTCATTCCCGCAGGCGATGAAGAATCAAAATAAAAGCTTCGCTCGGTTAATATCACCCCACCGCGTCTCTCGATGACAGGGATTGACTTTATACCGTTCGTCTTCGAAAAAGGGCCTATTTCATAAACGACAAAAGGATTTGTCCGCGACTTTAGAACATATGAACCGTCTGAAGCGAACGAGTCTCGCGTTTCATGAGGATGATAGAATTCAAGCACAAATGACTCGCCTGTTGAATTTGTGCTTATATTCACAAAACATTCTGCCGCCATAATCTGTCGGTAAAAGAACTCATTCTTGGCGTCGCAAACGACATCAAGCCCTGTTTTTTCACTTCCTGATACCTTAAGCATATCGGGCGAAGCCTTATCACGAAAGAAGAATAGAGCAGGATCAAGTTCTATATGCCCCGTATAATTGCCAGAGGCGCTTTTACCGAGCGATATAATCATGGTCGGAGCGCCTTTGGGCACTAACATAATCCCATCTTCCCCATTTCGCATTCTGGATGCAAACTTTTTCGGGGAGGAACCAGACGAACTACCTTCTTGCGAATCTCCTGGCGGAGAATCATCACACGAAGGAACCGCAATAATTTCGACCTCGCAACGCGTCGAATGAGAACATCCGCAGTCACAAGTTATGACGACATTTGTTGACACTGAAGACGGCGGCAACCCTTCATCGTCTTTATAAAACACGCCGGAAAAATGCAGCGGCCCACTATAGCATTCTGAACATGTAGCTGCAATCTCGAAATCTACGGTAAACGACTTTTCATCGCATGGACACACAGAAACTGTCTGAGGCGAAATTGACACATCCGTTATGCCTAAAGAACAATCTGCAAAAACGCAACTAAACGGCAGAAGATTAACAGAGGAGAAAAGCCCCTTCCATATATGTTTTAGGATGTATGAAATACGATTACGCATTGTGTCGCATAGCCTCCCGACGCACGTATTATACCATATATGCTTTTTCAACGGACAAGAAGTTCTGGTAGTAATTTTAGGAGTTAGGAGTCAGGGGTTAGGAGTCGTTAGCCTTTAGTTATTAGTCGTTAGTGACTCGAACTATCAACTCGAACTCTCCCTTCTTCTCCTTCACCTCAAACCTTCACCTAATCTCTTACCCCTCATTCCAACATTCTAACATTCTAACATTCCAACATTCAAATGTACCAATAAGCTCCGACCCTTTAGTCTCGAAACCACCCTCTATAAGAACCAGGCAGCTAAATCGTATCTGCACATCGTTTGCACTTGATTTGCACTCCTTAAAATGCTATAATGCATGTGTTTTCAATTGGAGATAAAACTATGTCTACTGCAAATTTAACCGTCAGAATCGATGCAAGCGTTAAATGTGAAGCCGAGAAACTGTTTGAAGATCTCGGCATGTCCATTTCAACGGCATTCAACATCTTTCTTCGCCAGGCCGTAAGAGCGCAGGCAATTCCTTTCACGATTTCTCGTGGAATAACAAATCGAACGACCCTCGCCGCCATGCGAGAGGCTGAACAGATTGCAAACGACCCCGCCATCCCCTCCTTCTCTACCCGCGAGAGTCTCGTGGCCAGTCTGGAGGCGTAAACAATGTTCGATGTCAAATACACCACTCGCTTCAAAAAGGACTACAAACTCCTCAAGAAGCGCGGCTATGACATGAACAAACTCCTCGACGTGATTGACATTCTGCGCGAGGGGCGCGAGTTGCCGCCGCAATACAAAGACCATCCTCTCCACGGAGATTACGAAGGTCATCGTGATTGCCACATTGAACCCGACTGGATCCTCATCTATTACAAGAACGAGGATTCTCTCGTCCTTTCGTTGACCCGCACCGGCACACACAGTGACGTATTCTGATTATCTTGTTCACCTTCACATAAACCTTCATTCTAACATTCCAACATTCTAACATTCAAACATTCAAACATTATTCTCACCTTCATTCCGCCAGCATTGCCTTGAACACTTTCGCAGTATCGCGACCGAGTTCACGACAAGTCTCAGGTGTGACGACGGCCCCGTTCGCATTGGCGAAAGGAACTTCAAGTGTACGGGCGATCTTAAGCCCCTTCACTTTATGACTGGCCCAGATAACCGCACTCCACCCCCGTTCATAGTTGACATCCTTATTCCATTGCTTGCCGAAAGGCAGATCATCAGCCGCACGATAGCGCATCGAACCGCACTGAAGTTTCTCCAATAGCTGCGAGAAGCGTTTTTCTGAAGCAGCATCCGGCAAAATCCCCGACTTATTCCACGGGGTATAGACCCACTCGTTGTACTTTCCGCGAATCCACGGACAATGCACATCGATAAACATATCCAATCGTCCTTCGGCATGACCGGCGATCCAATCGGCTATCGCTTTCGGTTCGGGATACAGAAACTCCGAGTAGTCGCGGTTATGGTCGTGAGGCTTGCGCATTTTCCCCTGATCACCCGCCTGAACTCCGTCATAATCGACAAACGGAACCATCATCAACTCGACATTTTCACGAAGCCAATTACCTAATGAATCATCCGCCAAGAAAGCCTCGGCAACTCCCTCCAACACCCAACTTGCGGTAGTCTCCGAACAATGATGTCGAGCCGACATAAAAATGCGGAATTTCGGATTCCGTCCGATACACCCGAAACGCGCACGTGGAACCGCCTCACCTTTGCGCGAACGGCACAGCTGCTCAACGACGAATCGAGTGCCGAGCAAAGCCGAATGCTTAGCAACAAAAGCATCCCAGTTATCTCGCACATACGGATGACACTCGTAGAAAAGAACATCGTCCTCTTTCGGACCGAACTTATACGTAAATCCGTCGGTACGGCTCTTGCCATCAAGCGGATACGAAAAGGTCTTTCCGCCATCCGTGGAAACCACGGGACCGCGCACGCCTACGGGGCCGCCCCAGCGCTTATCCGAAAACGCAAACTTAAGCTTCCGACCGGCCGCACCCTTCACTCTAAATGCCCAGTAAAACCACAGGTCGGAATCGCGAAGGTCCTGTCTGAGACGCACCGTATCGCCGTCAATCTTCTCTATAACGGCATTTCCGGCTGGAAGATCCGTATCGACTGTGAAGGACGCCTTTTTCGGTGCAGGCATTTTCATTCCGCCGAGATTGTATTTCTGCGGTGGCTGCATCTTTCCAAGCCCTACGCCTTTCGTCATCAATGCCTTCAATTCCTCCAAGTGCCTATCGTACACTCCGCGCGGACGACAGCCGCGTCGCTTGCAGACAGCAGCTGCCATACCCACGACCTCACCCATCATACCGGTCGTACGCATCACGCGCACTGTTCCAAGCGCAACATGCGTAACGGATATGTTGCGTCCGGCCATAAAAAGATTGGTGATGTTCCGCGAATAAAATGACCGATAGGGAATCGCATAACCGCTATGAATCGCGTGCTTGCAGATCGAACGAAACGGATCTTTCGGAAAATACTTAGCATTTTCCGGCATTGGATAATGAAGATCGACGGACCATGTCGTCCAGCATGTGCCGTCCTTCATCGGACGATTCTCAAAGATATCCTGCTCGGTGAGGATATGTTCTCCCATAAGACGCCGCGTCTCGCGCTTGCCGGCAACATACGCCACCCAATTGAGAGAAAGATCCGACCACTCAGCCTTGCGCTTGCCGAGATTCTTGATGAACGCCCAATTTGAATAAACGGCCAGCATTCCATAATCGCGCACATATTCAAAATTACCGAGCTGATCGCGGTTCATACCCGTCTCCCAGTCCCAGTCGCCGTGCTTAAGATAACAGCAGCTCTCTTCAGAAAACTTGAGCATCCAAGGTTCGACGGGGAACTTCGCCCCCTTCTCCGTGCGGGCGTTCCACTGAACGCTTGATCCCATCGTCAGCTTATCGCCCTTTTCAGGAGCAAGACTCTCCCCAGTTTCATCGCGGCCTTCGCGTCCGATCCGAAAATCTGCTCCAGCAAGCGCGCCGAGAGCTCCGTCTCCCGTGCAGTCGGCAAAAAGAGGAGCCTCAAAACGAATCTTTCGCCCATCGACCACACCGCGTCCAATCGAGGCTTTTATAACTGAGTTTTCCGTCTCAGCAGCAACGATGCGTACGCCCGTAAAAAGACGGATGTTCGCCTCGGCTTTCACCGCGGCAAGTTTTCGATCATCCTCATATCTCTCTGCCGGACCTGCATTGCCGCCCTTAGCCGGAGCGATTTCCGAAACAACATCCCCGAGGCGAGGATACGGGCCGATGTTTAATCTGCCGCCCAAATGTACGCGCACTTCTGACGAATTAGCGCCTCCGAGAACAGGGCGGTCTGTTACAAGCGCTACTTTAACTCCAAGACGCGCAGCCGAAATCGCCGTGCATACACCGGCAACTCCCGCTCCGCAGACGACGAGATCGGCAGAAACAACTTCATCGGGAACGCCTGATGCGGCCCAACGAGGTTCTTCAGGAGGCTCTTCGCCGTCAACTGCGAGAAAAACAGCATCGCAGCGGCCGTCGAAACCTGTAAAATCGCGAAGTCTCAACTCGTGAGAGCCAGATTGCAAATCAACGGATGCAGCTTTCTGCCACACCCACGCGCCATTTCCTGCCGTACCGAGTTTTCCGTGAAGGTCCTTCCCGTCAATGGCTATTGAAAAAACTCCCGCAGGATGGATGCTCCACGGAGCGGTCCAGTTCTTGGTGCGGACGAACACGTGATAGCGCGCGCTTTCTTTTACGACGATGTGAGTGACGGCGTCGGCTACTGGTTTCCCGAGACCGTGCGCAAGCAGATAGCTTGACCCCATCTCATCAATAAACTGAGAATCAACTATCCAACCGCCCTTTTCTGCAAACTGCTCACACTCAACAAGCAATCCGGCGCGAGAAATTGATGCTACGACTAGAAACGCTAAAAGAAGAATTTTTTTCATGTAAGATATTATACTCTTTTTCCCAACACGACACAATCACACACACTTTGCCAACACTGCATAGATGCAGTCCATAAATAAAGCACACAAGCCCTGCGCTATAAAGCGCAAGGCTTGGTTTTATATGCCGACTAGGCAATTAAGTGCTATTTACCTAATTTAGCTTCTGCATGCACGCCGTTCGTGTTCATGCCGGCTCCTGCAGACGCGCCGCCTACATTGGCGTTCATACCGATACCGCACTGTTTTTCACAGCACTTCTCTCCATCTTTCTTGCACGACTCACATTTGAGCCAGCAGCATCCGGATGCACTACCTACGATGGCAATCGCCATCACCACCATCATTGAGTTAACCTTCATGGATTACCTCACTTTCTTTTACCTTGTGTCGCCCCGGAACCCATTTCCGGTTAGACGGCGGAATGA
>CAJGDE010000111.1 GCA_904502135.1 Kiritimatiellia bacterium
ACATCGACGAAGGACATGTACTGGAAGGGTGCGCTTAACCAGCTCGTGGGCGCGCGCGCGTTTGTCGCGCCTGAAAACTGGGCCAAGTATCGCGGCCAGCTGCTCGTCGGCAATACGCATTATCTCGATATGTTCTCGCAGCTTGCCAATCCGCGTTCCTGGTGGTATCATGGGCCCGTCAACGGCTCTCGTCTCGAACATTTCCGCCGCAACCTCGTCCAGTCGCTCCAGGTGGCTGACGAATATGTCTGGATCTACGGCGAAAACGGGCGTCTTATTGACTGGAAATGCGCTGTCACCAAGAATCAGGAGGCGACCGACAAGCGTCGTCTGTGGGAAGATGTGATTCCCGGTATGACTGAAACGATGATGCTCGCGAAAGACCCCGACGCTCTTTTTGAAATGCGCAAGAAAGAATACTCCGCCCGCGGGGAGCTTGTCAACCTCGCCAAAGACTGCAAGAGCGTTCCGGTCAAGTATTCTTATTCGCCTGAAGGTAAAGAGTTTTCTTCAAAGACAGTCCGCTCCGTTAAGGGCGTTATACCCGGTGAGATTTATGAGGTTGCTCAGGAATTTCGTTCTAACGCCAAGGACGGGCTCCCGACGGTCATGGTCGAGTGGCGCGCGAAGGGTAAGAGCGTCGCCGGGAAGTATGCGACGCGCCTGGAATCCGCATCCGGCAATCCTGCCGACTGGTGCTGGGTGCGCAAGACGGTGACCGTTCCCGAAGGAGCCGACGAACTTGTCCTTAAATTTTCTGCCGTTCTTAAGCCGGGCGAGTCGGTTACTCCCCGTAAAACCGAAATCTTTAAAATCGAAGACGCGTACGGCGCGTTCAAGGCGTCGGTTAAGAGCGGCATCCGTCAGGCCGGAAAGAAATCGGGCGGGAAGTGGGTGTACGATGAGAAAAAGAAGCTCCTTACCGACGGCAACTGGACTCTTTCGGCGCAATACGTCGGAGGCGATATGACGAAGACGAAGCTTTCGGTAAACGGAGCTAAGGCACCCGGCGCCGGGGTGCTTGATTTTACCGATGTCGAGAAGGATACAGGCAAGAAGGTCGTTTCAATTAACGGCTTTGCCCGCAATACGGCGATTACGGAATTAATTGGACCGGATGTCACAAGCACGGGAATGGACGCAATGCGCTTCTGCTACAATTTGCGCCGCGTCGCACTCTCTGCGAACCTCGAACAGTTGACGACGTCGTCTTTCGCCTACTGCACCAATCTCGTCGAGTTCTCGCCGCTCGTTCTCCCGAAGAGCGTAAGGCTTGTCGGCGTTTCCCAGTTCCAGAGCTGCAACGCGCTTGTCGGCGACTTCGTCTACGAGGGGACAGACCCGCTCCCGGGCAGTTTCTTCGCCGGCTCATCCATCCGCTCGCTGCGCGCGCCGAATTGCACTGAGCTGAAGCGCGGCTCGCTGTCGGGCTGCCGCAATCTTAAGTATCTTTCCTTTGCCGAAAAGAAAGAGTTTGCGGATGCGTCCGAGCGCAATAAGTTTTTCAAGGAGGCGCGGGCACAGGCGGGAATACTTTTCAATCTCATTGAGAAGAATGCCAAGGGGTTTGACAATCTAAAGTCTCCTCGCGATTTGCACGTTATGGTCAATCCGCGTCCGTCGATCAAGGGGGTTAAGCCGGGCGAGCTGTACGGCGTTTCCGTTTCGTGCCGCAAAACGGCGTTTACGGGTTCCGATTTCTTCCGCATCAAGTGGCTCAAGAACGGCCGTCAGCTCGCGTGGGATACCGAGCGGCCGTTTGGCATGAAGGGTATGCGCGAGAACGGCGTGTGGCGCACGGGATCGGTGCTCGCCCGTGTTCCGGCCGAGGCCGATGAGCTTGTCCTTGAGGCGGGCGCCACGGTGAAGCCCGGCGAAACGTTTGAATTTGATAAGGTTGAAATTTTCAAACTCGGCGACCCGCTGCCCGCTTGGCCGGCGGAATGCGAGCGTGAAAAAGGTGCCAAGTAAAGAGAATGGAAATAGATTATGAAATCTTTAAACTTCGCTCGATACGCTTTTATCACTGTAGCGGTAGGCCTGTTCGCGACTTCAAGCGATGCCGCATGGACATACACCGAGACGAATACTGTGGTAAATGACGTAAGCAAGGGAAGTATCACCGACGGCGTATGGACATTTTATGCCGAACGGGCGAAAAACTCCAAAAATCTCTCTGTAAAAGCTAATCAAGGCTCTTCAACTGCTACCGAGCCATGCGTCATTGACTTTACGACGATTGGCGGTGATGGAATTGACGGTGTTGAGGGCGAGTATAAAGTTGTCTCCTTTTACCAGTTTTCAAGTTATCATGGCGAGTATCAGAATGCTACAAAAGGCTCTATGCTATATTCTAAAAGAGGCCTTGTTAGTAAATTTATTGCTCCATGCTGCACTCAAATCAGTGGTGAAGGATGCTTCTATGGTTGTACAAATCTTATAGAAGTATCACTTGGTGAATCGGTAAAAATCGGAAGTGGTCGAGTTTTTGAAAATTGTACCTCTTTAAAGACGCTCGTTCCGGGGAAGTTCAACAATCAAACAACATCTACCGCAATTTTTAAGAATTGTTTATTATTGGAGGGCGAGTTGGAGTTTTCTGAATGCACATCGTTTGGGTCTGACATGTTTAATAGCTGTGCTAAACTGGGAGGCATAAAGGCAGAAAATGCTAACACTGTCGGGCAATCGTCGTTTCAAGGCTGTTCAAGCCTTTCTAATATTGTTTTGTCGTCCTCTGTGGAGTATATTGGGAATTATGCTTTTAAAGGGTGCTCAAAAATTACAACTGAATTTGTTCAGGGGATTTTGCATAAAGGCTTGAAGCGATTAGGCAATGAGGCAACTAATCGTCATGGTTGCTTCCAAGATTGTACGGGTCTAACTGGTTCTCTTGTTTGGAATTTACCGAATCTCATTACCAATGCAGTGCCCAATGTTTGTTTCAGTGGTTGTACTTCTCTTGAGCGTGTAGAAATAAAATCTCCCGTTTCGGTTATAGGGCCGAACGCGTTTTTCAATTTGAAAAAAGGCGCCGAGGTTTATTTGCCAAATGAACCGATTTCTGTCTATGAATCACATGCTGTTGCGACGGTTGATGCTCCATTTCCAAGGGTGTATATTGGCGGGGATATAAATTCGCAACTTGCAAAGATGTACGCTTTTAACAATAATTTAATCAAGAAAGAAGAATTTAACGATACTACATGGAAGTCCGTCCTTCCTAACCAAAGTTCTGTAACATGGAATAGGATTGTCAATGACAAGATGCTAAAGGATGAGACAATGTGTTCAATAGTTGACGGTAAAGTGGTTGTTAAAGATAAAAATGTGGTAGCATTTATTATGGGTAATACCAACAACGGCTGCTGGATTCTTAAAAAGCCGGAAATAGGATTTAAGGTAATTGTCAGGTGATTGTTGGATTCCCGACTGCGTTTCTTCGCCAGGCGTCGGGTGGCATTCTGAACGCCGCCGCGAACGAGCGTGAGAAATACTGCGCATTGGGGTAACCGCAGACGGTTGATATTTCGGCTGCGGTTTTTGATGTTTCGCGCAGGAGTTTGCACGCTAATTTAAGGCGGGTTCTGATTATTTCCTCCTGAAGGCTTGTGCCGAGTTCTGTCCTGAACGCCTTGTTGACGGCTGTATGTGAATATCCCAGATGAGTTATTACGTCATTGGCGCTAATGCCCTCGGAAAGATGTCTTTTTATGAAAATGAGCGCATCCGACAGCCATGGCGTGGAGAAACGGTATGTTTCGCTCGAACGCCTTTCAATTACGCGCCGAGGCGGATGCAGAACCGTTTCGATTTTTTCTTTAGGATTGATGAGCTTACGGTGGAGGATTTCAGCTGCGCGGCGGCCTAATTCGGAAGGTCTGGTGTCTATGCTTGAGAGTGACGGGGAGGCGAATGTGCACAAAAGCGTGTCGTTGTCGACTCCTAAGACTGCGAGATCGTCGGGAACGGAAATTCCTGCTGTTTCGCAGATGCGCAGAAATTGAAGCGCACGAATGTCATTGCAGCAGAAAACGGCCGTGCTCTTCGGCAGGCTTTTTGCCCAGCGTCTGAGCGGGACGGCATCGGGTATATGGTCGGTGCGTTCGTTGCGAAAGAATATGTCCTTTATGTGCGCCGCGCTGTTGTAGACATGGAGGATGTGGGATTGGCCGGCTTTTTCAATTTCCTTTTCGAATGCTTCGCCTCTGGCGTCGGAGAAACGCAAAGACGGAAATCCGCAATAAGCGAAATCGGTGAACCGGTGCTCTTTCAGATATGTGGCGGCAAGTCTTGCGATGGCATAGTCGTCTAAACGTATCGTTGAAAACGGAGTGTCGTTATACCGGCCGTATGTGTCGACTACGGGTTTTTTCGTTTTTATTAGGGCTTGAGCGGTCTTATCGTCCATTACTCGTACGATGTACCCGTCGTGTTTGTTCATATAGCCGGAATTTTCAAGCCAGTCATTTTCAAGTATATCTAAACGCCACTCAGGATGTTCTTGAGCATACTCTGCGATGCCCTCGAGGAGAGCGCGGCCGTGCGCTCGGGATTTCTCTATTTGGATTCCTATGCGAATTGTTTTGTTCATGTTGCAGATAGTATAACATTAAGTTGCGTATTGTGCAATTTACGAAGGCTTGTTGTTTATGTATAATGTAAAGCAAGAACGAAAGTATCATATCTAAATTCGCAAATGATTTTTAAAAGCATATTTTCGATAGCATGTGTAGCAGTGATATCGGCTGTTATGGCTGATGCGCCTAAGGTTGACGCCCGTTATCTCCCTGAGCGGTTAGATGATTTTTGCTGGGAGAATCCTTTTTGCGGCATGCGGGCGTACGGGCCTAAACTTGCTGAGCCTCGCCCGATAGGTCAAGGTCTGGTGACGAGCGGTATTGATGTATTTAACAAAGGCGTCACCAATGTAGTGATGGTCGAGAAGATTCTTCGCTCGCTTAAGGAGAATTTTTCCTATCATACGCCCGACGGGATCTGTTTTGACAGCTATACCGTAGGTGCTGGGCGCGGATGCGGCGGCATTGCCCGCAGATATCCTGACGGAACATGGCATTATGACGGTAATTGGAAGGAGCAGCGCGTACTCGAAAAGACAGATACGAAAGCTGTGTTCGAACTGGTGTACGATACTTATATTTTGCGCGGCACGGTATTGTCGGATACTCCATTTGTAAAGTTTGAGGCTACCCCCACCGCTACTTTGCCTAAAGGTTCGCTGTGGGGGCCGGGGCTCGATATTTCGCCTGAGCGCGGGCATGACGGAATTCATAAGATCGATCCTCTTGCCGGTTATGCTGCGCATTATGAGCCTAAGAGCGCGAATTGGACGATGTCGGCGATAAGGCTCGATTTAGCGCATCTGCCGGACTCGGTTGCGTTTGATGATAAGGGGTGTGTTTATCTGTTGACCTCGGCCGACAAAAAAATCGTTTTTTATGCGGGAGCGGCCTGGGGAGGCGCAGGGGTGTTTACGACCGCCGAGAAATGGTTTAATTTTGTCAAGGAAGCGGGAAAATAATGTTTCAAATCATTAAAATGAAAGGATATCCGGAAATGAAAAAACTGATGATGGCAGGCTCGGCGCTTCTTGCCGGCGTTTGCTTTGCGGGAGTTAATTACACCGTTCAGACGGCTTGTCACCCGGACGACGTAAAGTCGTACGACACGTCTAAACTCCGTTCGCGTTTCGTGATGGAGAAGGTGATGGTTCCCGACGAGATCAACGTCACCTATACGATGTACGACCGCCTCATTTACGGCGGAGCTGTGCCGGTGACGAAGACGCTCGAGCTTGAAACGTTCACCGAACTTAAGGCGAAACATTTCCTCGACCGCCGCGAACTCGGAGTCATTAACGTGGGCGGAAGCGGCGTTGTGACGGTAGACGGCGTAGCCTACGCGCTCAAGTTCAAAGAGGCGCTTTATGTCGGCTGCGGTAAGAAGTCCGTCACCTTCAAGTCTGACGATCCGAAGAATCCGGCGAAGTTCTACATC
>CAJGDE010000112.1 GCA_904502135.1 Kiritimatiellia bacterium
AGATCTGATAAGCGCTATAAGCTCAAGAAAGAAAATCCGCCAAAACGAATTCATTGACATTACCTACTTTCGCAAGAAAGAACTCTTCGAGACTCTCACCAAGCGACGACACTTCACCTTCCGCCACAGATTGCCCCTTGTTAAGTATTAAGACTCTATCGCAGATATCCTGAGCATCGGCCAATAAATGGCTGGTGGTAAGCACGCTCATTCCGCCTTCCGCAAGTTTCTTTACGAGCGTTTTTACCTCTTTCGTCGACACCGGGTCAAGCCCGCTGGTAGGCTCATCCAAAATCAAAAGCTCAGGCTTTCCGATTAAAGCCGCCGCAAGAGCCACGCGTCTGGCCATACCTTTCGAAAATCCCCCGACAGGACGGTTTGCCGCGTCGGTAAGCCCTACCATATCGAGAAGCTGCGCTGTGCGTGAACGCGCCTCGTTACTGGATAGGCCTGAAAGCCCGGCGTAATACTTTAACGTCTCACGGGCCGTTAAAAAAGGATGCAGATAACTAAGCTCAGGCAAATACCCTATCTTTGCACGTGCTTGCAGAGACTGAGGCGAAAGCCCAAAGAGAGAGACTTGCCCTATATCCGGCTTGACGAGGCCGAGAATCATCTTTACGGTCGTTGACTTACCAGAGCCATTTGGCCCCAACAAACCAAAAACTTCACCTTTTTTAACGCTAAAAGAAAGGTTTTTTACAGCCGATACCGTCGGTCTAAGCCAAAAATCCCTAAATGTCTTTGACACACCGTCAAGTTCTATAACACTATCTTTCATGTCAAGTCCTTTGAATTTATAAGATAGATTCCAGATAGAAGTGCAGCCAAAAGCGCTGGAACGGCAGCGGCTATCGCATATATGGCGTATAAACCTTCCATCGAACCGCCTTTTGAGAGAGTTTCGCTTAAATAATAATTGCCTAACGCCGGCAATGAGAGTGCAAGCAACGCAAGAGAGAGCGAAACCGCCTGATTGGCCTTAAGTCTTACGGCGGCAGAAGCGGCTACAACCAAGAAAACAAACTGAGGAAGGCCAGCTATAAAGGCAACAGGCAAATATCTAAACGCAAGCGCAGGATTAAAGCTGTATGCCGAGGCAATGATAGCAAAAACCGGCATCAACATCATTGACGTCAAAACGAAGCGGAATGAAAAAAATCTATTTAAAATCGCAGCTATAATAAGCGGCACAATAATTGTCGAGACGGCCAAAAGAAGAGAAATGCCCCATACCTTGGCTATAGAACCTGTATTTGCGACAATATGAGCGCCTATTTCCGCACCACGAACTACAGCCAATGCATTTAGAGAAACAGTCGCAAGAAAGAGCAGATACGCCAAAAAAGCCCCGAGACATTTTGAAATAAAAAATGAACTTCGTGAGATCGGCCTAACCAGCACCATGTGAATTGTTGAACTTTCTATTTCACGACGCAAAGATCTCACCGCAGAGAAAATCACGAACGGCATCCCGCCAAGAAGAATCACCGACAAGCCCGCATCGCGCGCCATTCTCGTCGGATCGCCGAACTGATGGTAATGGAAAGCGCTTGCAAAAACTGTAAGCGAAAGGGAAAATATCAAAATCAAAAGCGACAGCGGCTCGGATAAAATCTCAAGCGCCGTCGCTTTAATGATAGAAAAACGCCGTCTCACATGCAACCGCCGCAATAAAGCGGCAATTGAAAATCTTGATACAGAAGCCATGCAAGCGTCGCAACAGCTATAGACGCGGCAAGCTCCACTATAAAGCCCAGCGTTGTCGCCCATGGCGGAACGTCGTTTTTAACGACTTCATCCTGATCGGGCATGGCGCGAACGGGCGGGATATCCGCAATATCCGGAATATCGGCGATTTCCGCATTGCCCGAATCGGCATTGCCGACAGCAGCGGAGGAAACCGCAGTGGCCGCCTGGGTCGCTGAAGGCTTAGCGCCCGGCTTTTTGACGGCAAACTTTCCAGACGGCCTTACGGACGAAGTCGTAGGACGCGTGATTTTAAGCGTTTTACGCTGTGTAATCGTCGGCGAAGGCGTCTGCGTCGTAGGCGAAGGAGTCTCTTGCGCGGCCGAAGGCTCTTCGCGCACAGGAGAGGCCAATTGAGAAGTCTTTCCACCAATCTCCATGGAAGGCATCGGAGGAACCAGAGCATCTACTGCGGCCGGAGAAGGCTCGTTATTGGCCGCTGGAGGCGTCTGAGGCGTAAGAGGCTTGGTCGCGCCGGGAATATCGATAGGCCTTTTAATGCGTATCGTTTTCATCGGGGCCGCCTCATTCTTAACGGGAGCTACTCCCATCGCGTCAGAAAGCGAGATGCGCGAAGTCTTAGACTTCTGCGCCTGCTTTTGCGAATCGCTCATCGCCGCGTCTGAAATAATGCCCGTCTTATGGAGTATCGCCTGCTGGGGTATCTGCTGAGTAATACCTTTGAGCTTTTGCGTTACCGACTTAAGCGTCTCCATGGAATTTGGTGCTGGAACAGGCGCAACCTCAGCTTCTTCGCGGGGAACAGGCTTCGCGTCAACAGTAGGGAGCTTTCCTACGCCTTGCGCATCTATCGCCACAGGCTTAGGCAACGGCGCGGCCGAGACTGTTTCACCGCTCTTGCGGATTACAGGCTTGGGCGGCAACTTAAGACCTGGCTTCAATGCCGTTTGCGTAGCGCCAGCAACGCCTGGTTTAGGCGGAAGCTTAAGCCCGGGGCGAAGCGCAGAAACCGTATTGCCCGTCTTAGGCGGAAGCTTGAGCCCCGAAGCGAGTCCCGGTTTCGTCGGCAGTTTAAGCCCCGGGCGAAGCGCAGATTGCGTCGCGCCAGCTACAGGCTTGCGCACTACAGGATTGAGTTTCAGTGTCTTGACACCTTCAGCAACAGGACTAGGCGCAGCCGTCGGCTTCGCAGGCTGAGCTTCGCTAAGAGGACTGGGCTGTGTTTCTTCTGACATCTTCTTTCTCCAGGATTTCGTTTCGCGCTTCGTACCGCGTTTATTAAACCGACATTACTTCAGCTTCTTTAGTCTTAAGTTCTGCGTCGATTTTAGCGATGCCGTCATCGGTCGCTTTCTGAATCTTATCAAGCCCCTGCTTCATGTCATCTTCAGAAATCTTCTTGTCTTTCTCAAGTTTTTTAACGGCGTCATTTGCATCGCGGCGAACATTGCGCATAGCGACTTTTTGAGCCTCAGCCTGAGTCTTGGCGACCTTGACGATCTCCTTGCGGCGCTCTTCGTTAAGCTCGGGAACGGTTATGCGAAGAACCTTTCCGTCCGTCTGCGGCGTAACGCCGATGTTCGCGGCGAGAATGGCCTTATTCATCGCATCAAGCACGGTGGGATCAAAAGGCGTGATCTTAATCTGACGCGCTTCAGGAGTTGAAATCGTCCCCAAATTCTTGATTGGCGTGGGAGCTCCATAATAATCGACCTTGATCTGATCGACCATGGCCGGAGTGGCCTTACCCGTTCTTAAACCCGCAAACTGAGACTTGAGAGCTTCAAAACTTTTTTCGATTTTAGTTACTGTGTCGTTGAGTACTTCTGATACGGTTTCCATTTTTTACCTCACTATCGTTCCTACTGATTCTCCTTTAACGACGCCTTCAAGAGCGTTCTTGTCAAAGAAGTCAAAAACTATGATCGGAATGGCATTATCCATGCAAAGCGCGAATGCTGCCGAATCCATAACCTTAAGACGTTTTTCAAGCGCTACTTCATATTTAAGCGACGAGAATTTTTTGGCCTTCGGATCTTTTTTGGGATCCGCCGTGTAAATGCCGTCAACCTTTGTCGCCTTCAAAAGAGCGTCCGCGCCGATTTCGCTCGCGCGAAGAGCCGCAGCGGAATCTGTCGAGAAATACGGATTGCCCGTTCCGCCCGCAAAAATGACGACGCGCCCCTTCTCAAAATGCCTAAGGGCCTTTCGCTGAATAAATGGCTCGGCGAGTTTGGGCATCTCAATGGATGTCATAACCCGAGTCGGAACGCCGATTGATTCAAGCGCATTCATCATCGCCAAGGCGTTTATTATCGTAGCGAGCATTCCCATAGAATCGCCTGTCACACGATTTACACCCTTGCCGGCGCCTGTAAGCCCCCGGAAAATATTTCCGCCGCCAAGAACAATGCCGATTTCACAGCCCATCGCATGAATCCGCTTCACGCGCTCGGCCATAAAAGCCAAATTTTTCGGGTCGATACACTCTCCCGTCTGACGGTTAGCCAGCACTTCGCCCGAAAGCTTCAAAAGAATTCTTTTGAACTTAAGTTTTTTACTATTTTTTTTCACAACGAGAATTTTATCATTTTATCCTGTAAAACGCAACAAGACCCCCTACGCGAATAAAAGCGTAAGAAGGCCGACCGTAATGCAATACGGGCCGAAAAGCCAAAACCACTTTCCGCCCAAAGCCTTGATAAGGATTTTAAGAGAAAAATACCCTACCACCGCCGCTATGACGGCTCCAAACGCCGTTAACGCCCATGACGGTTCATTTTGAACGGCCGATACGTCTCTTACTGATTTTATAAACTCAAGAACCGCTCCACCGGCAATAAGGGGCGCTGACATCAAAAATGAAAACTCCGCACACTTGTGAGTATCGATGCGCTGCATTCGCGCGCTTGCGATCGTCATGCCGCTGCGCGATATGCCGGGCAAAAGAGCCAAGGCCTGCGCAAAGCCCATCACAAGAGCATTTACCGCCGAGACATCGCGTCCGCCTTTAGGCAGAAAACGCGTACCCAATAAAACCGCGCCCGTGAACATCATAAGCGCGCCTGTCATGCGCACGTTCGAAAACATGCTGTCGAAAAAATCACCGAAAAGAAAATAAACAGCGACGGCGGGCAGCGAACTTATCAGCAGTTTAAACATGAAGAAGAATTTGCGCTCCGCAAAAATCTGCACTATCGAACGATAATAAAAAACAAAAATACTAACAAGCGTGCCGAGGTGAAGCATGACATTGAGCCTAAGCCCCGGACCCTGCATACCAAGCGCACTTTGCGCGATTACCAGATGACCAGAACTTGATATCGGCAAAAATTCCGCAACACCCTGCAATACCGCCAAAACAGCAACATCCAACATTCCCCGCCTCCTTTCTCTTAATAATCAAGCTGACTGCCGCCGATCGTTTCGCGCAGAATCGAATCTCCCGGCACAGAAACAGACGAAATGGCCGTGACGGGATTAAGCGTACGGATAAGATTCATGATTTCCTTTTCCTCACCGAGCTCCTTGCGCGCCAATTCCAATAATCCCCCCGCGTACGGCTTTAAAACCGCCAATTCATAACAGAGATATGAATCAAACAATTCATCCGCAAGATTCCTGAACGGCTCAATCCACTTCTCTTCGCCGGCAATGACATTGGGCCACATCCTGAAAGTTTCCGCCGGCGACATTTTACGAAAACGGTTGTCTCTGACAAGACGCCTTAAGAGCCTCGCATCGCGAGATTTCGGCTTGATCCCGCCGAATATGTCGATGGACGGAACGGGATCTATGAAAATGCCGAAACGCCCCTTTTCATCTATCCCCTCGCACAAACGCGGATTCAGCGCGTGAATGCCCTCGATGACAATTATACCGCCTGGCGGAAGGCATCTTTTTTCATCTGAAATATACCCTTCATGCTTTTGAAAATCGAATCTCCGCCTCAAAATCGTCTCGCCTGAAAGAAGTGCATTCATATCTGCGGTGAATTTAGCGATATCGACGCACTCAATGTGCTCGTAATCTAGATTCCCGTTTTCATCGCGAGGGTTCAACTTGTCGCCGACAAAATAATCGTCAGTTGAAACGAGAACCGCTTCTTTGTCATTGACCCTGAGCTGCGTGCAAAGTCTCGTGGCTGTAGTAGTCTTTCCGGCGGAAGAGGCTCCCGAGAGCAGGACAATCCGCACA
>CAJGDE010000113.1 GCA_904502135.1 Kiritimatiellia bacterium
AAAGGACGGCTTTGCATCATTCCTGCTGGCGTATGTTTGGTATACAAATGACGAACTCAATAATCTTTATCAGAAGGCTTCGTGACTCTGATGCTTACTTTTGGGTGAATTACGCAGATGCGCCCCAAATTGTGGAGATGAGTGTTGATTTGTGGATTGTATTTCAGGAGTATGGTATAATTGGGACATGAACGATTTTACTTTTTATTCTCCAACTAAGTTTATTTTTGGCCGAGAGGCTATTGATGCGCTCGGCGGCGAGCTTTCTAAGCTTTCTTTCCGTAAGGCGCTTATCGTCTACGGAGGTGCTTCCGCAGTAAAGAGCGGCGTTCTCAAGCGCGTAAAAGAGTCGCTGGACGCTAACGGTGTCGCGTATGAGGAGATGGGCGGCGTAAGGCCTAACCCCGAACTTCAGCAGGTTCGCGCGGGTATCGAGCTTTTGCGCTCTTCCAAGTGCGATTGCCTCTTGCCTGTCGGCGGCGGGAGCGTTATTGACTGCGCGAAGGCTATTGCGTTTGGAGCTGATTACGACGGTGATGTCTGGGACTTTTTTGACGGTAAGGCTAAGATTACCAAGTGTTTGCCGATAGCTGTCGTGCTTACTCTACCGGCGGCGGGCTCTGAGGGTTCTGCTTCATGTGTAATTAGTAACGACGCTAAGAGCGCTAAACGCGGCGTCGGATCAGACTTAATGCGCCCGATTCTCGCGTTTATGGATCCAGAGACGACGTTTTCTCTCCCAGCCTATCAGACAGCGGCCGGCGTTACCGATATGATAGCTCATATCTGCGAGCGTTATTTCAGTGGTCAGGGGTCTGCTTTGGTTGCTGACGCGCTCGCTGCATCGCTCATCCGTACACTTATCGCGTCGGCGCCTAAGGCGCTCGCTGATCCAATGGATTACGAGGCACGCGCGGCGATTATGTGGGCGGGGACTTTAGCTCACAATGATCTTGTAGGGTGCGGCCGCGCATCTTCCGCGAAGACACGCGCAGGCGGCTGGGAGAGCCACGCTCTTGAGCATGAGCTTTCTGCGATTGATCCGAAAATTACTCACGGAGCAGGGCTCGCTGTCGTGATGCCCGCCTGGATGCGTTGTGTGGTAGACGCTGATCCGTCGCGTTTCGTTGCATTCGGGCGTGATGTTTTCGGTATTGTTCCCGTTGATTTATCCAAGGAGTCTATTAGGGCGGCCGCGTTGGAAACAATTAATCGCCTGCAGGAGTTCTTCGCTTCGATGGGAATGCCGCGCTCGCTTAAGGAATTCGGCTTGGAGGAAAGTTCAATCGACCGACTCTTGGACGGTCTTGAAAAATCGAAGGGTAAGGTTTTTGGTGCGTTTAAGCCGTTAGACCGCGAGGATGCGCGAGCGATATATAAAAGCGCGTTTTAAGGGTCTTCAAGAGTTTCTTGCAAAAACTGCAATGTTTTTTGCAATATTTACAAATGCGCAATGAGGGGTTAATGTTATATAATATGCAAAAGTGCTGTAGGTGCTATAAGTCTCTTATTAGAGGGGCTTTTTGCCTTTTCAGCTGTAATGATGACTTTTATCAGCATAATATTTGCGGAGAGAAAAATGAAAATAAAAAATCTGATGCTTGCTTTGTGTGCAGCGGCTACGCTGAGCGGGTTCTGCGCCGAAAAAAAGAAGTCGCCCTTTGCGGCGATGGATGCTGCGCGCGCAACATTTAATAAACTTCACGGCGAAGTGTTTCGTGGAACTAAAGCGCTTGATTATCGCGTGGCGGAAGGCGAGATACGCTTTGATTGCGCGAAGGGAGATAGTGAATGGATTATCGCCATGCCGCTTAAAAACGACAGTCGCATAAAATTTGTAAAAGCCCGTTTTAAGGACGGCAAATTCGTTTCTGGCGATCTTATGAAGTTCGGTCTTAAGAGCGAGAAGATAGATGAAGCGGCGTTTGAAGCGTTGAGATATGAAAGCGCCATGCTCGCGGTCAAGGAGGGCGAAGGCGGCAAGGGGCGCGTCTCAGTATTTTATCCGGCGGGCAAGGTCAAGTCTTCCGTGCGCAATAATCTGATTCCTCACGGAAATAACATAATGCTCGATCCCGACAGGTATTATCTCGCCAAACTCTGCGGCATCGACCGCGTGCTCGGCGTCAGCATGAAGGATGTGAAATATGTCTATTCGATCACGACGGCCGACGGCGACGAGATAGAGGTGGGGACGGAGAAAAGGGGATATCGGATGGTGGGTATCGTGCGCAGAGCCCTTGAGAAAAAGTATCCTGAAAAGAAGGGGCTTTTTTCAGATCGCGATATTGTAGATATGTATTGCTCGGCGCTCGTGACGTATAAACCCGTGACTATGAGCGAGGCGAAGACAAAGTAAACGGTAAATCAACAGATAGGACGAAGAAAATGAATACATTTTTTGCAGGAGTTTTGGCGGCGATGGTTTGGATGGCCCCGGATGGCAATGATGTTACAGGTGACGGCTCTAAAGAAAAGCCCGTAGCGACGCTTCAGAAGGCCGTTGATATTACAAGAAATATTCTTTCCGACGAGGATAAGACGATTGTCGTCAAAGATGGGCTTTATCGTTTCGACAGGAGCGTTGCTCTTCTCGGGGGTGACGCTGGTCTTGAAATCAAGGCGGAAAATAAGGGTAAGGCCGTCTTTACCGGCGCCAAGAGTGTTTCTGGATGGAAAGTGGACCCCAAAGACAAGCGTTTTCTCGTCGCTGATTTTCCGTTTAAGGCGAAAGACGGCTGGATGTATTCATTTGTCGTAAATTCGGAACTCGCGACGTTTTCATGTTTTCCTCAGGGCATAGGCCGAAAGACTCTGCCGTATATCGCAAGTCATAATGAAATACAGAATAACAACAGGCGCGTCATCCGATATGACCGCAGAACGCTCCCCCAGATGGATTCTTTCAAGGATCTCGATTTGACGAGCGTAAAACTTTACATTCCCCAAGAGTGGGATTCCGTTTCCACTTTCATCGCCACAAACGACTGGGAGAACGGAGTTTTCTATCTCGCGAAGAAAACAGCCATGCCGATCGGCAGATTCAATCAGGGCTACAAGATATACAATTCACGCGTGGGCATGACGCATCCCGGGTGCTGGATGTATTCAATCGGCGACAACAAAATCTATTATTGGCCGCGTGAAGGCGAGACGCCAGAAAACATCAAGGGTGAAGTAAGCGAGATCAATCAGATTCTCTCGATGGGCAACTCGCGCGATATAACGCTTCGCGGTCTCGTGTTCGAAGGCTGCGCGAAAGCTGATAGGATGGACGCTTTGACTGGCGCGGCCGTGCGCGGCTGCACTGGGGCTGTTGTCGAGGACTGCGAGTTTAGGCATGTCTCTGGGAACGCCTGGGCGACATATCATAACAAGGGCCAGACAATCCGCCGTAATCACGCGCATCATCTCGGCGGAACTGGTTTTTGGACTTACGGGGGAGGGGATACTCTCTTTGAGGAGAATGAAACGCATCATCTTTCAACGGGATTGAACTTTTACTCCGACGTTAAAGTGATCCGCAATCACATCCATCACACCTGGCATATCGGCATGAGCGCGTGGTCTTGTGATTCGCTTATCGCATCGAACCATATCCACCATACGATGCTTGTCTCGCGCGACGGCGGCGGGCTTTACGGCGGACAGACGAGATGTCTTTTTATCGGCAACTACTGCCATGATAATGGAGACTGGCCTGGTCTTTACAATGATGAAGGCGGTCAGTATACGACATATACGGGCAATGTTTTTGAAGAGAGCTATTGGCCGTTCCATATGCACGATTGCTATGGAATAACGGTTACCAACAATACGTTCATAGGCCGCAACGGAATGCTTTTCTCATTCCAAGGTTCTATGCATTGCGTCTTTAAGGATAACGTCATTCGAACCGCGATGCCTATTGACAGTGCCCCTGAGCTCGTCAACTGCGATGTTTGGGATAATGAAGTGCAGTACATTCAAGACGACGGCTCTATCGTCACCAACCGTCTTGCGTTCCCGAAAAAGCCGCAGGCTCCCGCGCCTTCGGCTCAGGCCTGCGAGATGAGCATGTCGCCCGTAGATGAAACGACGGGCGCGTGGACAGGCAAAGGTTTTCGCGGCGGGCGCAGCGTCAATTGCAATCGCGACATCAACGGCATTCTTGTTTCGGGCGTTCCGGGAGGCGGAGCTAAGTTCGGGTTCTTTGGCGAATGGCTTTATGTCACCGGCAACTACGAATATAACAAGGTTACTCCTTACAACGGCTGCTACAACAATTCGGGACATGTCTGGGGTGTTAATGACGGCGTGAGATTTCTTTTTAAGGATTTTCATGTCGATGTTCATTTTGATGCCACGAACCGCAACAACTGCGGCACATTCATCGTTTCCGACGGCTCGTTCGAATGCGATAGGACTATCTGTAACGCAAGATCAAGCAGAGGCGCGGGCGCAGGCGGGCGGCTTTATCAATTCCGGATTCCTCTCAAGCGTCTCGGGATTGACCCGAAGAGGGCGATCGGTGCAAAAGTTCCGATGAACGTTATTTTCTACAATGGCGATCACCGCGAATACAAGTATTATTCAACGCCGGCGAAGAGGGGATTTTTCGCTTCGCTCTTTGGGGATGATTATGATTATCTGACGGGTGCTTTGGAGCTTACGCCTTTTGTGCGCAACAACTATTCGTTTGTCAATCTTCAGGAAGGAACGGTCAATCGCCCAGACCGTACGCCGGCCGGGATGTTCAGAGAATCTGACCAGCATTTCGGAATCAATACGGTAGCGCGCCCCGATGATGATTTCCGTCGCGACGGAAATAGCGGATATGAAGCTTTAGATGAGTTTGTGCGCGGCTTTTCAATCCGTCATCGTGAAGGTAAGGGCGCGAAGTGGGTGCAGGATTTCACCATTCTTCCTTTCCGCGATGAGGATGCGCCGGGTGAAGGCGTCTTTACGAAGAAGATGGAGAAAGCGGCCGAATATTCTGAAAGCGGTCGCAATCCCGGGTATTATTTCACGAAGTTCGAACAGTGGCAGCTCGGAACCGGCTTTACCTCGTCAACGAATTGCGCCTATGCTTTGTTTACTCATACGAAAGGCGGAATCATGAGCATCTATTTCGATACTCAGGATGGACCTGACGCGAAGGTGCTTTCTCATGAGGGTGAGTTCAAAGATGGTGTGTTCGAGGGGCATAGCCGTGTGAAGGGATTGGACGGTAAAGAGCGCGATGTTTATGTCAAAATGGAATTCACTCTTAAGCCAGTGAAAGTGCGTACGATGAAACCGAACGGCAAGCTGGGCACACGCTATATTCTTGATTTTATGATAAAGCCGCGCCAGAGGTTTTATTTGAAGGCGGCAGTATCATCAACGTCTCTTGAGGATGCCCGCAAGAAATTCGCTTTAGACGAGCCGGCCAAGGGCTTTTATTATTGGACATCTGCAGCCAAGGCCGACTGGAAGTCATATTTTGAGGCGATTGCTCACGAAGGTACAGATGAAGAGCTTAAGAAGTTCTACATCGATAAGTACTTTGAGATGATTGAGTAAGAGAGGTGGAATGGGGGAAACCCTACCCCCTGACCCCTAACCCCAAACCTCTGACTCGTAACGCTGTTTTATACTTCTCCGCGATTTTATTTCGTTGAGTGATTTTTAAATATGGTGTCGCTTCAGGATGTGTCCGGCGCTCCTCCTCGGTCTCGACTCGCTACGGAGTTGTAACGCCTTTCGCGCTTAGACAACAAACCGTTTTCAGCCTACCTTGCCTCGATAAAGCCACTGGTTGCGTACAAAAACCTCTCTTACGGCTACAATCCTTCGCGAGGTCTC
>CAJGDE010000114.1 GCA_904502135.1 Kiritimatiellia bacterium
AGCGAGTTTGCATTCATGAAAATGGAAACTGGCGGATCTGCCAGAATGTTAGTCTCTTACGATGTGCCGTGCGTCAACGGAGAGCGCGGGCGCGTATGGGGGCAGAAAGGCGGATATGACGACGCAGGGATGTGTTTTCTTGGTGACACGGCTCAAATAAAGAAAATTGATTTCAAGCGCCATGCTCTTCCCAAAGGGATGCCTCCCGGCGGTCATGGAGGTTCTCACGGGTATCTGACAGATGATTTTTTAAGGGCGATTCTCGATCCAAATCATCATCATGTAGTAAACGAGAAAATCGCACTTGAAACGACCATTTGCGGAGTTTATTCGCACATGTCTGCGATGCGCGGCGGAGAGACGTTAAAAATACCGGTTGTGGGTTAGTGATTGGGTAAAAAGACCCTTTTGTCGATGATAAGGAGTCATAAATGTCAAACGAAATAAAAGGCGCCTATTTGAATGTTTTAGCAAGGGGGTGTGTTTATGAGACGCGCGCGCGAACGAAAAAGCTCATATTGTTTTTGAGTTTTATATTTGTCTAGACGCTTTTTGCGGATGCGGTTGTTCGCACTGAGATATTGTCTGACGGCTGGAAGTTTCGTTTGGAAGAAGAAACTGAGTGGCGTAATGTTAAAGTACCACACGATTGGGGTGTAGAGAAGGGGTTCCTTAAAGCAGGCAGCTGTCCGGCCCAGGGTGATTTACCTTATGTTGGCAAGGGGTATTATTGCCGCGCGCTTGACGGCTTCACTCCCCCGGAAGGAGGGCGTACATATTTGACTTTAGATGGTGTTCAGTGCCGAAGCGTCGTAAAACTAAACGGAAAGGTTGTTGGCGGAAGACCTTTTGGGTATGCGAGCGAGACGATCGATATTACCGAGGCGCTGAAGGAGTCTGGTAATATTCTTGAAGTCGAAGCCGTAAACACTCCGCAGTCTTCGCGCTGGTATCCAGGTTCTGGTATTTTCCGCGATGTAACTGTGCGTGTCTGTCCTCAAGATCATGTGAAACCGAATACGCTTTTCATCCGTACGCTTGAATCTTCGGAAGATGCGGCAACTGTCGCTGTTGCTTTCGAGTGGAGAGGCGGAGTTTCGAATTTTACGTTCACCGTCGACAATCCCGTTCTCTGGTCACCGGAAAACCCCCATCTTTACACGCTGGAACTTTTCGGTGAGCGTTTTCGCTATGGTATCCGAACTGCGGTTTTTGATCCGCAGAAAGGCTTTTTCTTAAATGGCGTTCATCGCCAGATGCGCGGCGTTTGCATGCATCACGATTTGGGCCCCATAGGGGCCGCGTTCGACCGTGATTTCGCGCGCCGCCAGCTTGCACTTCTAAAAGAGATGGGATGCGATGCGATCCGTACATCGCATAATCCTCCCGCTGCGGCACTTCTTGATCTTTGCGACGAAATGGGTTTGATGGTGATGGACGAGGCTTTTGATATGTGGGAGGGCTGGAAGGGCGATTACGCACTCTTTTTCAAAGAGTGGCATAAGCGTGATTTGACAGATTTCATTCGCCGCGACCGTAGCCACCCGTCGGTTGTTATGTGGTCAATCGGCAACGAGCTTATCGAACACTGTGAGGAAGATACCGCGAACGCTATTCGTATCGCTACGGAACTTACGGCGATCATCAAGGCGAACGATCCGACGAGGCCTGTCACTTTCGGCTGTTTTAAACAAAAGCCTATGTGGAACGGTTGCCAGAACACGGTGGATGCGTTCGGAGCTAATTATCTGCCGTTTAAATACGAGGAGTTTCTAAGGCGCAACCCGACTGTTGGGCTTGTCGGAACTGAAACGGCATCGACCGTTTCAAGCCGAGGAGAATATTTTTTTCCTGTGGTGGCCTCGCACATAAACGGCGAAAGAGATCTAATCCATCGCCGTAACGAGTGCCGCACGAATATGGTAGTCGGGGCGCAGATGAGCGGTTATGATCTTTGGGGGCCGCATCACAATGACTATCCGCCGGATATCGAGTTTGAGCATCAAGAGCGCAACCCTAGAGTATATGGTGAATTTGTATGGACTGGGTTTGATTATTTGGGTGAGCCCGATCCTTGCGCTCAGTCGGGCGGGCGCAGTTCCTATTTCGGAATTTTCGATCTTGCGGGAATACCGAAGGACCGTTATTGGCTATATAAAGCCCATTGGAGAAACAATGTCCCCTCGGCGCATATCCTGCCGCATTGGACTTGGCCTGGCCGAGAGGGTGAGATTACGCCGGTTCATGTCTATACAAGCGGTGATGAGGCGGAACTTTTCGTTAACGGCGTTTCAAAAGGCCGCAAGAAGCGCGGACGGTATGAATACCGCTTTATCTGGGATGATGTGCGATATGAGCCGGGAGAACTCCGCGTTAAAACCTGGAAGGCCGGTCGTGATTGGGCAGAGGACATTGTGAGAACGGCGTCTAAACCTGTTCGTGTTGAGCGTCAGGAGCGGAAGTTCGGCAGTTTGACGTTCATCACATTTGCTCTTAAAGATAAAAACGGCGAAATTTGTCCTAATGACGAGCGCTTGTTGAAATTCACAACTGCTCGCGGCACGAGATTAATTTCACTTTGCAATGGAGATCCGTCGAGCCGAGAGGATTTCAAGGGCTCGTCGATGCGTACATTTCACGGGCTTTTAGTCGCCGCCGTCGAGGGTGCGCCGGAAGGTTTGAAATTTTCAGTTCAACAAAAGAAGTAATTCTCTTCAGATGAAAACAGGAGGTGTGCAATGATTAGAAAGTCACTTATGTTGGCGGCGGTGGGTATCGCTGCGGGAGCGGTGAACGCAGCTGTAACGGTGGATTTCGCCAAGGATATCGGAAGGATGCGTCCGTATCTTCATTCGGCGGGATATGGGCCTCAGATATGCTCGTGCTCGCAAAAGACGCTTGATGAACTCAAGTCGATGGGGTTTAAGGCTTCGCGCACGCATGACTGGTCGCTTCTCAACCCGAATCAGCGCGTCTGCGATTATTTTCAGATGTTCCCGCTGATGCATCTTGATGCGACCAAGCCCGAGAACTATTATTTCGGACCTACGGACTATCTTCTTAAGCGCACGAGGGAAGAGTTGGGGCATGAGATATTCTTTCGTCTCGGCACATCGATAGAACACTCGGGCCCAGACATTCATTTCAATTCGCAGATACCTGAAGACTTTGACAAGGTAGCTGAAATTTTCGCGGGCACGATCCGTCACTATAATGAAGGCTGGGGCAACGGGCATCGCTGGGATATCAAATACTGGGAAATCTGGAATGAGCCCGATAACATGAACTGCATGTGGTGTCTGCCGGACGGCGACGGCGGAAAGGGCGCGACGAAAAAAGAGCGTATTGCCGATCTTAAGCGCCGTGAAGCCTTAAGGCGCGATCTTTTCGTGAAGTTCTTCGTTACCTGTCTTAAAAGAATCAAACGCGAATTTCCTGACGTGAAGGTAGGAGGCCCCGCGCTTTGCACATGGCGCGATGATAAGGAGCAGACCTATCATGACGGCACTCCGAGTGCATGGACGCGTAAACACCGCAATACGAGCGCGTATTTTAGAGCAATTCTTTCGGCGTGCAAAGAAGCCAACGTCGCGCCCGATTTCATATCGTGGCATTATTACGGAATGAATCCCGACGATGTCATGACGGCGATCGATAAGGCTCGCCGTCTCTGCGACGAGATGGGCTTTCCCAAGTGCGAGCTTATTCTTAACGAGTGGCATTACCGCTCTCGCCCCTGGAGCGAACTGAGCTCTTCGGATCCGAAAGTCCGCCGCGCCGTATGGTCGGGGCCTGATTCGCACAACGGGATCGACTCTTCGTGTTTCAACCTTACTCTCTTTTCGAGGTTTCAGACCTCCGCCCTGGACCAGTCGTATTATTACGGCTGCAAGAATGTCGGCAGCTGGGGTTACAAGAACGAATACGGCGAGAAGTATAAAGTTTATTACGGTATGAAGATGTTCGGTGATTTTCTTCGTGATTACCCTGTAATATGTTCTTCGTCCAGCGATGAAAAGGGCATTACGGTCATTGCTGCGAAGTCTGCGGATTCGTCGCGCAAAGCGGCGATAGTGACCGATTACTGCACAGGGCGCGATTCGCTCAGCGTAAGATTCGACGATGTCGCGCCTGATGCGCAGTGCAGAATCCTCGTTCACGATTACGAGCGCGATGCGGAAACGGTAAGCGCGAAACTCGTTGACGGTTGTCTTAAACTGCCCAAACGCGACTCTAATAGCGCCGCATTTCTCGTGATGTTTTAAAAAGCGAATCGCTCCACCTTTTTGTGCGATGAAATCAAGAGTGTGAAGAGATTGTAATATGAAAAATATGAACAGAAGGGAGTTTCTCGCTGGAGCGGTGACGCTCGCTGGCGCGGCCGGATGCAAGGCTTTGAAACGTACGTCTGCAATTGACGGTGCGTTAGAGGGTTGCTCATACGATTCCGAAAGGATCAGATTCAACGCGAAAGGCGAATTTCGCTTTCTGCAATTGACCGATGTTCATCTAAAGAGTTGTGAAGGTAAACTTCCGGAAGAGACCGAAGAGCTCCTAAGACGGGCATTCGCGAAGTATAAACCTGATCTTGTCGTGCTTACGGGCGATATCGTATGGTGCAAGCTTACGACCGCGAAAGGCAATTTTGAAAAAGCACTTAAGCCTCTTACCGATTTTTTCAAGGAACATAAGGTTTATTTTTGCGTCACGTTCGGTAATCACGATTCCGAGCACCACGGCACCGATTGGTACACCAGGCAGGAGATGTATGATTTCTATAAAAAATTCGGAGAAGAATATTTTGTGGACCACGATGTGCGTGAACTCACCGGTGTAGGCAATGGTGTAATAGGCGTTTGTTTTAACGGTTCGCAAAAGCCCTCGTTTAATCTTTTTGTAATGGATTCAGGCGCATATCCAATGGAAGGCGGCTATGACGGCTGCCGAACCGATCAGATTGCATGGTACGAGAAGGTCAGCGGAAATACTCCGGCTCTTTGGTTTCAGCATATAATTGTTCCCGATGTAAACGTGACCGGACTTTTTGTCGATGCGCCCGTGACTTCTTTTGTCGCGAAAGAAGATGGGAAGGCAAAGATAAAGGAAGGGCCAGATACGGGATATCGGATGGCCTGGCCCGATGGTGAGCGCATGATGCTTCTTGCTCCAGGTGTGAAGGGTGATCTCATGGAGCATACCTGCCCGCCAAAATGGAGCACTTATCGAAATAAAGCCCATACTTATAAAGGCCGCACGCTATATGACAGCTGGCGGAAAATGGGGAATTTAAAAGGCGCTTATTTCGGTCATGACCATATGAATTCGTTTGACGGCATTGATAAAAACGGTATTAGACTTGGTATGACGAAAACCGCTTCCCGCATAACCTACAATGACGGCAGCGCGAGTTTGCGGGCTTTTACCTTGCTTTCTGACGGTTCATACGATACAGAAACGTTCTGTGTAAGGTAATCTGCGGCCATAGTATTTACGGGCGCGATTTTATTTCGTTGAAAAAAGATGAATTTTTTATATTTGCTGAATGGCGCGCCTAAAGGTCCCGACAGTCGGTCAAACCGTTGTTTCGCCAAGAAAATTGTGAGCAAGAAGTATATAATCATTATTCTGATTTTGTTGTGCGCAGGTTTGCATTTGCATGCTCGCGTTACAATACCTACGATTCATGATTTATCGCCAAGTAACTTTGTTGACACAGAATTTTCAACC
>CAJGDE010000115.1 GCA_904502135.1 Kiritimatiellia bacterium
AGGATGTAACCTTTAAGCGTTTCATTCGTAGACAATATGAGAAGATAAGGAGAAAACGATATGGAAATAAAACTTAACACTTCTTCAGTCAGTAACCTCGCTTCTGTTGCAGAGGCGCTTAAGAGCGATGCTGCCATCGCGGCGGAAGCCTCTCCCATTCTTTCGGCCCAGAATATTAAAGTTACTGAATCTTCGCCCGATCTTAACGCTTTACTCGCTAAGATTCTTATGGAGACGAATGAGGCGAAGTTGAACGCCGCTCATTCTCGCCTTGCAAGTGCGCTCGATCAACTTACAAATTTGAGCGAGGCTGACAAAAAAACCGTGGGCGAGATGCGCAATCTTGCCGCACTTGAGGCACAAGCTGAAAAGACGCTTGAGGCTAAGACTAAAGAACTCACTGCCGCTACGAAGGAATTGGGTGGCGCGAAGAAGGCGCTTGATTCGGTGAAGGGGGAACTTGACCTGGCGAAAGACTCCGCGTCAAAGGCACATGCAGATTATAAAGAAGCGACGAAGGCGCTTGATGAGTATTTGACTTCTAACGAAATTCAAGATTCATCAACGGTCGCGGCCCTTGAGGCGGATGTCGCTTCTGCGAAAATGGCTCTTGGCATAGCAAACTCAAAGGTCGACGCTGCGGAGACTAAGGTCGCATCTGCCAAAAAGCGTGTGGAAGAAGCTTCCGATGCGTATAATACGGCGCAGAAATCTTATAATGCCGCAGCCTCCGAAGTCACTTCGCTGCAGACGAAGTTTGATCAGCTTCTTGATTCGCTTGATGCTTCGAGCCTTACGGCGCTGCGCGAAGCGATCCGTCTCGATGCGGGCGATGTCGACCATCTGCATGAAGAAATCGAAAAGGACGACGAAAAGCACGACTTGGCGTCTGTAAAGGCGGTTGAAGACGTCATCGCCGACGCGCTTGATCGCTTTGACGGTAAAATGGTTGATGAAGTAACGAATCGTCATCTCGAGCACATCTAAAAATTATTGTATAATACAAAGAAACAAAGCAAAAGGAAGTAATAGTCATGGAAATTAGCAAAGAGAAAATTGAAGAAGCCGCCAAGAAGATTGCAGGCGACATGACGACTGTACGCGAACTTAAGGGAATTACCGACGCTGAGATGGAAGCTGTCTATTCGCTCGGATTTAATTTCTACCAGACCGGCAATATGGAGAACGCCGAGAAGGTCTTTAAGTTTCTCGTTCTTTTTGATCACTTTGAACCTAAGTACTGGATTGGGCTTGGTGCCGTTTTTCAAGTGAAGAAGGAGTTTGACGGTGCGATTACAGCTTACGCATATGCATCCTTTCTTAATATTCACAACCCGAAGCCCCAGTATCACGCCGCTGAATGCTATCTCGCCAAGGGCGACCGCGCCAATGCGCTCTCGGCACTCGCCGCGCTTGAGGAGTTTGCCCCAGAAGATAGCGATGTCGGCCGCGAATACCGTGCGAAGGCGGCGGAACTTAAGAAATTGGTTGAAGGCTCCAAGTAAAAAGGAGGCATGCAATGAGTGATATACCAGGAATCAGCGAACGCGCTCCGCAGCGCCCGGTTTATGTCAACCAGGTTGCTGACATGGCTAAAGCGCTTGGGCTTACTGAAGATTCTCAAGTGCTCGCCAAAGAGATTGCGGGACTTCTCGCGAGCCAGCCGAATGTCCGCGTTCAGAATTCCGCTTCGCCAACGCTCGCCGGCGAAGTCGGCTCTGCGAAGGGTCCTACTGGTGCGCCGGCGCTTGATAGCCCCGATGATGCCAAGCAGAAGGAAGTGAATCTCGAAAAGCTCATTTCCTATCTTCAGCTTGAGACTGATAAACATCAGGCGGAACTTGCCAAGGATCGCATTAATCTTCAAAAGAGTTCAATGGATAAGCGTCACGCCGAACAGATGGCGCTTATCAACGAATCGCTTGAACAGATGGATAAGGCGGCAACAGCCAATCTAGTCACGAAAATTTTCGGGTGGTTGTTGGCGGCGGCTTCTGTTGCGATCGCCGTTGCTGCGTGCGTTGCGACGGGCGGCGTTGCCGTCGGTGCTGTCGTCGGAGCGGGTGTTGCCGTCGGCATGTGCGTTGCAAATGAGCTTGGGGCGATGGATAAGCTGACCGAGAAAATTGCCGACGCGCTGAAAGATTCCGGGATGAAATCGGATTGGGCGAAACTTCTTGCATCCTTCATCACGGTCGCCATTATGATTGCCGCCTCTGCCGGATCGGCTGCAATCGGCGGCGCGATTCAGGGCGCGGTCAAGGGCACGACAACCGTTATTACGGCGGCGATGATGACGGCGAAGAACGTGCAGAGCGGTATGCAGATTGCATCAGGCGCTCTTGGCGTGGGAACAACGCTTGCTGCCGGCGTTTCAACTGTGATGAATTATAAATCGGGGATGCTTGAGGCGGAAACGACCGAGATGGAAAAGTTTCTCGCCATCATGAAACAGCAGCTTGAAGAAAGTCAGGAGGAGCTTGAGCGGATTTTAAGTCAAATCCAAAATATCTATACTGATATTGCATCAATTATCAATTCGTCGATTGATACGGAAAATGAAATTGCGGCCAAGATCGGTCAGATGGCTTGAGTGAAGGAGGTTTTAAAATGAATGTCAATAGCAATCCTGTAAATCCGAATATTCTTTCCCAATGGGGGAGTGCCATTGATCAGCTGAAGGCGGCTGACAGTGTCGACAAGATGTCGTTCAATGCCAAGACGGGTGAATTGACGTTTTCGGTTAATGATGGCGGCGACGTGAAAATGTTGTCGCTTTCAATGCCAGAACTTGATGTGCCAGAGATTGTGGACGACGGGAAAATATCTTCTCTCTGCGCGAAGCTTGGAAAGGGAGACTTGACGAACCTTACGCCTCAGCAGGTTGAAACCATCTGCAACGAGCTGACGGAGTTGCTGAAGGCGTATGCTGATGTTCTTGCAGGCAATAGCTCAAAGAACGTCATGTTCAATCTTTATGCCCTGATGGCGCTTCTCGTTGAGTGTGGCCAGAAGATGCGCGATGCCGCGCGTGATGTCCGTCAAGCTGAAAACGAGCAGGTTCAGACGAGTATTCAGAATCAGGCCGACCAGCAGCGTACCGCATCAATTGTCGGGTTTATCGCAAGTGCTGTCGTGGGCGCCATTCAGATCGGTTGGCAGTGCAGCAACCTCAAATCCCTCTCGGCGGGTATTGGCCAGCAGAATACCGCGCGCACCGAAATGGGTCTTGAAAACGCAAAGGCCGATCTCAAGATGGCCGAACTGCAGGCGAAGCCTCAGGATGCGCAAGCTCATTTGGAGAAAGTCTCAGGAAAGACTGGCTTGGACATCAAGACGAAGGTCGAGGGGACGTTCAACGACTCGAAGACGACGAAGGTGGCGTTAGATGACGCGGCACTAGATAGCCGCATTGCCGCGAACCGACAGGAGCTTGAGGCTCTGACGGCCGAGCAGAATGGACAGCGCCCACAGTTGACAGAAGAGCAGCAAGCTCAGGTGAATAATCTTCAAAAACAGATTGACGCCGATACGCGCCTTAAGGCGATGCCGATGGCTGAGCGCCAGACGCTTTACCGTACACAGCTCAAAAGCGAGCTTGCCGATATCCGTAATGATCCGAACGCGACGAAGGCCGAGATTGAATACGCCGAGGCGTATGCCGCGAACGAGATTGCACAGAACTCGACTCCGCAGCAGCTCGCAGACGACCTTGCAGCAGCGCAGGCGAACTACAATCAGACGGCAACGATGCTCGAGCACAGTCTCGCGTATCGGCAGGGCGTGGCGCTTGAGAGCGAATCTCGCATCAAGGGCGATATGATTATGGCGGGTGGCAATATCGTGCAAGGGCTGATTTCTAATATCACAGAGATGGTTAAAGCAGACGCGACGGAAATGGGAGCCGAACAGCAGGCGTCGCAGGAAATGCTCGATCAGGCGAAGGATCTTTTCTCACAGTGTCAGAGCCTTATCGATTCTGTTGTGCAGCTGATGCAGGCAGTCCTTCAGGCGGAAGTGCAGTCGATGCGCGACGCGATTCAGGCGTAAGGACAAAAGAAGATGGCAATCGTCGAATCAAAACCGATTGAGGGCTTAAGCGTCTATGGCGTCCAGCAGAAGGACTATACCGTAAAAGGTACTGCGCATTGCGATTACATCAAAGCAGCAACAGCAGCGATGTTCCAGGAGGCGGGCGCGATTGAAAAGGAGACGGCGGCGTATGCGGCTGTCCTTGAGGCGCGTCAAGAGAAGATTGATGAGCTTGGCTGGGCTCTTGCTGTCCTTGTTAAAGCACGCGCATCGATGAAGTCGAAAAATCAGAAGTCGGGAGATCTTTCTCAGGCGGACGCCGATCTTCTCAAAGCATCGAAAATTTTTGACAAGTACCGGCGCAGCGCCAACGCCGACTTGCGTCTTCCGGTGAACGGCGACAACAAGGTTCGCCGCGATGATGCGACAAGCGCACAATCAGCGGTGCAGTATGAAATAGATTACGAGACTAACGAGATGCAGCAGGATATGGTTTCGCTGCAGTCGCTAGTTTCGAAGCGAGATAATGCGTTTTCAACGGTGTCGTCGCTTGTGCAGAAAATCAATTCTACGGCGTCATCGCTGATTGGAAATTTGAATTAAAAGAGGAGTATATTGTCATGGCTGCAATAACGATGGACGAAATTATTGGAAACATTGAAAGTCGTTGGGGTGTGCAAGCGGGTAACTACAACGTTACGCTTAATTCGAAGACTGATAAGATGGACTTTCAGGATTTGCTAGTTAAGTTCTCAAAGAACCGCGCCGTTGCCGTGGAGGGTGAAGTTGAGCCTTTAACCCAGCGCATCAACCAGCGCAATAAACGTCTTGATTCGCTCGGTCGAATCCTCGCGGCGCTTACCGAGTTGCAGACGCGTTATCCAAGTGATGATGAAAATGACAACCTATACGAATTGAATGGACTAACTGAAGAAGAACTTGGAATGCTTTATAAATTAATCAATGATGGTCAAACAGATAAAAAATACTACCGTTCCGAATGTGAAGAGGCATTGCAACTCGTAAAGTCTGAAATTGACGGTCTCAACAATGAAGCGCAAACGGATATGACGCGCTTGCAGTCTCTAGTCGACCGCCGCGACGAATCGTATTCGACGGCGACCAACCTCATGACAAGCGTTTCCGACACGCGGTCGAATGTGATAAGGAATATGTGAGGAGTTAGTGGTTAGTGATTAGTGGTTAGTGATTAGTAGTTAGTGATTAGTGTTCCCTGACTCCTAACCCCTGTCCCCTAACCACTAACTGCTAACAGCTAACGACTAACAGCTAACAACTAAAATGATAGAGGCAAGTCAAATAGCGACGAACAGGTACGCGCCTCAAGGTAGTGAGGCGATTAACCTTTATTCAACCGGTGCAGCGGAAGATTTGACGCTCGGTCAGCTTGTTGCCGCCGTCTGCATCCGCACAGCCGGTGCTCTCGAGGAGCAGAGTGTCAATAAGATGAATATGATGAGCGTTGGGACTGAGAAGCTCGAGAAGGCGTCAGTTTATATGCAGGCAATCGCCGATGAGTCGATGTCTGACTGGGCGACGGCAAAATCGTATCTTACTAATACCATCGGTGTTACGGGACTTCCGGACGATCTTTCGACCTACGAAAAGCGTATGCAGGCGGTAAATGCCATTAAGGAGAAACTTGAGGCGATGACGCAGCAGGCGCAG
>CAJGDE010000116.1 GCA_904502135.1 Kiritimatiellia bacterium
CTCAACCGAATTTTAATGGCGAGAAATTGTCATCTATGATTTTCCCACTTCCACCCCTCGCGGAGCAGAAGCGGATCGTTGCCAAGGTTGAAGAACTTTTTGCATACGCCGACCAAATTGGTTCGGCTTCGGAAGAAATTACCAAAACAGCGCAGAGATTAGATAAGAAGATTCTTGATCTTGCCATTAGGGGCAAACTCGTACCGCAAGACCCAAACGAGGAGCCTGCAAGTGAACTTGTAAAGCGTATAGAAGAGCAAAGGCAAGCAAAAACAGATGGCAAAAAATCTCGCGCCACCGCTTCTCATAAGCCAACCTATGAGATTGAACCGCCATTTGACATACCAGAATCTTGGCAATGGGTGAGACTGGGAGATGTTGTTCAATTTATGTCGGGTAACACACCAAGTAAGGATGCCCTTGTATCTGAAGGAATTCCTTATTTCAAGGTCGCAGAAATGAATTTGCCTGGAAATGAATGCGTGTTAAAACACACATCACTTTACGTGTCAAAAGCGGCAACAATTAAAAAATTCCCTCAAGGCACTATCGTGTTCCCTAAAAATGGCGGGGCGATGCTTACCAACAAGAAAAGAATCCTTGGTCAAGAATCTGTATGCGACTTAAACACGGGAGGACTTAAGTCATACATTGAAGATATGACTGATTATCTGTTCTTATGGTTTGCTTCGATTGATCTTGGTAAGTATGTTAAGGGAGGAGTAATCCCGACTACGGATGTCGACAAACTGCGCACCACCCCTATTCCTCTTCCACCCCTCGCAGAGCAAAAGCGGATCGTTGCAAAAAGTGAAGAGCTGCGAGCAATGACAAGTGCGCTCGCCACGTAACTATTTAAAGACATCCGCTTTAGTTGCTTTAGTTATGCGAGTCCAAGTTGTCGCATACGCGCGGCAAGATCGCGAAACGGAACAAATTCAATATCACGTACCGCTGCGGCGGAATCGCCGCCATACACGACCGTTGCGGATGCGACTTCCGGAATCGCTCGACGGACGACATCGAGATTTCGGGTAAAATCCGTTGAGAATGATGTGGAAGACTTGATTTCAAACAAGTGTAGAGCCCTTCCATCTTCAACAACCAGATCGATTTCCGTACCGTGCTGGTCTCGAATAAAATAGAGGTCGGGCGTCCGACCGGCATTAAGCCGCGTCTTGAGCGCTTCAACAACTACCATGTTTTCAAATAGACCTCCAAATGCTGGATCGCGAACGACTTGTCTACTGTCCCTTATGCCGAGTTGCCAGGTTGCAAGCCCAGGTTCAGTGAAATACACCTTCGGAGTTTTAACAAAACGCTTGCCGAAATTACGGTAGTATGACGGTAGTACGAATACAAGATGACATGCTTCAAGAATTGAGAGCCAACCACGTAATGTTGGTGCACTAACTCCTGTTTCGTCTGATATTCCCGCGCTGTTGTAAAGTTGCCCTACCCTCCCGGCAAGAAGTCGGATGTACGTTTCGAATGGACGACGTTCACGAAGGCGCGTCAACTGGGATACGTCTTTTTCTAAATATGTCGCCGCGTAATTTCGGTACAATTCTAAAGAAGATTGATGTTCCGAAAACAGCCTCGGCATAAAACCTTCAACAATGCGGCTTTCCCTCTCAGAACGAATTCCAGCCGCCGTCAACTCGGCAAGAGAAAGCGGAAGGAGCGTCAAACCGCCAACTCGTCCGGCAAGCGACTGTCCAACACTTGACTGCAAGGCAGGCTGGTGAGATCCCGTCAGGATATACTGTCCATTCTCGCCAGGGTGTTCATCAACCGCAACTTGAATCCGACTCAAAAGAGATGGTATGCGCTGAACTTCGTCAATGATAAGCGGCGCGGGGTGCAATCTCAAAAACGACGCTCCGTCCGCCTCAGCCTCCGCACGGGTATCGGGATGTTCAAGATTGACATAGCCGTAATTTTGGAAAAGCGTACGGGCGAGAGTTGTTTTTCCCGATTGGCGCGGCCCCTGTATGGAAACTACAGGGAACTGCGTTGCAATCTTTTTTGCATATTGGGCAATATCTCTTAAAATGGTTTTCATGCGAGGTATAGTATCATATTCTTGGGCTAATCGCAAATGAAACTTTCAATCAGCCCAAATATCGCGATTCATTAGAATAGTGTGCACCCAATTCAGAAAGTGGGACATGACAATATTTGAATTTCAAAAACTCTTAACAGCCGAAAAAGACATCCTTCAATGGTACAATCTCCTCAATAAATAACCATTAAGATTAAAGCTAAATTATAATTAAAGGCGGCTGCAAACATCCTGCAACCGCCCTTTTTCACTTGATTAACCTCTATCGTCTATTCTCACAATTTATTTTTTCGTCTCAAACCGCCTCGCGCGATACACTATGCTATTCAAACACCAACCCTAAACTCTAAACTTTCTAAACATCCCAAACCTTCTAAACCTTCTAAACTTTCATTCAAACATTCCAACATTCAAACATTCCACCATTCCACCATTCCACCATCACTTCTCTCGAATTATATCAAAAAGCAATGCACTTCTTGAAAACGGCAATACCTTTTGAGGTTTTTCGTCTGGAACTATAAGTTTCGCATCGGGCGACGCACAAGAAGGAATATAAGGCGGCAGACCGTACGATATTTTTTCCTGTTTAGAAGAATGATCTCTATCCTTAAAATCAAGCACTGCTGAAATCGTTCGTTCCGGAAGCTCATCAATATGAAGCTCCGCATTCCTAATATCGCTTGCGTTAACGCGCCATGAGGCCCTGGCCGATTTCAAGGCGGACTGCTCCTCTTCTAAGCTAAGCGTTATAAACGCGGCGAATGCTTTTTCATTCACATTTTTCTTTTCAGCACGAAAACCAATCGATGAATAAGGAAAAACTATAGCAATAGCCAGCGGCAATGATATTACCGTAATAAGCGAAAGTATCTCGTGCCTGATGCGTGCGGTCACTCAACGATCTCCTGCTTTTTCTCAGCAAAAAGAATCTTCTCAACTCCGCCCTTTCTCGCTATTGAGGCAAGTTTCATAAGATCACCTCCCGCCACTCGCCTGTCGGCAAGAACCAAAAGCGTTTTTTGCGAAACCGCAGCGGTCGAATAAGAAAGCTGCTCGATGAGTTTATCGACAGAATCGCTTTCGCCGAGTTTATACCGCGCATCATCAAAAAAGACAAGTGTCTCTCCCACTACGGGCATTACGAGCGCAACCAGGCGCGTAGCCTGACCATCCTCAAGAGAACCGCTAGGCAAATCAAATAAAACGCCCTTTGATGATGTGAGCGTTCCGCCTATCATATACATCATCTGAACAAGCAATATAAGCGTAAGCCACGGGAAAGAAGCCGCTATGGGCTTCATCCATTTAGCTCCGTATCGCCAAATGCCTTCCGTCCGCACAGGATTCCAACCCCAAGGACTCATGCGTCGGCCTCCTTATGAGAAGAAGTCGCCAAATAGCCAAGAATCTGACTGGCCGCAGCCTCTAGCTCCACAACCGTGCGCTCTAAGCGGACTCTCAAACTTCCGTACATAATCGTCACGGCAACCGCTAGCGCAATTCCCATCGCCGCAGAAACGAGAGAATCCATCGCGACGGACAGAAGTTCGGCGCGAGAAACCATTTCCGATGAATTGACGAAAAGAATCGTTTTTATAAAACCGATGATTGTGCCTAAAAGGCCGATGCCAGGAGCTACTTGACCAATAATCGCAAGTGCCGCCAAGCGCCGGTCAAGACGGCCTATCTCAGCACGGCCCTGCGAATCTACAGCCTCGCGCAAAACCCTCGCAGGAGCGTTACGATGACGAACGGCTGACTCAACGATGCTGGCGACAGGAGCAGAAGTATCCTCGCATATCGCCAACGCCTCCGCATCATTTCCCGCATCAAGAACATTTATCACGCCCTTGAGAAAATCACGGTAGTCTATCTGAGCGCGCCTCAAATCCATAAATCTCTCGAAGTATGTGACTATCGCAATTACTGCAAGAGTAAGAAGAATCCAGAAAACGGGGCTGCCTGTCAATGTCATAGGATATTTCCTTTCTCTCTGATGGCGAGAATACGCTTTTGAGCCTCCTTCGCCGCCGGCACGTCACTTTGTGCCACAAGCTCCAATATCTTGATTGCCTGAAAATCGTTACTGCCGCTTTCATAATGATCTACAACGGTGAAAGCCGCGCGAGTGAAAGCAGCTCTCGCCCGGTCGCTGTAAACCTCACCTTTATTTCTCCCCTTCACATAGGCAAGAACAACAGACGTGTAATATTCTTCGATCGCCTCTTCGGTTCTTTTAAGTTTATCTAGTGTTCTTGCGATCTTAAACGAAATAAGTATCGCGTTCTCTCCTTTGAGAGTGCCTCCCTGACGAAGTGACTGGTAAGCCTGAAGAGCGAAGTCATATCTCGATGCATTATCAGAGCCCATAGCGAAAAGAGCGTCCGCCTTTAGCACTCCGGCCTTAAGCCTATCTTCGCCGGAAACTCCGTTAGAAGAAATAACCCGCTCAAGTATCAGCACGGCCTCATCGAATCTGGCCGACTCTATAAGCGCTTCGCTTTGAACCAGAAGAGCCTGTATCTTTGCCGGAGAATCGGCACTGTAGCGAGAAGCGAGCTTTGTCGCCGTCTGAATCGCCAGCGGCAGATCCGTCGCCGCGAATGCGGCACGAGAGGCCCACATAAGAGCTTCCGGAGCGAATTTTCCGTCAGGGGCCGCATCGGCGTACTCTTCAAACAATCTGCCCGATTCCTTCCACGAGCCGGCGTTGAACAGGAATTTGGCGAGCCAAAGTTTAGCCTCGAGTTTTACAACGGGGTCCTTGCCGTTTAAAATAATCTCTCTAACCGCACGCTCCGCCGCCACATCGTTTCCAAGCCCATACAAACAAAGAACATCGTAAAAATCCATAGTCGGCTTTAGCGACGGATCCTGCGAAGAGACTTTTGCGAAGATTTTCCGCGCTTCGGCAAACCGGTAATTGTTGTAATGCTCGCGCCCACTTGATTCAAGCTCTCGTACGGCGACTATCTTTTTCAATCTTTCAGCGACAGATGTCTTGGGATACTTGGCAAGAACTTCGCGATATTTCGCCATCGCCTCTTCACCTCGCGAAATATCTCCGAGAATATCGCCTTGTTTCAAAATCGCGGACGCCTTCCCTTCGTCGGTATCGGCTAATTCCTCAGCCCTGGCGAAAGACTCCAGCGCCTGTGTCATTTTACCCTGCTTAAGCTGCGCCCATCCGCGCCCTTCAGCAACGCTCGAGAGCTTCCCTGCCTGCGGCCATATCTCTTGAGCGTCGCGAAAACGCTTTTCTGCATCAGCCCATTTTTGAGCGGAAAGCTCCGCCTCCGCCAAGGCGATAAACGCCTCCATCGCGCCAGGGGCATCGGGAGAATCTTTAGCGATTCTAAGAACAATAGGCAACCCCTCTGAAAGGGTCTCAATCGAATTTACAAGAGCGCTCGCCAATTTAACGCCTGCAAGACGCCTGAAATAAGGCATCTTGGCTTTAGCGTAGGCTTTTCTGAGAAATGAAGTCTCCCCTATGTTCGAGGCGGCGATTGTATAGGCTCTCTCGCTGGCGTTAGATGAGGCGACGACCTCGCGCCACAACTTTTGCGCCCCTATCTTATCCCCGTTTTTGTTTAGAATGTCAGCCTCTATCATCTTTGCGGCAATAAGCGCTTCGCTCTC
>CAJGDE010000117.1 GCA_904502135.1 Kiritimatiellia bacterium
GTTACAAACTGCGGATCGCCGTAGATTATACCTTCGCCGAGAATCAGGTTCTCTGCTGTTGCCGCAGTAATTGTAGCCGATGATGTAAAAAGCGTATGCCCTGCTATAACCTTGCCGCCCCTAAGATGAAGATCGGCACCGACAGTTCCAGATGTTCCAAGCTTGTTACCGTAAAAGACAGAATTTGAAACTACTGTAAGACCTGAAGAAATCGTTAAACCAGCAGCGGCGGCTGTACCGTCTGAAATATTATATGCAAATGTACAGTTTACGACCTCATTCGTAGAATTGGCGCCGCCCGCTATTGTAAGACCTCCTAAACTAGAACCGATTCCGTATGAGGTTGAAATATCTTCATTTCCAGTAAATTCGCAACTATGAATTGAAACTGGCTTCGTAATGCCGCTGTCCCCTGCCGTTACATAAACGCAAGAACCTCCTTGTATTTTATTGTTAGAGCCCTTGCCCGCGAAGCCTCTATTGCGTATAAATTTACATCCGACAGCGTTCAGCGTTGTAGCACTGGCATATAGAGCACTTCCACAGGGACAAACAGATTTCCCACCAACATACTGAGATATGTCTACAGGGACACCATTTGAAACGAATGTGCAATTATCAAGATAGAGCCTGCCTTTGTTGGCTCCGATGCCATAGCCATGAACTCCACTTTCAATTAGAGTATTACCTGTCGTCAATCCATTTCCTGAAAAATCGCAATCGTAAAAGAAGTAGCGAGATTTCGAAACTGAACTTTCCTGCTGACCTTCTACATATACGCCCCGCGCGCCAGTCGCCGTTCTATTAGCAACAAAGCGGCAGTTGCGGCATTCAATACCTTGTGAGCCAATTTTATTAAGCCCCGCCACCGTCATATTACAAAACTCCATATTCTCCACATGGTCAAACTGACCATAAAGATAATTGCCGGCGGTGGTATTATCACGGAAACCATACGCGATGACTCCGCCGCCATCATAAATTGACCTTGCGCCAGTCGGATCCATTTCAAGCGGTTTTTCTGAGTTTCCCGAAAAGCCTCCAATCTGAATAACACGCTTGGTATATACGCACGATGCTGGCAGCATATAGCGACCTACCTTACAGTGAATCTCAGTGTAATGGGCGAGATTGGCGAGGCGCACCGCATTTGTCGGTGTTGTAGCACTTTCCCATGATGAGCCGTCCGCATCGTTACTGCCGTCCGGCGCGACGTGTATCACCTTATCGGATATAATAGCGATATCTTGAATGCACAACTGTCCGCGATCAGTATCGGCATATCCGTTATTAGCGACAATTTTAAACCGATAGCGGCGGTAGCTCGCGCGATTTTTCCATGGTACAATAATGTTGTTAGATTTGTTCGCGCCTGCCGGATCAAGAAACTTGTTGCCGTACTGGCGGCCGATGTGGTCTGCAAACGGTTTATTCTCAACGAGTTTATTCCATGTTACTCCATCATTGGACCCAAGAACTTCAAACCATTTTATCACCGAAGAAGCATAAACATTCTGATATGTTGCAGCCTTGCCGTAAAGCCCGTAAACAACAACACGCGAGGCGACAATATCTTCCCCTTCACGGAAATCGTCAGCTATTACATAATCTATAATTATGGGATTCTCCTCGCTCGGAGGCACAAAACCTTCAGATGATGCCGTTAGAACACAAAAAGATGAGCCATAATTATATGTATCGCTATCAAAAGCGTTTGCGATTTTACCGGATGTAACCCTTCCGCTGACAACAGAAATCTCTGCCTTTCCCTGTGCCATGGCCGTAGCCGTCAGATTCTCGGCATGTGCAGAAAGTCCAGCAAAGACGAATGCAATGGCAAGCGCTACTGCAGATAAGGATGAACGGAATTTTAATTTCATAAGACCTCCTTTGAAATCGTAAAAATTTCACATATTCAATTCATTGGTTCAACATCTCGGATTTAAGGTCGCGGCCCATTAACGAGGCGACGGCAGACTTTGCGTCGTAAGATTCATAGCAAACGGCATAAACAAGTTCACATATCGGCATTTCAACCGAGAATTTCTTCGCCAGTTCATGGACGACTTTCGAGTTCCACACGCCTTCGGCAACCATTTCCATAGACGAAAGAATGTCGGCTATCTTCTCTCCTCTGCCAAGTCTTTCTCCGACCCTATGGTTTCTCGAATGCACAGACGTGCAGGTCACTATCAAATCTCCTATGCCTGAAAGCCCCGAAAGAGTCTCCTTTTTTCCGCCGTATTCGAGAACAAGCCTGCTCATCTCAGAGAGTGCGCGCGTAATAAGAGCGGCGCGCGTATTGTCGCCAAATCCCATTCCGTCGGAACATCCTACGGCGAGGGCTATGACATTTTTTATCGCCCCACCGATTTCGACGCCCGCGGGATCATTAGATGTATAGACTCTGAACGACGGCCCCGACCATATACGCTGAACGGCGAGAGACTTTGACTCATCCCGACAAGCCGCCACGACGGCCGTGGGAATACCTCGGGCTACCTCCTCCGCATGCGAAGGCCCGGCAAGCGCGACGACATCCTTAACGCTAAGAACATCAGAGGCGATTTCAGTCATTCGCCTATTGGTTAACTCGCAAAGCCCTTTCGTGAGAGAAACGACAAGCGCGTCTGAAGATATGAGTCCTTTGAAGAGTGAACAGACCGAAGAGAAATACTTCGAAGGCGGCGCAAAGACAATCGCATCAGCTCCGGCAAGAGCCTCTTTGCAGTCGGCCGTAAGTTTTATGCGCTCGGGCAACGCCACGCCCGGGAGAAACTTCACGTTTTCCCGCTTGGCCTTCATTTCTTCAATATAAGCTGGGAACGCCCCCCAAAGAGTGACGTCATTGCCGTTATTGGCTAACAAAATGGCGTTAGCCGTCCCCCAACCGCCGTCACCTATTATCGCAATCTTCATTTTTAGAAAATCAGATTTTCAGATTCGTTCCTTAGGGTTGGGGGAGACCAACTCTCATTTCTTCTTTAAATCGACAGCGCCAAGACGAATTACGCCGGCGAGATTATCGCCTTTTGACGGCCCTTCATAATAACGGGTCTCCTTGTACTGCGCGTTATAAAATACGGCATCAAAGTTTATCGTCTTGCCTTCGAGAGCTTCTACCGTCATGCCGTCCAGACCGAAACGCTTAAGCGGAATCGCGAGATAGGTGGTGTAGCCTTTAGCGCCGCACCCGCCGTGCTTCTTGACCGATGAATTCGTCGCATCGAATTTGAGAGAGGAATCGGAAGAAAGAACAGTTCCGTCGATAAATACTGTGATCTCAAAATCTTTGAACCGGAACTTAAGGCCGTCCCACTTACCCCAATCGCCACTTCCGATAGTTGTGCAACCGGGGTAATTTACAAACTTGTTGTATTCGTAATTCGCCTTGAGATAGAGATTCTCAGCATCATAACCGGCCGAAATAAAACATCCGGGAGTGCCAGGCGCTTCTCGGCCGACCTCGTCTCGATCAGTAGAGCGCGATGCCTTCCATGGCGTGGCGAACATGGAAGAAGTAAGCTTGCCGCCCTCGAGGAAAAGCGCACCCTTGGTCGGGAACGCCGCCATAGGAGCCTTAAGAGGCATCACCTTTTTCTCAAGACGCACAAGACGGCGCTCGCCCCAGAGCGCCTTCGTCGAGCCGACCTCGACATAGTTCTCCCATACTTTGCAGTTCGGCAGATACTTATCGTCCTTAATCTCTTCGGGCGTACGGATCACATTGTCGCGGAAAACAGCGTTGGCCGAACCCTGGAAAGAAAAGCGCATCGGCTTATCGCACTCCATGACATTGTTCGTCACGACTATATCGCGGGTCTGATGCATGTGGAACGGCCACCAGCAATTGACGAACTTATTGCCGCGATATACGGTTTCCTTGCCGCCTTCGTCATTGTAGAGCCCCGGCCAATCACCGCAATCATGGCAGTAGTTACCTTCAAAAAGCGAATTGTTCATCGCCCCGTAGATGGCGCCCCCGTCACGGCTTGAAAGCATCGTATGATCAAATTCATTCGAAATAACCTGTCCACCGGTCGTCCAAAGCGTCGCTGCGCTACGGCCCGTATGATGGATATGAGAACGCATAAGCGAGACGTGCGAAAGCTGAAGATATGCGCCAGAGGAGCCCACATTGTAAATTTCACAATCATAAACGCCGCCGCCTGTTCCTCCGTCGGAATAATGTACGCCATGAGCGCCGACACTATAAATCTTACAGCGGCGAACCTCGGTATCAACTGGCTTTGTAACAAGAATACCGGAGCCTGAAGTATTGCGGATTTCGCAGTTTTCAACGATAAGTCCCTCGGGCTTCCAGCCGCCGATTACGGCCGCAGGCCCCTTCTTGCCATATGCGCCGCAACCGGGAACTACCGAGCAGCCTTCCAGCACGAGACCGGAAATACGAAGATTTTTAACCTTAGAAACCGTAATGATGCGAACGGCTCTTGAAACCGAAGCGTTGAGATTATCGATCGTCTCGCCCTTTCTCGGCCAATAGCGGATCTTAGCCGTAGAGCCTTCATACATCCATGTGCCGGGCTCGGTCATGCCCTGTATTGAATTTGTGACACGGTAGCCTTGATTAAAACGGCCAATCGGCATATTCGTGCGGCCCTTGAGATAAAAGACGCCGTTCTGCCAGTCGTTCGTCGCGATATAAGGACGGTTCTTCGCCCACTCTTGTGGAACTATGAGACGAGCGGAAGCAAGATCAAGGTCTTTAAACATATCCTCTGAAGGAAGAGCCTTCTTGTCATAGCGAATAACATTACGGTTATCAAGCGGGATATCCGCCGCCGTCGCAAAATAAGGCAAAGCGTCCTTTTCTTTCGCAGGATAAAGCGCCATCTTCGCGCCGCTACCGTTTATGACAAGCGTGTAAGAAGCATTCGCGTTGATTTCAAACGGAAAGTCCGCCACAAAGAATTTGCTGTTTTCCGGATCTACTTTCCATTCCTTGATTTCCACGGCTCCGGAAAGGATGACCTTTCCTGGATTAGCGGCGCGAATGCACGAAACAGGCGTTTTGGCGTCAATATATACAGGTTCTGAAAAACGATATAAACCATCCGAAAGAACAATCTCGTTCGATTTTTCACCGTTTTTCTCAGCCGCCTCTATCGCCTTTGCTAAAGTCGCGTATGGGCTATCGACAGAGCCATTGCCCTTTTCATTGTCACCGTTAGGCGAAACATTAATCACGGCGCCCCAAAGGCCAAGGTTCATCATTGCAGATATTGCAAAAATAAAAGCAACATTCTTTTTCATTATTTTTCCTTTCATTATTTGAGTTATTATATCATTTAATGCGCATATCCGTCAAAACCGTGAGCAGTTATGTGGCTATGCAACTGCTGTAGAGTGTTGTTAGGAGAGAAAGAAGATAACATTATCAAATACTGAGTGTTGCCTTGAATAAGTGACTTATCAAAATGCGGCGGATGTCGCGGCACCCGTGCTCCCGCGCTTATGCGGCCGGATTGTGCGTCCTTGCGACCGCTCGACGTACACGAGTACGTCTTCGGGTCGCAGTCCAGCCCAATCCGCCTCGACTAAGCATCGGTCCGCTCGGCTGACGGCCGCGATCTCCGCCGCCCTTGTCACCCTGGTCGAGTTCGTCGCGTCGCAGAAACCTTATTTTCGAACATACA
>CAJGDE010000118.1 GCA_904502135.1 Kiritimatiellia bacterium
GATTGTCAGAGAAACACCATCTACCGTAATCGACCCCTTCAAAACCGATGAGGCCGCCAATATGCGCGAACAGCGAATTTTCAGCCTGAAATCCCTGCCTCTTGGCTCTTTGGCGACTATTACGCCTTTTGAGTCGACATGGCCCTGAACAATATGCCCCCCAAGCGGCTCGCCAGCCCGCAGCGCACGCTCAAGATTTACCTTAGCCCCGGGAAGAAGCGAACCAAGAGTGCTGCGCTCTTCAGTCTCTTTCAAAACATCGGCTGTAAAACGCGAGCGATTAAAATCAACAACAGTCAAACATACGCCGTTGACGGCGACTGACTCACCCTTCTCGAGTTCTTTCTCCCAAGGCTCAAAAGCTATCTCCAGCACAAGGCCTGAGCCACGAGATATTCGTTTTACCGTGCCGATTTTCTGTACAAGCCCAGTAAACATATTTAAGCCACCCATCCATTATAGGCATTCATGGCGACATCTCCGCCCTTGGAGATAATAAGCTCAGAGGCCTTTATTGATTCCGATACCACTTTGGCTACGATTTCTTTCGCCTCTGGAGCGAACTTTCCCAGTACATAGCCCACGACATTTGACTTATCCTTCCCGACACCGATTTTCAATCGGGAAAAATCACGCGTCCCCATCCTCTCAATTATCGACTTAATCCCGTTATGGCCGCCAGCCGAGCCCGTCTTTCGCACCCGAAGACGCCCGAGCGGCAAATCAATATCGTCGTGGATGACGAGAAGATCCGCCGCAGTGGCGTTATTATATTTTACTATCGGAGCTATCGAATCGCCGGAGAGATTCATGAACGTCTGAGGTTTGACGAGCAAAACCTTCTGACCGGCAAAAACGCACGAAGCGATCATTGCGTTAAACGATTTCTTAAACTCCCATTGAACGCCAAGTGCGCAGGCTATGGCATCAACGCTCTCGAATCCGACATTATGCGGAGTCGAGTCGTATTTTGCCCCGGGATTGCCGAGACCCGCAATGATTTTCACAGCGGGTAGTCTCCTTTTACTCGATATTGAAAAGATCGTTCACGCTCGCATCATTATGAATGCGCTTTATAGCCTCACCGATAAGAGGAGCTACAGAAAGCTGAGTGAGCTTGAACGGAAGCTTCGTAAGATCAAAACCTTCTCTCAAAGGAATTGAATCAGTCACCACGAGTTCATCAAGCTGCGTCTCATTCATAAGACGCTCTTCGCCCTTGGCTGTAAGCGGGAAGTGCGAAACGAAAGCGTGAACCGACTTAGCCCCGTACTCGCGGCAAAGTTTCGCAGCTGCTGAGAGAGTTCCGCCCGTGGCAGTCATATCATCAACCATGATGACATCACAGCCGTTGACATCACCTACTACAGAAAACGCATCGACGGTGGAGTCACCCGTGCGCTGCTTAGCGACGATCGCAAGACCTGTGCCGAGCTTGCGGCTGTAGCTGTAAGCCGTCTTCGCACCGCCCGTATCAGGGGAGACGATGATGGGCTTTGTAAAATGCTGATCGCGGATATATTTAAGAATGACGGGCTCCGCCTTAAGGTGATCAAGGGGGATATCGAAAAATCCCTGAATCTGGTTGGCGTGAAGATCCATCGTAAGAACGCGGTCTGCTCCGGCGCATTCAAGAAGATTGGCGATGAGCCTTGCCGTAATCGGTACGCGAGGCTGATCCTTTCTGTCTTGACGCGCATAGCCGTAATAAGGAAGAACCGCCGTAATGCGCTCTGCGCTACCGCGCTTAAGAGCATCCATTATAACGAAAAGCTCCATATAAGCGTCATTGGGCGACGGAGAGCCAGACTGAATAACGAAAACATCCTTACCGCGAACGCCCTCCTGCACCTGACAGAACGTTTCACCGTCCGGGAAATGCTTTATATCAATCTTGTTGAGGGGCTTTCCGAGATACGCTGCAACCTTTTCCGCGAGCGGCAGATTAGCCGTTCCAGAAAAAACCATGAAGTCTTCTTTAAGTTCCATAATTAAGTTCCGTTATTTTTACTTAGATGGTGTCAAATTCACCGACACGACATATTATATCAAATTCCTCACATTACCGATACAGCAAAATACCGACCTTAAGATCTACATCATTCAGCCAAGCCCGCACGCCTTGATGACGGGCTCCATCGCCGAAACATCGACGCTTTCGACAAGCCCCTTATCGACGGCAGATGCGATCTTAGGGTCAATCGGCAAAGAAACGACACAGTCGATTCCATGGGACTTGGCAATCGCTTCCACAGAGCCATCGCCGAATATGCGATGCTCCTTGCCGCAATCAGGGCACTTGAACGAGCTCATATTCTCCACAATCCCCAATACGGGAACTTTGAGCATATCAGCCATACGGATGGCTTTTTCAACTATTAAAGAAACCAAATCCTGCGGAGATGTGACAACAACCACTCCAGCGATGGGCAGGCTCTGAAATACCGTCAGCGGCACATCCCCAGTGCCTGGGGGCATATCTACAAACATAACGTCTGTCTCGCCCCAGGCAACATCGCTCCAGAACTGCTTTACAGCCCCTGCGATTACCGGGCCGCGCCAAACCACGGGGTCTGAAGGATTGTCCACCAGCAAATTAAGGCTCATAAGAGCAATCCCCGTCTGACTGCGGCACGGAAGCACATTCTCCGTATCAGACACCGCGCGCTCTTTTACGCCGAAGGCCGTCGGAATTGACGGGCCCGTGATATCGGCGTCGAGAATCGCCGTCTTAAGCCCAATCTTCGCGGAAGCTACAGCAAGAAGTTCCGTAACAAGACTCTTGCCTACGCCGCCCTTTCCGCTCATGACGGCGATCACCTTCTTTACATTGGACTTTTTGTTCTGAGGCGCCCTGAAATCATGAGAGCTTTGACACTCGCCTGATTTCTTCTTGGCACATTCTTCGCAATTATGATTACAATCGGACATAAAATCCTTCTTATGCTATTTTTGACAAATTGTTGAAATAATTCCGCTAAAGCGCCTGCGAGAAGCCTCCGGAGATTTTTCAACCCCAAGAAGAACTTTGAACGCGACGGACTCCATCTGCGAAAAAAGTATTTCGGAGGCGTTATCAGGATCGACCTCGGGAGAAATCTCTCTGAGTCGGACGCCTTCTGAAATCAACTTGCGGAAAACAAGCTTCAGCCCATCGGTAAAAAGAGCTATCCTTCCCGACATATCCTCGCCAAGGCGGACCATCGAAAAAACGAAATCGAAGATGGCGAGAAAGAAATCTTTCTTGTCGAAAAACTCCTCGACCACCTGATCGCACACGAGCTCAAGACGCTTGTTGACAGGATTGTCACGTGAAATGATATCACGCAGCTCCATCATTATGCTGCTGGTGATCTCATGTATCGCCTCGTCAAAAAGGTCGCGTTTGGTTTTAAAATATCTGTAAAGCGCGGTACGTGCTATGCCGGTGGCGTCGGAGATCGTCGCGAACGAAACTTTCTGATAGCCCATCTGGGCAAAGAGCCGCATGGCCTTCATTACGACCATGCGTTTTCTCACATCGTGATTTACACCTTTGGACATTTAGCTTAAGCCCTGATTATCGCGAGAAATTCGTCGCGTTTCTGCGCCATTATTTCAGGCGTTTTTCCTTCAAGATTAAGTCTGACAAGAGGCTCTGTATTGGACGCTCTGACATTCGCCCAATAGCCTTCGCTCTCCCATGCGTCAACAGAAACTCCGTCTAATTCGAAAACCTTGGCCTTAGAAGAATACATCTCTTTAATCTTGGCAAGAATTTCAGACGGCGGAGTTGATGTTTTAGTATTTATTTCACCGGACTGACTATACTTTCTCAACGGCTTCACCAATTCAGAAAGCGGCTTTTCCGAGGCTGAAACGATGTTCGCCAAAGCGAATGTCGCCATCGATGAGGATTCTGCCGTAAAGTTGGCTTTGAAATAATAATGCCCTGAAAGCTCGCCCGCGAAAATGGCATCGTTCTGACGCATCTGCTCTTTGATGAACGAGTGTCCTACGCGGGACATCATGGGTCTACCGCCAGAGGCAAGAATCGTCTCTTCACAAACCTTTGAAGACCTAAGATCGTAAAAACACGCAGCGCCGGGGTTTGAAGCGAGCATATCTTTGGCGATTAACGCCGTAACAAAATCCATTGGAATAATCTCACCAAGTTCATCCACGAACCCGGCGCGATCAGCATCTCCGTCATACGCCACGCCAAAAGCATACTTGCCCGGATTCGCCTTAATAAGAGCTCTTAAATCGTCAAGCGTATCTGTCTTAAGAGGATTAGCCTCGTGATTCGGAAAATCTCCGTCATATTCACCGTAGAGAGAATCATACGTCAACATTGAATCGGCAAAAGCCACGCTCTCGGCGATCCCCATGCCGTTGGCGAAATCAATGGCAATGTGAAGCGGACGCTTGAGATTCGCGAATGACTTTACATGTTTTGAGTACTCTTCTGAAACATCAACCTTCGTAATGGACCCAACTCCGGCCGGCGGCTCAAACGCCCCCATCGAAAGAACTTCTTTTTCTATTTCTTTAATTCCTGTAGCACCTGAAATCGGCACCGCCCCCGAACGGCAAAGCTTGCAGCCGTTCCATTCTTTTGTATTGTGCGAAGCCGTGATCATAACAGAACCGTCGACCTTCAGCGAGCCGTTTGCAAAATAGCTCATGGGCGTGGAGGCGACCCCCACATCAATCACCTCAACACCTTCTTCAACAAGACCCGTGGAGAAAGCATTGAAAAGCCGAGGGGAAGAAGTTCTGCAGTCGCGCGCAACGGCGATTTTCTTCGGCCCTCCGAGAAAACGCGCATAAGCACGCGCGATTTTATAGAAAATATCATCGGTCAATTCTTCACCGTAAATCCCTCTTATGTCATAAGCTTTAAAAATACTCATCTTTTTTTCTCCTTGTTTAAAATGTCATTTGCGGCTGAGGCCAAGACGCGAAAAAGCCAAATCTGTAGCCACTCTTCCCTTGGGGGTGCGCTCTATGTAGCCCTGCATTATAAGAAACGGCTCATAGGCCTCTTCTATGGTGTCCGGCTCTTCTCCCACCGAAACGGCTATCGTGGAAAGCCCAACCGGCCCGCCGCCGAACTTAACGCATACCGTCTCGAGAATTTTTATATCCATCTCATCCAACCCAGACGGATCGATTTCAAGTAGTCCTAGCGCCTCACGGGCGACATCGGAGGTAATCATATTGCCGGCATTGACCTGGGCATAATCTCTGACGCGCCTTAAAAGATTATTCGCTATTCGAGGCGTGCCCCTTGAACGGCGCGCGATCTCCATAGCCCCTTCTTCGTCGGCATCTACGCCCAGCTTGTTGGCAGAGCGCATAACTATTTCCGCCAGCTCCGAAGGTTCGTAGTGCTGCAATCTGTTGACAAGACCGAAACGCGCGCGAAGCGGCGCGGCGATAAGCCCAATGCGCGTTGTCGCGCCAACAAGCGTAAAGCGGGGCAGCTCCAGCCTAACGCTTCTGGCGTTAGGTCCCTGATCAATCATGATATCGATAGC
>CAJGDE010000119.1 GCA_904502135.1 Kiritimatiellia bacterium
GGGATAGAGAGAACGATAACGCTTTAAATTGGAGCGAACCTCCTTCTTCATAATTTCGCGAAGCTCCTCTGGTGTGCCCGGGTCTGTGCCAATCCATCCGGGATAAGCGTTAAAGGCGACAATATCGGTGTTTTCGTTTGAAATATCAGTCTTGTTGTATGAGCAGGCGAAAGTGACAAGTCTTCCGCTATCCTCAGCCTTTATAGCAGAGATAAGCTCATCCGCAAGACTCTTTCCATCCTTTGATTCGCTTCTAAATTCGTTCATGAATCCAAAAATTATGACGGAGGGATGATTAAAGCTTGACTTCACCATCTCGCGCGTCTGATGAACTTGCTGCGCACGGAAAGTTGTGTTAGTAAGTTCGCAAAGCGCCATTATAGAATGACTGCCGTTACCCCAGCCAAGAGACTCTTCCCACACGAGAACTCCGTGCTCATCACAAAGATCAAGAAATCTTTGAGACTGCTGGTAGTGCGCACCGCGAATAAAATTGCCGCCGAGAGATTTGAGGCGCTGAATATCTGCGAGCATCAGAGATTCTGGAGTTGCCGCGCCAAAGGACGGATGCGACTCGTGGCGGTTTACGCCCTTTAAGTAAAGCGGCTTTCCGTTCAGGAACAAGCGTCCGTTTTCAGCCCTTATCTCGCGTATGCCGAAACGCACAGTGCGCCCATCGACATTAAGCGTCGTCATGTTCGGCTCTTCAGGACTCCACAGTTTGAAATTGGGAACCTTCACGAGTTTTCTTTTGCCTCCTTCTACCTCGACCTCAACTAGACCTGTGCGGTAGTCGCGGGTGCGCACGAATATGCGCGGCTCGGCAGTTTCTAATCTCACTCCATGATAGAAGCCTCCGAAACAATAGAAATCGTAGTAAGGACGCGCCAACTTTTGTGTTTCCCAATCAAAGCGGTTATCTAACGCGGCGAAAACAGTGTGTTCACCTGCCGATAAAGGTCCCGTCTTAAGTTCGAGCCGGGCGTACGGATACGGATGAGTTCCAAGATCGCGTCCGTCTATCTGAAAGTGCCCTGTAAGCCCCATGCCGTCGATAATAAGTTTCGCATCAGCTACTGGCTCCTTAAGCGTAAATGACCTACGGTAGAGGGCAGTGCCGCGTTTACGAAGATAAGAAGGCATCGTATCGAAACAGGCAGGTACAGTCATTTTTTCCGTAGCTTTGAAATCTTTTTTTGCAACCTCAGCGATGGACTTACCCTCCTCAAAGCGAAAATCCCAACTGCCATTGAGATCTGCCAATAAGTCAGCGCGCGCAATGTTAGAGAAAAGGAATATTGCAGCAATCGTGATGACTGCGCTTAAGATACGGTTGCCGCTTGAATGTATAATGTTATTATGTTTCATAATTTAGTATTGTATCGCACATCTCGATTCGTCAAGTAGAATGTGCGCCCGATAGCTGATGGTTGGTTTTTTGGTTCCCGCCAGCCAATTTCCAGTGCAATAAGTGCAGTTGGAATAGTGCTGACAAGTACTTTCTTGTTAGATGGCCAAATTATAGCATAGAACACTTAGGTAAGTAAAGCGGGCTTCAGTCGGAAAACGTAAGTCGATAGTCGTTAGTGATTCGCGGTAGCGGTAGAAAGGAAAGAAAAAACATCCACTCTACACCGATACCTAATCTCTACACCAAAACTCTCCAACTCCAACTCGCACCTCCAACTAATAGAAGTTTAAGCTCGGAGTTCGAGTTCGAGAATGGATATCTATTCCCTATCCCCCCTTCCAACATTCAACTTACCGTCTATCTCTCGCAGCGAAGTGCGGGATCGAGCCTGTCTCTAAGATAATCGGCGATATGATTAAATGAAAGAACGAGCAAAAATATCGCAATTGTCGTAAATGTCATCTCCCACCAGACACCCTGCCAAAGACGCGTACGCGCATTATTTATCATAACACCCCAGCTCGGCTCACCTTGTACGCCGATACCGAGAAACGACATGAAAACCTCCGTCGAAACGGCCGACGGGAAGCGCAGAGAAAACTGGATTAGAATTATATGCGAAACATTCGGCAGAATATGACGAAACATTATCCGCAAATGCGAATAGCCCAGCAGTTTCGCTGCGTTGACATACGAGCGCTGTCTATGCTTCATCACCTCAGCGCGAATTGTGCGGCAAACTCCAACCCAGGTCGTAAGGCCTATTCCGACGTAAATGCCCAGAAGCCCCTGCCCGACGACTAAGGATATGGCAAGAATAAACAATAAACCGGGCATTGAAGCTACCGTAGAGGTAAGCCATACGACCAAGGAGTCGACCTTGCCGCCGAAATACCCGCCCAAAAGACCAAGAAGAACTCCAAGGGGAATCGCTATAAGCGAAGTCATTATGCCGACATGAAACGCGATTCTGGCGCCTTGAAGAAGTCTAAGGCCGACGTCACGACCAAGATTATCAGTGCCGAGCCAATGCCCGGGCCCTGGCGGAAGATAACGCTCGGAAGGATTTACGACATTATACTGAGGCGTGACATCGCGATAAATCGCCATGCGATACTGAACTTCGCCGAATGCGGCCAAAAGCGCATAAAGCGAGAGAAAAACGATGCAAAGCTTTACGGAAAATCTCACTTCCAAGAATCCGGGAGATTATCCATAACGGCCATCACTGTTTCTTCAAGCGTAAGAAAGCTCGAATCCACCTCTACGGCCCCATCGGCTTTTTTCAACGGAGCGTGTTTTCGCGTAGAATCTATCTGATCGCGCTTAAGGAGCGAGGCTTTAACATCCTCTTCGCTTTGGCTTGCTATGCCTTTTTCAATCTCCTCTTTCTGTCTGCGGCGCGCTCGCGCCTCTGCAGAAGCCGTAAGATAGAATCTGGCGGGACTGTCGGGGAAAACGGCAGTAGTGATATCACGGCCTTCAACAACGAGATTTCCGCTCTCAGTCATGGCGCTGAGGAGCGATGTTATCTTGTCGCGAACCTCTTTTACCGTCGCGACCTCAGAAGCGTGAGCATTTATCTCCGGCATACGTATGCGCTCGCCAGGAGCCTCGCCGCCAATGTAATAAGCGATGCGCCCAGCCTCGGGACGACACTCAATCTGAAGTTCGGCGGCGAAGAGCGCCACCGCCTCGGGATTTGTCGTATCTATCCCTTTTTCAAGGCATTGCCAGGTCATTATTCTGTAAAGTGCGCCCGAATCGACATGAAGATATCCAAGCTTTTCGGCAATGATGCGCGAAACGGAAGATTTGCCCGCGCCTGAAGGTCCGTCTATCGCTATTACATTAGCCATCTCAATTCACCTCCTGATAAATCATACATATCGTATAAATCACAAAAGCCGCGACCCAAAGAACTCCTTCAAAGCGGTTTATCACGCCCGGAGCTTTTCTGTTTTTCCAGTTGACGGAAAATATCGCTATCAAAAAAGTGGAAGCGACCATTATAGGCAAATCTCTCGTAAGAATATATTTCGAAAATGACTGTATCGGAGAAAATGTGCCGGCAATTCCCACTACAGCGAGCGTATTGAATATATTCGAGCCGATAATATTGCCTAACACAAATTCACTTTCGCCGCGACGCGCCGAGGCTATGGCGCTGGCAAGTTCGGGGAGAGACGTTCCGATAGCCACCACCGTAAGGCCTATCAAAAGCTCATCGACTCCGAGCGAACGCGCTAGATCTACCGCCCCCCATACAAGGCAATGTGACGAGCCGATAAGCACCGCCAGCCCCAAAAGGATTTTAAAGACAAGCTTCAGCGCATCGCCTGATTTTCTAGTCTCATCTGCTGAATATTCGCATGAAACATTGTTTTTGTCGAGAAGACAATAGCAAGGCATCAGAATTGCGAATATAACGAGAAGGAAAAGCGAATCAAGGCGCGAAAGCTGACCGTCCGCGAGGAAAATATACATGGAAAGAGAAATAGCCGTCAACGCCGGAGCGTCAAGAAGCGCTATTCTCGGCTTCACCAGGATAGGTTTTATTAAAGCCGCGACACCGAGAATACCCATGATGTTGAAAATGCAGCTGCCGTAGGCATTGCCGAGGGAAAGGTTCGAGTGACCGGAAATGCCCGAAAGAGCCGAAACGCAAAGTTCTGGGGCGCTCGTTCCGAAACCGATTATGACCATGCCTATCACAAAAGGCGATATGTAAAAAAGTTTGGCTAGCCGCGCGGCGGCATCGACAAAAAAGTCGCTGGACCAAGCAAGCGCGACAAGCCCGCCGATTACGAGCGATAAAGCCGCGAACAATGGAATGTCTGTATACATAAAATTTTAAACAAGTGCGCCGCGCAACTCTTCGACAGAAGAGAAACCGTGACGGGTGCAATAATCGACAATACCGTCATAAACCTCTGAAACGACAGCCGGGTTCGTAAAGACTGCCGTGCCTACAGCAACAGCCGTAGCTCCGGCCAGGAAAAATTCGATGGCATCCTTCGCCTCGTATATTCCACCCATGGCAAGTATCGGAAGCTTCGTGACCTTGCTTGCTTCATAAACGAGCTTTACTGCGGCAGGATGAATCCCCCGACCTGAGAGACCGCCCGTTTTGTTTGCAAGATGAGCAGTGCGCTTTTCAATATCGATTACCATCGCGGGAATCGTGTTTATCATTGAAAGCGCGTCAGCCCCGCCATCTTCACAAGCCTGCACATACGGTTTTATATCAGGAACATTCGGAGCCAATTTGACATAAAGCGGCAAGGTCGTGGATTTTCTCACAGCCTTAACAAGCGTGTTCAGCACATCCGGGTCTTGACCAAACGTATGACCGCCCTGCTTAACGTTGGGGCAGCTAACGTTACACTCTATCGCATCTGCACCTTTCAAACCTGCGGCAACCTCAGCGTACTCTTCAATGCTGCCGCCCCAAATATTCACGATAAGGGGCTTCTCGCCATTGATGTTTCTGTAAGCCGGCACATATACCGAATTAAAACTCTCAAGCCCCGGGCCTTGAAGTCCGATTGCGTTGACAAGCCCACCCGGAACCTCGGCATGCCGTGGCATAGGATTGCCGGGCCAAGGGTCGAGACGCACTCCCTTAACTGTTATGGCGCCGAGTTTCGCGTAATCCACGGCACCTATGTACTCCGTACCGTAACCGAACGTTCCGCTCGCTGTAGTAATCGGCGTAGCCATTTCAAGCCCACCGAGATTGACTTTCATGTTAACCATACAATCATCCCTTTTTAGGATATTAAAATCACTTGCCCATGCCGAAAAGCTTAAGCGCCGCTCTGAAATCAGCAGGCAACGGCGAATGGACTTTTATTTCTTCATGCGAATCGAGAGGATTTGTCATTGTCAAAGTCGATGCATGAAGCATTTGTCTGGGCACTTGCATAAGCCGAGGATCCCTCGCGTTTTTAAGACCGAAAACCCTGTCGCCGACAATCGGAAATCTTACATGCGACAAATGGCGCCGAATCTGGTTTGTTCTGCCGGTCTCAATCTTGACACGAAGGAAACTCGCCTCCTTGCCGCTAACTTCGCGCAC
>CAJGDE010000120.1 GCA_904502135.1 Kiritimatiellia bacterium
ACCGTATATAGTCCATTGCCGGACCGGCGGCAAACCGGCGGGAAGCGCGTTCGTCGCCACAAGCTCAAATACAGTCTGGCCGTTCTCAGTGCGAGAGATAAGCCTGCGTCCATCGCGCGTCACCATCGAATACGCGGTAAGTCCATCAGAAGCGAGAAGCTCCGTCGACACTATGCCCGCGGCAACTGCGCCCAGAAGCCTGCGCCAATATCTACGATACGAAGGTACTATCATATTTGTATTATTTAGAAGATGTCTCATTCTTTTGCGGCAAAGTAAGTATCAAAATCCGCCTGCAACAGAATCGCCAGGGCCGACGCGAAGGCGTGGTTGCAGCTCGCTTCAGGTCGATCATGTTCCCACAATGTTCCGGTTGACTTCGCCATCTTAAGATAGTAGCCTCGAATCTCGCGCGCAACCTGGTCGTCGTGGCCTTCGCGTTTCAAAACGATAAGCCGCAGCAAGTTTCCGATAAAGGCGTTAGACGGCCAAACATCCTTGTAGAGTCCTTTCGCCTGCCGCTCGGGGCCGAACTCTTTGGTCAGCTTCTTCCAGAGCTCAGGGTGCGACTTCGGCGTCGCAATGCCGTGAAAGAACGCATAGTACTGGCAGGTCTCCGTCACATCCGGATGCTTCGCGTTATCGCGAAACCAGACACCGTCGTACGCGCGCTTACGTATAAGCGATTTAAGATTTTTCGACTGCTCGGCAAGTTCAGGCCGATTGTAGAGACGAGCCGCCTTCGCAAGCACATCCGCATACGTCATGTTCGACGGCCAGTTTACCCCATCCTTGACGAGCTTCGGATCGTTTGCATGGCTCCACTCCACGAACACCCATGCCGGAAGGTTCTCAAGCGCCCCGTCCGCGTTCAAGTACTGCGCATAGAACTTGAGAAGCCCCTCAACACGAGGGCGCAAGAGGTCAACAGTCTCGCGGTCGCCCGTCCGGTCAAAATAATTCGCTATCTCCAGAATAAACCACATCGACCAGTTCGGAATAAAGTTTTTGCTGATGTGATCGCTCGGATAACACATCGGCACCATTCCCTCCGGGAGATGAGGAAACTCCTCGGCAATCGCGAAATTTCTGAGGAACGTGCGCTCCATCTCATTCTTACCCGTAAAGAAATGTTCGGCGGGGCCTGTGAAGTAACTGTCACAAAGCCAAGGCGCGCGCTCACGGCTCGGACAATCCGTGAACACATCGACCGCATTCTGCGCAAACGTCTCACGCGCCGCCTCGAAGATCTTGCGGTCTGCCAAATCCTTCAACATGCATGCACGCGTCGCATTCGGATTTTTATATGTGCGCATCTCAAGCTTCTCAACGGTCGCTGCGCCCTCAAGCATGATCACCTCGGCGAACTTGAAAGTATACGGCTCGAACGACTCAAAATCGTACTCCCCCGGCTCCGTCACATCCCACAGCACAATGTTGTTGCAGCCGAATCGCTTTAGAAAATCGAGCTTTCCATTAACAAGAATCTCATCAAACCCTACGAGGAGGCGACCAGGCTTCATCACCTTTACTTTGAGACGAAGAAACCCCGTGTTGTTAACAGCTCCCTCGTAGCGAACACCATGCGTAGCATCAATCTTCGCCATATTGCCTTCAACCTTCGCCATCGGCTTGATTGTCCGCTTCCACCAGTCAACCGAAGGGATATGCTTAAGTTCAGAGGTGTTATAAGTGCGACCCACAAAACTCGACCTCTCATCCCAAAGCTTCGGCGCTTTGCCGAGAGCGCCTGTGCGCAGGGTGACGCAGAGAAGGTCGGTCGGACGGTACGAGCGGTCCATCTCAAACGTCGGATACGGCGCCCCGCGTTCAAGAAGTTTTACAGCAGGACAATTCGTAATCGTCAAAGATTCGCGGGATTGCCGAGACACTTCATAGACCTCGCTCTGCGAGCGCTGGAGACTGTAGCGCTGAGTCTTGCGGACGCGATCGGTGAAACTTGCTTTCCACTTCCCATCGCCTGTAGAGCGCACAACCTTTCCGTCCGCCAGCACTTCGGCCTGCAGAAACGGCTCGTGCTCAATGATGTAGTAGGTCGTCGTATTGTAGGCGACACCGACAATTTTCAGATGGTTATCTCCCTTGTGCGCAACACGCGAAAGATCCCACTCATCCATCCGAAACCATCCGTGCGGACCGCGCGCAGGACCGTATGCGGCGAATTCGCCGTTGACGAACACTTTGAAAATCGAACATCCTGCGAGCCGCAGCTTGAGCGCCGCCTTACCATCCCACTCGAAATGCGTCGTAAACGCTACAGACGAGTTGATTTCACCCTTTTCCGCCGTCGTCCATATCGGCTGGGCAACATCAAACTGAACCGCATGCGCAGAACATGCGAACATAAAAAACATCATAATCAACTTAAAGTTCATTAGAGATCCTTATTCATCATTCAATTTTTCATCTGCATCGAGCTTGACCGACTCGACGATACGAAACTCACCAGGTTTGAGCGTAATAAAGTCCTTGTCGCCAAACTGCTGCAGAACGCACTTGCGCTCGTTCTCATAGTCGAGGTTGAGAAGATAGGTCTTGCCTTCATCAGGGAAATACGAGTAAAGTATCCAGCCGCAGTCCTCGTCTGGGTTCTCGAAGTCGGAACCGGTGATATACACGTTACCTCGTCCGAGCTTCGCTGCGTACTGATAGAGATAGCCGACCATGCCGACATCTTCGATTTCCGAGCCGCAGCCTACATCCATATTCGCCGCGGCGGGATACGCCCACCAGTTCATGAAATAGACCTCGCCCTTGCCGCTCTTGCAGCGAAGAATGAACGGCTCGGCGTCCTCATCGTCGACGGCCAGCTCCTCAAAGTTCTCCTTGGGCACCGAGAATTCGAGCTTTCCGAGCGGCAGACACATATAGCCGAAGCGGCGGCGCGCTACAAAACCGAGACAGTTCTTTTCGGTCGACGGCCCGGTCGCCCAATACTTTCGTGAAGTCTCGCCGACAACCTTAAAGCCGCAAAGCTCGGTGAAGTCGCCTTTGTTAACGAGCTTCTCAACGGAGAGATTCGTGTAGTTGCGCTCTTCATCGGTCGACAGATGCGCAAGGCCGATTACAAGTTTGCCGCCGCCTTTGACGTAGTCGCATAGTATCTTGTATTGCTTCGGCGAGCATGTGTTCCACCCGGCGAACATGATAACCTTGTAGTTCTTGAGCAGATGTTCCGCCGTCACGTTGTCGCATGCGAACGAGACGATATCGCACAGTCCATACGGCGAGGCGGAAAAATGAATGTTCTTATTCGGCGCGAGCATCGGCGGCATCGGCATCACTGCCTTGCGCACCGTCTCCCAGCTCATCTCAGGAATACCGTTCATCCAGTTGGGATTCTTCTTCGCCAGATCATACGCGCCGCAGACGGCGCTGCCCGGAACATAGGAAGCGCCACCGAGATCGAGATTGCCCTTTGCGATCGCCCATGTCGCCTCGGGTTGCCCCTTCGGCGCCGGATGCTTTCTGCAGAACGCCGTAAAATCGCTAATGACTTTGCGGTATTTGCGCGCCACGGGCGAGCGGTAGTCGATGTAGGAGAATTTCTTTTTAGCTTCCGCCGACGCCGCTTCAAGCAGCGGCCGGTTTTCCGGCGAGGAGATTTTGTCGCTAATCTTACGGAAAGGCTTGGGCATAAGCGACATCGGGGAATCTTCGCAAAGAGAACTTTGAAGCTGCCAGTTGCCGCTCTCGTTGATGATGAGCTTCGCTCCCGTCATGTATTTGAGATAAAAAGCCGTCTCAAGCGTCTTCATCTTGTAAGGGTTTTTATGCGGAATCCAGCTGTACCATTCATGCGCGAGATGGGCACCCCACATCGGCAGATTATACTGCCGGTAAAGTCCGCGCGAGAGCGCCGAGGCGAGCGTGAGATCGCCGAATGGAAAATCCTCCGTGCAGGGAATCTCCGTCCCGGCGGCGACCTCGTAGTCGAGCGAGAAGTTGGCCGATGTGGCCATGACGTTACCCCAGCCCGCCGCATGAAGGTCGTTCACGTGTTTGTGTACCCGATTCATGTACTCGCATACAAGATCTTTAAGCGTCACTCCGCGATTATCCCAATTCTTGTAAATCGAAAAGTTATAACGCTCTCCGAAGTCATATCCGAGCCATAATCCTTCGAGAGATGAAACGATTTTTTTAGATAGACCGTTTGTCGCCGTCGAATAAATGCATGTGGAATATATGCCGCGCTCTTTTGCCTTTTGAGTAAGCTCAAAGAGTTTTTCATCACTCTGCCAAAACTGCAACGTATTTCCGACACCCTCCTTCACGCATAAATCTATAATCTCATCATAATTGAGTTTTTCTGGCTCCCAGTAAGTAAAACAAAATCCTCCCATCTTCATTTTACCTTCATTAGCGTAGACGCCTGAACCTATGTAAAGACGAGTATCATCCGGCAACGGCACTTTAGCTTTTTTCACCCGCGGCTTTTCAACAATCTCTTCAGCAGAAAGACGGATCGACGGATCAAATGACGTTTCTGTGTGCGCAGCAGTTACGAATGCAACTCCACAAAAAAACAATAGATATCTCATTTTCTTTTCAACTCCCATGTAGCTGGAATATCACTCGTGACAGTGACGCCCTTGGGCCAATTGTTGTTTTTATCAAAAATCTTTATCTTCTTCGGCGAAGGATCAAGATCCCTCACGTGCGTAAGGACGTTTAAAGCGCTGCTATTCCATTTCGTCGCGCGAAACAAGATAACGCCTTGTTTCCTATCGGGATTGTCTAACGGATCTGCGCTCGCAGGGTATGGATGGCGGCGAAGATCTTTAATGTCGACAAGGCTGCTGCGCCCCGAGACTGTGCATCGGTCAAAACCTATCTTGCCGACGGTATAACCGCCCAAGCTCAGAAACGGCTCGTCGTCCTTCGTCTTAATAAGACAGTTGCGAAACACAAGATCCGACGGCAGCTCATACCAATTGCCCTTAAGAGCCGAACTATCGAAAGAGCAATCGGCCATCATCAGCGTAGCCGCGCGAAGCCCGAAAAACGTGCAACCGGTAAAATCACATCCTTTCGCAAGGAGAGTTTCGCCATTAAAACCGTTTAATTTAGAATTCATAAAACGACAGCGATTCCACTCGTTCGTCAACCGGAAACGGCTGAACGAACAATCCTTCACCGTCACCTCATGCCAGCGCCCGCCGGGGAACGGCAGATAGCCGGTAGAGTCTTTACACCTCTCGAAGGTGCAGGCGTAGGCGTTTGCGATTCCTACCCCCATATCCCTGAAGCGGCAGTTCACGACCCGTCCGGCCGGGCCAACATCAAGCACGAAATTCTCCTTCCCTCCGTCGAGATCAAGACCCGAAAGACCATAATCCCATCCGTCCGTACGCTTGTCGTTCACGCCGAT
>CAJGDE010000121.1 GCA_904502135.1 Kiritimatiellia bacterium
CAGATTATAGGGTTATTTGCTTTAAGGCAGAGTTAATGCAACCCCTATGGATAAGGCAGATTCAATGCAACCAGGCAGAATGACAAAGTAAATGCGACTCCCCGCTTCGCGGGCAGTCGCATTTACTTTGTCTTGTCACCGATGGAAAATTTGGGAATTTGGGAATGACATATTTGTGGCGAATATGATATAATCTATGCTCAGAAACTGAAACGAAAATTTTTCATAACCACAAAACGAACAAACATAAACAAGAAAAGAGGAAAATATGGGCGAAGTAATTGGCGCTGGCGAACTTCATAAGGGAGTGAAACTTCTTATTGACGGTGAGCCTTGGGAAATAACAGAATTCGATTTTTCTAAACCCGGCAAGGGGCAGGCCATCTACAACTGCACGATGCGCAATATGATGACCGGCAGCGGTATGACCAAGAGCTATCGCTCCGGCGATAAGTTTGAAAAGCCGGATCTTCTTCAGCAGACGATCACGTATTCGTATGATGACGGAACGGCCTTTGTCTTTACCGACGACAATTATGAAGAAATTCGCGTCAGCTACGATGTGATGGGTGATAAGAAGTACTTCCTTATGGATGAGATGGAAGTCAAGGCTCTTTTCTTCAACGAAAAAGTCATCGGTATCGATTTGCCTCAGCTCGTTGAGCGCAAGGTAATCAAGGTCGAGCCCGGTGTAAAGGGCAATACGGCTTCCGGTAAGGTAACGAAGCCCGCCACCGTTGAAGGCGGCTATGAGCTTGCGGTTCCGCTTTTCATCAATGAAGGTGATGTCATTAGAATCAACACAGAGTCAGGCGAATATAACGATCGCACGGCGACGAAATGATTTTTCTCGCCGCGTGAACCGGTTTCTCGCCGTGTTTGCAGCCCTGTCGCTCGCATGTGTTGCGGCGGCGGGGCAGTTTATGCTCAAGTCGAGGCGCGAGCGCACTTCTCCGGCCGTGGCGGAAGGTGCGTTTGCCGCTCTTGGCGCTTTTCGTTCAATGGCTGCCGAGGTTATTTGGTTCAGGGCAGATCGCCTGCAGGACGAGGGGCGCTATGTCGAGCTTCAGCAGTTGGCTTCGCTTTTAACTTTCATGGAGCCGCACACGAGCGAGGTTTGGTCTTTCGCCGCGTGGAATTTGGCTTACAATGTCTCCATTATGATGCCGACGCACGAGGACAGGTGGCGTTGGGTGTATGCAGGGCTTAAACTGCTGCGAGACGAAGGACTTCGGATAAATCCGAAAGATGCCGTGATTTACAGGGAATTGGCGTGGATGTTTCAGTTGAAAATAGGCGCGAATCTTGATTTGGCGGCCGACACTTACAGACAAAAATGGAAAGAGATCGTTGAAGATGTCGACAAGCGCAACGCTTGGGGCGAAATCGCCATGGATCGCGAAAAGATGGCGCAAATAGAAAAACTTACAGGGTTTTCCGATTGGAGAGAAAGTACTTTAAGTGCGATTTATTGGGCTAGCGAGGGTCTTAAATTCGCCGAAGAAGAATCGGACAGACGGTTTCTTGAAAATATAATCCGCCAATCACTTGCAATGTATAAAAAGCGTATGGATTCTAAGACTTTACGCTGAAGGGGAGAATATGTCAAAAAAACTTCTTATAGTCGAATCGCCAGCAAAGGCCAAAACGATAGCTAAGTATCTCGGCAGTGATTTTCTCGTCAAGTCAAGCGTCGGGCATATACGCGATCTTCCTAAGGATGATAAGGCCATACAGATAATCGACAATGGCGACGGGAAGTGGGAATTTGTTCCTACTTACGAGGTTTCGGCCGATAAGACGAAAGTCGTCAGTGAATTGAAGACGGCTGTGAAGGCCTCGGACGCCGTTTATTTAGCGAGCGACCCTGACCGCGAAGGGGAGGCCATCGCGTGGCACCTGAAAGAGGTTCTTTCTCCTGTCGCCGGAGAAAAGCCTTTTATGCGCGTAACGTATAATGAAATAACGAAAAGCGCCGTCACAAAAGCCGTTTCCGAGCCGCGTGACATCGATATGCCGCGCGTAGATGCGCAGCAGGCGCGCCGAATATTGGATAGACTCGTGGGGTATAAAGTTTCTCAGCTTCTCTGGAGAAATGTAAACTGCCCTAATCCGAAGACTTTGAGCGCAGGGCGTGTCCAGTCTGTCGCGCTTAGGCTTCTTGTTGAGCGTCAGAGAGAGATCGACGCTTTTATTCCTGAGACTTATTTTTTGATGGGAGTAGAGGCTAAGAAGGCCGCGGACGATTTCACCTTTATAGCGAAGCTTTCGCGCATTGACGGCGAAAAGCCGGAAATCAAAACGAAGGAGTATGCCAACAACATCCTTCTTGATATTGCCGGGGCGGGTCTTGAGGTGGCGGATCTTAAGGCTCAGCCCAAGATGCGCAATCCTCCTGCGCCGTTCACGACTTCGACGTTGCAGCAGGCTTCGTCGAGTTTTCTCGGAATTTCGCCCGGCAAGACGATGAAGATCGCCCAGGCCCTTTACGAGCGCGGCCTTATCACGTATATGCGATCCGACTCCGTGAATGTTTCAGATCAAGCCCGTGCGGCGGCTAAGGATTTTATTGTCCATACGATAGGCCCTGAGTTTTATCCTGAAAAGCCGAATTACTATAAATCCAAGTCATCTGCGCAGGAAGCTCACGAAGCCATTCGCCCGACTGACATCAAACTTACGCCGGAGCTCTCGAAGCTCGAGTCGCAGGAGCTTAAGCTTTATGATCTTATCTGGAGACGTTTTCTCGCCTCTCAGATGGCTGCCGCGAGAACGACGGTCAAGACGATCGTTATAGCGGCAGTAAAGCCCGGCATAGCCCACGAATATCTTTTTACCGCTAGCGCGACCGATATCGATTTCGAAGGCTTCATGAAGGTGATGAAGTCATTCGGCAAGAAAAAGCAGGCTGAGAATGAAGAAGACTCTGACGAGGTCGCCAGATTGCCCAAGGTCGAGAAGGGCGACAGCCTTGAGGCCGTTAGATATTTAGCTGATGAAAAACAAACAAAAGGACCGTCCCATTATTCGGAAGCGAGTCTCATTAAGGCTCTGGAAGAGAACGGGGTGGGCAGACCTTCCACTTATGCGCAGACGATTGAAACGTTGAAAGCGCGCGAATACGCCAAGAGCGAAAAGAAAAAACTTATTCCTCTTGAACGCGGTATTTTAGTCTGCGATTGGCTCGTCAAGAAGATGGATAATCTTTTTAACGTCGGCTATACGGCGCAGATGGAGTCGCAGCTCGACAGAGTCGAGGAGAATGGTGAGCCGATGAATGAAATGCTCTCGGCGTTCTATTCGAATTTCCTCTCGGTAATATCAGGCGCGGCTGAGCCAGCCCCGGATCGCGCGAAGTTCGACGCTGTTTTTGAGCTACTTGATAACGTTAAAGAATGGAAGCCTGCGAAAACGGTAGGCAAGCGGATTTATGATGACAAGGCCTTTGTCGAGAGCGTAAAGCAGCAGGCTCTTGAGGGTAAGCGGCCTCTGAGCGCAAGACAGCTTGAATTTCTCGTGAGAATGACCATGATGTATTGCGATCAGATTCCAAATGCGGAGAAGGCTCTGAAGGCGGCTGGAATAGGCGTGGGCGCAAGCGCCGTTCAGCGTGCCGATCCGGAGCTTGTCGATTTCTGCTTCGTTACGATGGACAAAATAGGCGGGATGACGAAAAACCCGTTCCTCAAGAGCCTTCGTGAACAGGTCGAGCGCGGAAAGGGTCTGTCGATGAAGCAGTTTCAGATACTGGCCAAAGCGGTCGGCGAGAATGCCGGCGCATTGGAAGACTGCGATGCGGTGCGCGAAAAATTGACGCCTTTCGTGCCCGGCGGCTTCGGAGATGCGGATGTTGATCCCGCGATCAGTGAAATACTGAAAATGCTCTCTCAGGTTAAAGAATGGCGCCCCAGCGCCAAGCGCGGGAAAAAGGTCTACGATGATGAGGCTTTTGTCAAATCTTTGGCCGATCAGTTTCAGCGCAGAAGAACTCTTTCGGCGCGTCAGGTCATTGCGCTTAAGCGCGTCGCTGTAGCCTACAAAGATAAAATTCCCGGCTTCGACGACCGTGCGGAAGCGCTTGGCCTTAAAGATATGCCCTCTTCGAGCGATAAGACGGCTAGAGTAATCGGCGCAGATGTTGGCGAATGATCCGATGATCAAGCGGTTTGAGAGAACTCTTCTCTCGGAGCGCAACGTATCTCATCATACAGCTTCAGCCTATGTTTCAGACATAGAGCATTTGGCCGTCTTTAAGTGGGGAGATGAGCTTCCCGTACCTTGCCAGTGGTCGGAGATTACCGATTCCGATGCCCGCAATTATCTTATCCGGTTGTCTAAAGAAGGCGCCAAGGCTTCTACTCTCAGACGCAAGCTGGCTTCGTCGAGAACATTCTTTAAATTTCTTCAGGCTGAAGAGGTGATAGTCGATAATCCTTTTTTGCTGCTTCGCGGCCCGAGAATGAAAAAGCTTCTGCCGGAAGTCCTTTCCGTTACGGAAATCAATAACTTTCTTTCGCGTCCGCAAATAGATTACAATGAAGGGACGTTGTCAGAAATGGAGTATTTGCGCGACACGGCCGTTTTCGAGTCGCTCTATTCTACGGGTTGTCGCATAAGCGAGCTGATAACGGTTACCTGGGGGGAGATCGATTTTTCTAAAGGCACTTTGATTGTTACCGGAAAGGGTTCGAAGGATAGACTCGTTATCCTCGGCTCGCGTGCCGTAAAGGCGCTTGAGCTTCTTCGTGCGGCGCAAGAGAAGCTCGACTTGAATCTCTCAGCGCCGAAGGCCAAAATCTTCATTACGCAGCGAGGCGCTCAAGTGTCGGCAAGATTTGTCGAAAGACGCATGAAGCGTTATCTGGCGGAAGCGGGGCTTAACGTAAATCTTTCACCTCATAAACTCAGACACTCGTTTGCCACACATCTTCTTGATGCCGGCGCGGATCTTCGCAGCGTGCAGGAAATGCTTGGGCACTCGACTCTTTCGACGACTCAGATATATACCCATGTGTCGGTAGAGCGGCTTAAAGATGAGTACATGACGTCTCATCCGAGGGCGTAATGACACTGACGCCGCTTTCAATTTAAGTAAGCGGTTAGCCGCCTGTGCGACTGCTGTAGAGTGTTGTCTTTTACTTCCTTTCCGTCTTGCTTGCGTTCCTGCCTTGTCAACGTGCGGCGTTTTTTCGCCCAACGGTACTCGCCTTTTGATATGGGCGATTTGCGCGTCCTTGCTCCCGCTCGACGTACACAAGTACGTCTTCGGGTCGCAGTCCTGCGCAAATCGCCTCATCTGAAAAGGTTCCGTC
>CAJGDE010000122.1 GCA_904502135.1 Kiritimatiellia bacterium
CGCAGACTTCTTCTGCGAGTGTGAGGGATTCTTCGTATGAGCATTTTTTCATTTTGGGAGTGCCTTTCTTAATTCTGATTTGAATACATCAAGAAACTTATCCTGATTGTCACGGATGGCGCGTTCGACAAACTTATCATCTGCGCGGCTGCCTTTGGCGATTGTGCCAGGGCCTCGCTTGCGCCAGGACTTGCCTTTTTCATCGTGTATGCGCTTGGCATATTTCCCGGCATAGGAGTTTGAAGCGACAAAGACGCTGCACGTATCGCCCTTAACCTCGTACTCGATGGACTTTTCAAGCCCGCCGGGGGTAGTGCGCCGAGCCGTTCGCTTTTTGCGCTTCAAGGTGGCGGAAAGCTGCGCCATCGTGGGAGAGCGCGGCGCATTGCGCTTCGCTTCGTCTCTCACGCGCCGTCCGATGCGGGTAAGGGAACGGGCGATAACGACCGGCGCGGCCGCACCAGCCGATTTTAAAAGGGCTTCTACACCCGCAATTCCCGATATATGCACATTATCCGCCATACATAGATGGCGGAAGGGTCTAAATCGGCGCGTAGAAAGGTACAGGAGAGCGCGGAAGGGGCTTGGGCGATAAACGGATAGCCCCGCAAAGCAAATGGCTCTACGGGGCTTTTTAGCGCGTTATGGACGGGCGAGGGTTATTTTGTCATTCTGGCATCTCGCCAGTGAGACATCATTCCGTCTATATGTTCAATCAGGTCGTCAGAGATACTTCCACCCATAGGGTCAAGAATGAAATCTATCCCTTCGCGTCGTGCCATTTTTGCCGCAGGCACAAAGTCGCTATCTCCGGATATTAGGATTATCTGTGAGACAAGTTTTTTATAAGAGAGATTTAGGATGTCCAGCCCTAATTTCATGTCGACACCCTTTTGGACGATATCAAGCTGAATATCTGAAACTGTCAATGTTTCAAATTTTCTCTTTTGTGAGCACAAATCTTTGAATACATCGTGTTTTAATCGGTATCCAGTTGAAATATCGGATAATTTGCCGAGACGTAATGCAACTTTTCGACGATGGGACAACTCTTTCAAAAACGCTTCAGACCATTTGTAAGTATTGCTCTTTTTAAGATCTTCATTCCTTTGGGTTATTGGATTATAAACATTTTTGCTTATGGGAGGACAATCATAATAGAATATCCGATATAGGTTTCTTTTAGCATCTCCATCTCGGTCGGATATATGGCATTTACAATAGTGCATCAATTCATCAGCGCGTTCTTTTGCCGTTTTTTCTCCCCAAATACGAAAGGCTTTCTTTCGATAAAACCCACCATCAATCAGAATTGCAGTCGACATTGATTCCTCCATTCCAAAAAAAATAAACCGTGAATTCCTCAAACCCCTGATAGTGGGGTGACTCGCATCACGGTTTTGTTAAGCTTATACACAAGCAAGAGCAACCATGCTCTGCGCCCATTCGGCGAACCTAATAGGGGTGTTTTATGGCGCGTATTATACCAAATGCCGCCGAGAGCGTCAACGGCGGGGGTCAACGAATAGCAAGCATTTTACGGTAGGCAAGAAAAGCCTGCCACAAGGTATTATCATTTAATTGAATATTATTAGGCTTGCCTTCAAAGGGGACGCCAAATAAATGTTCATACTCCTCGAACACCTCTTGAATGTTGTCAATGTCCCATTCTGCAGGATTACCATATTTATTGCGAATATATCCACCATCTAAAGAATTATCATCCTCAGATCTAACTTTTGATTGAAGTTCCTTGAGTGTATATGGGAATCGCTTTTTCATTGTTTGCTTTTAGTATATAATAAACTTAGTTCTTTTGCAAGTTGAGCTACAATGCGATCTTGAACGACATACATTCTTTCTGCAAATGAGAGATTTGATTTGCTTAATTCTGCAACAACTTTAGACTCTACTTTATCCCAAGTTCTTTCTAATATTTCCTTAGTTGGCCATTTATCAACTGTCAATGTGTATGTTGCATTTTTTGATACAGCTTGTATGGTACGTAAACCTTCTGATTTTGCGGTAAATATATCCTTGTCCGATAGGCCATCGCCTAAGCCGGGATGATTATGTATCAGCGTTGCGCCTTTAAGACTTCCCTTCCACTGTTTCGGAATTGGGCCGCCAGTGGGTGTTGAAATAAACTCATCAAAACGCGCAGTGCCATCGGGATTTAAGACTACCATGTGCTCAACATCATAATCTTTGATGCGCCTACCTACGTCTTGAATTGCTTTCGATAGAGCTTCTGGATTGGATTCTTTGGTGATATGGTGTGTCTTTGACTTATAATTGTTTGCAAGTTTTTGTCCGTCGGATATCGTATCGTTGTTTACATTCGGAGCGGTTATTATAGAATCAGTGTTCTTTTCTACGATAATCTCAGCTTTCACGTAAGGCACACCGTCAACATGAGTAATTTCGGTTGTGCGATACTTTATGCCGGTATGCAACAGGACTTCTTTCTGCTGCATATCTTCAACATCAAGTTTCTTTAAGTCAATACCCTTGGTGCCTGGCGCAACTTTAAGCTCAAGCGTGATCGGCATGTCGCTTCCGGTAAAGCCGCCCCATTCAAGAGCGACATTTTTATCTCGCGTCGTGGACATGAAGCCTTTTTCTTCAATGTCTTTCCCTTTGGCGCGTTCGAGAATCCCGCCGATTTGCTTTTCGTAATACTTGCGGTCGGATCCGGAACTGAGGAAGTAGTCGCAAAGATACTGGTATTGTGTTTCAGAGATATTGCCTAAAACGGCGCGAGCATCGACAGAGCGATAAAGGGTCTTTATGTTTTCATCAAGCGGGTGGTCTGTAGCCTTGCGTATTGCGTCAATTGATGCTTTTTCTGCGGCGGTAAGTTCGCCAAAATCCGTTCCGACACGTCCACGCAATGCCTGATTGATATATTGTCCTTCGCCAGAAACATACCATTCAAGAGCATCTTTTTGGTCTTGCGGGAGATTGTCAAAATCAATAGGTAAATCTGCTGCCGCTTTCGGCTTCTCCACCTTTGCCGGTTCGGGAAGTTTCGCATCCTCCACTCCCGTCACCTTCACCAAATCCTTCACCGTCGCCGTTCGCGCAATATGCACCACGCCGCCGCCGCGGTCAAGGCGGGGGTTAATCCACAATAACTTCAAATTGAGAATTAAGCTCCTTAACGGTCTCTATTTTATAAACATCGGAATTTGGAACTTTATCAATGCCCATACTGCGATTACAGCTTTCTATGCCGGATAGCTCTTCTTCTAAATGTTGGCACGACTCTTTAAGATAGGAATCTCTCGCATCTTTAGGTATGCCATCTAACTCAATATTAACGCGCTCAAAATAAGAATTGATAGCGTCGCCAATGCCAACGGCAATGGCTCTTTTTTTTAATCTATCAATTTCTTTAAGCATTCTTTTTTGTCCTTTGGGCACAAATTTTATCTAATTCTTTCCCGATTGTCAATGCGGTTTCTCTCGCGTTAGGATTCATCTTATATTCTGCCCATGCCTCTGCAATCATTTCGCGTGGATTTGTAGATCCGTATTTTGATAAGTTCTTAGCAACGTCATCTCTCCCCTTGTTCCATAATGCTTTGATAGTGTCATTTCGTACATTGGTTTTATCCACAATGCCAAGTTCATAATCAATAATATGACCTAATTCATGATATATAGTTGAGATTGGGTTTTCGCACCCTTGTGCCTTAAAACCAGACTCGACTTCACTGCGTCTATCCATTTTGTGAAGGCGGTTATTAAGCACAATTCCATTTAATTCTTTATGACTGTCACCGATCCAAGAATATGCGCAGCCGTAATCCTTTGATGATTTTGAGATTTTTTGTCGCTTAAGTTTTAGTGTTGTTTGCGCATCTATATAACTCTGTATTCTAGGGTCATCTTCTGTCGTACCATACAATTGCGCTACTCTCAGTGCTATCCTTGCGCGCGTAAAATCAAATACTTTTTTATAGTATTCATCAAAAGTCCACACTCCTTGCAGTCTTTCCGAATCGCCTATGTGCTCCTTTACATCAGCAACAGCCTTTGCCATGCCCTGACAGAAATCTACCGAAAATTTATCAAAGCCTTTACAGGCAATGCCGTATGTCTTTTCGATATATTCCGCAGCTTCTTTGCTGGTCTTGAATTTTGGCAACGGCTCCGCTTTCGGCTTCTCCACCTTTGCCGGTTCGGGAAGTTTCGCATCCTCCACTCCCGTCACCTTCACCAAATCCTTCACCGTCGCCGTTCGCGCAATATGCACCACGCCGCCACGCTTGCCGCGGATAAACTTTTCGTCTGCCGCGTGAGGGTCTTTTTTCGTTGCCTTCTTTGTGGGTGTGAAGCGCGGCGGATTGCCGTCTTTGCAAAGGGCGGTTACTTGCGCATCGGTAAGCTTATCGACGATCTCCCTTGCATCCGAGCGGATAAGCCCATGGCGGATGTTCGCTTCCAAGTTGTCACGATCCACGGCGAGACGCGCCTTGTCCGCGTCCATTCCCTTGCGCCGATACCGCTCCTGGTCCATCTTGTACTTGCGCTCATCCATCGCGTCCGGGTCGGTTGCCGTCTCTTTGGTGACGGGGTGGGCTTTCTGCAGCTCGATTTCGTCGCCGTCCCAGACATCATCCACCGTCTCGATGGTATGGACGCAGTTTGGGTGGAAACACCCCGCCTGTCGCGCCTGTTCGTAAGTTGGAAAGCCCTTTGTCTTTCCGCTTACCGAGAGTATCACGCCCTCCCACGGCGCACAGAGGCGGCACATCGGGTCTCCACCCGTTGAAACGCGCACCAAATCGCTCCCGGTTGTCCGCGCCACATCGTCTACGAGGCAGTCGTTATAAACGCGCATCGTGTTGGTGCGGATATTCATCTGAAGGTATGCGCCCGTATCCCACGTGTGGCCGCCGGCGTCGGTAAAGACGGGCGGGGCGGAAATCGCCTTTTGCCACCGCTCTCCCAGAGCCTTTTTCATCTCCTTCATCGTGCCGCCGGCGACAGCCTGCTCACGCATAACGGCGACAGTCGCTTCCTGCAAGGCACGGATGGAATTGGCCGCCATATTCTGCGTGAAAACGGCTGCCAGATTCTCGCCTTGCGCTGGCGTGACAAGTTCGATGATGGCGTTGGCCCTGGCCGCCGAATACTTCACCTCAAGCCCGGTCGTTTCCTCTGCGCTTTTGGCGGCAGTCTTTCCGGCGAGGTGGTTTTGCGCATCCATAAGCGCATCAAGACGGCGGGAGAGATGCGCCATCTTCTTTTGGATCATCTGATA
>CAJGDE010000123.1 GCA_904502135.1 Kiritimatiellia bacterium
GCACTATCATAAAAGGCTCCATCGGTTGTAGCTTTTCCGCCAGTAAAAAGATTCTCAGGCTCTTGAACCACAGCGTCCTCTGCTGCAGCCGGCAGCATCAACACCAAGGTCAACATAGAGGCAACAAGTCTTTTCATAATTTTATCCTTTCTTAAAATCACACCTTATGATACTATTTTATCTCACTGCTATCCAATAGAGCGGACAACAACCTTTCTTTCAGTTGCCTTGTAAGATATCATAAACAAGAGATTGCCGTCAAGACCAAACCTTGAGATATTTGCAATAAATGGCCCCCCCCCCCCAACTTTTTGCAACTTTATAGTACAAAAGGGACAATAAGTTTTTTTCATAACATTATCCTTTCTTAAAATCACACCTTGTAATACTATTTTATCCATTGTTGTCAATTGAAACCGGGTGCACTTTCAAGTTGGCTGTCACCACACCGGATACAAATGATGGATGCGATGGCGATATTTATCATGTATCGGCTTATTGTGTTCGTCACAGTTGGGAATATTGTTGGACACCCAGATTTCAGGCTTTCCGCCCTTCTCGACCATCATTCTGATCGTTTCAGACATCAGACAGTTGATTGTAAAACATGTGAGAATCGTCGCGGTGGGCGTTATCTCCTCTTTCAGACCCGGCACCTTCAAAATCGCGTCCGGATACGGCACATGGTTGTCGATGGCGATATCGGCAAGTTCATTTATATCCATTTTCGAAGAATGGCGCCACTTGAAGCTCTTGGGCACTTTTTTCGCGAACTTATGCGCGTTGATGGTGACGAGTTTAACGCCGCGCTTCTTCGCCTCAAGCGCCATATCTACAGCTGTGATGTTAAGCCCATAGAAGTTGACGAGAATGAGCGTGTCTCCCTTATTGACGTCGTAAAAGCTGAATATATAAGGAGCAAACCCCTCGACTTTCGCCGTCGTCGGGCCTGCGGTCATAACGTTCGTCCCTACAGGGAAAAGACCGTTTATGCAGGCGAGACCTCCCGCGCGCCAGAAAATCTCCATCGCCGCTATTGAAGAATGGCCGCCGGCGCCATATACATGGATTAAACGCCCGCTATTGGCATTGTCCGAGAGCAGATCTGCAGCCTTCAAAATATTGACGCGCTCATCCTTTACAATATCGCGCATTGCATCAATGACGACATCTGAATACTGCGTCATTAAATCAGTGCCGCCGATTCCGGGAACTCCGGTCACCGCAGCTCCGCACATCATACCTAAAGAACCCGATGCGCCCGACTTAAGGAAATCTCTTCTGTTTAAGTTAGAACCATGTTTCATGATATTTTCGTTCATTTTTTCATCTCGCTTTCTTTTGTATGATGTTGTTTATATCATACCACATTTTAAAATCGCAAACATAGCAATATGCGAAATAGAATCTATCAGATTGCGCAATAAAAAAATATGTGATATATTATCCCTTATGCCTAAACGATCGCTAAGAAAACACGTTATAGTCGCATTTCCGGACACGCGCATCTCGCGCGTTGAAAAAATGTCGGGAATATTCCAATTTTTAAAAGGTCACAACAATTGGGATATCGAGATGCACCAAAAACCGCTGAAGGAAGCCGACATTAAAAATACTGACGGCATTCTGCTGACTGGATTATCGGCTTCCGAATCGATTTCCGCCATTGAGGCGAGCGATGTTCCGACAGTTCTTATTGCCGCAGAATGCAACAGACAGAATAATATAACAATAATTAACACGGATGCTGAAGCTATAGGCAGACAAACGGCCGCACATTTAATTTCCTCTAGGGTATACGAGTCTTTCGCGTGCGTGCTTCCAGAAAGTACATCTAAATTCTCTGTTTCTTGCGCAAATGCGTTCGCGGCGGAAGTAAAAAGACACGCGGCAAGATGTATTTTTCTGTGTGCTAACCTCAGCGCACTTGTGACAATAGAAAAGCCCGTGGCGGTTTTTGCGCTCAATGATGACCTCGCATCCTCCACCATAAATGAATGCAGAAAACACGGACTTTCCGTTCCTGAAGATGTGGCGATAATAGGATTTGGAAACGATGCAATAACTTGCGAAAATCATCGACCGACAATATCAAGTGTCGAACCTGATTTCGAAAAACAAGGCTACCTTGCCGCAATGCATCTTGAAAGAATGATGTCCGCTCGAACCGCATCACCGAAAATTGAGGAATTGGTTGGGTTAAAAAAAATTGCCTCACGCGAATCAACTCACAAGATCCCGAACAACGAAAATCTTGTACGATGCGCAATGATGTTCATAAAGAAAAACATCTCTGAACCCATAAGCGTAAAGGACGTAATATCCTATTTGGGCACCTCGCGGCGACTGGCCGAAATCAGATTTCGCGAAGTGCGAAACGAGACGATTCTTGATGCCATACGCAATTTAAGACTACAGATGACAAAGAGCGAACTTATTTCATCCCAAGCCCCCATAGCGAGAATATGCGAACGATGCGGCTGGCAAAGCGAAAACACACCGAAGCGCCTATTCAAAGAACGCTTCGGTATGACCATGAGCGAATATCGCCTCCGACGAAATACAAAAGCAGGACAGGCATAATGAGATCTATTACCAACACCCATACCACAATTCCATTTTTAGGTGGAAGTCCACGTAAGTTTGAAATAACAATGAATAGGAACGGGAAACAAGGGAGGAAGTTCGAGTTTGGAGGTTCGAGTTCGAGAATGGATATCTTTTCTCTCTAAACTTTCTAAACCTCCTAAACCTTCCAAACCCCCATTCCAACATTCAAACATTCGAACATTCAAACATTCCAACATTCCCCCATTCTAACATTCCAACATTCAAACACTCCAACATTCCAACATTCCAACATTCAAACACTCCAACACACCCCTTCGCGAAATTAAAACTCCCATGTCACGCCAGAATAAAGGAAAAAGGCGTCAAGTTTCATAGTTGAGCCTCGCGCGCGGCGTTCGCGAATTTGCGTGCGCGTGCGAGAATCTATCGCGTTATAGCCGCAAAAATCGACAAACCAGCCGAAACCCCATTTTAACGGCCCATGAAACTTAACGCCATACTCTGTTGTCCCAAGACCCGCATTAATGGATCTACCTGAAACATAATTACCGTATCTGCGCCTGTTCCAGTTTTCTGACCCTCCGTGAAACGCCACATGCGGCATAACGGAAAGACGCTCGGCAACCAAATTGAAATTTTCTAACACCCCTACACGAACATAAGTGCCGAGAGTGTCTACGGCGCGCACCTGCCCGAAAAGAGTAAGCCACGGAGATCTGAGCTCTCCCATATACGTAATTTCCGAAAAGGTATCAATCCGGGCATTATCGTAGCCCGTCTCGCATACTAGAATATAGCCGATGCGATTTCTCCATCTCCAACCTTCTGCAAAATTCCAATCATATCCATAAAAGATATAAGGATCTGATTCATAAAGCGCGGAGCGGCGATTCTTGGCTTGCGGTTTTTCAATATCGCTCAGCGCCCAATACCCGAGCAATATATGCCCATACGACGAGAGGTGCTGAACGACATCCCCTTCGAGATACCATACGGCGCAATCCGAACGGACACTTCCGAGCGAAAACATATAAGACGAAACTGACATCTCCGCATAATACCCGCGCGACCAGTCACAGTCCTTCTCGGCAAATGTATCAATTGAAAAAACACAAGCCAAAGCAACAGTTAGAGCTTTCAAAAAATTCATCTTTAAATTATATCACATTTTCATCGTGCCAACCTGCGGCGATCAACGCAATCAGCGATTTTATGATATAATAGCGTTTATGAAAATTGAGGATATCGTAAAAACGTTGGACGGCACGCTCGTTGCCGGTGGGAATTCCGATAGAACAGTCGGCGCAGTGGTCGCTAACGACCTTATGAGCGATGTTCTTTTGAACGATTCCGATGACATTCTCCTGCTTACATCGCTGGCCTCCGACCAGGCGATCCGCACCGCGAACATTGTGGGGGCGATGGCAGTTGTAGTGCATAATTCAAAGCCGCTCCCGCAAACAATGTGCCAGGTAGCCGATACTCTCGGGATACCTCTGATATCTTCGCCGCTTTCAAAATACGATTCGTGCGTAAGAATCCACGCGGCTCTTGAGGCTGAGAAAAATGGCTGAGCCTTATAAAGCCAAAATCCTCACCGGCGGAGAAAACAGAAACGACGACCAGATAATGGCCGAACACGGGCTTCGCGTCTCAGGCCCGGGACTGACAGGTTCTGACGACTCCCCGCTGGTCATCATGGAGCTTCTTCAGCGCCTTAGGGTGCGCGATGTTATGCGCGACAGGAACATCATTTCCGTCGAGCGGGCGGATTCCCTCAAAAAGGCGCAGACTCTGATGAAGCAAAACAAAATCTCGGGAGTGCCTATCCTTGAGGGGAAAAGACTCTTCGGGATCATCAGCGTCAACGATATCATCAAAGCGCTCGAGGGCGGCTGGATAGAAGAGTGCGTAAGCCGCCATATGGCCACGAACCTTGTCGTTCTCGAAGAAGACATGCCGCTTGCCTTTGCCATCAAATTTTTCCAGAACTATACTTTCGGGCGTTTTCCCGTGCTCAATAAAGACCGCGATTTCGTCGGGATAGTATCTCAGCGCGATCTTACGCGCGTGCTCATGAAGGAGCTTACTAAAGAAATCGCGAAGCTCGAAGGCAAGGTCTGCAATGAAGGGTCGATAGCAAAAAGCGAAGGTGCGCTACCCTACTATTCCATGCGCCAATTTGTCGTTGTCAGAAACGATCTGCAAAACGCAGGTAAGGCGGCGAACGAAATCAAAAAAATGCTCAAAGACGCCCAGATCGAAAACAAGATCATAAGGCGAGTTGCCGTAGCCGCGTACGAGCTGGAAATAAACGTCTGCATCCACTCCCTCGGCGGAACGATAACCTTCATCCTTGACCGTGAAAAGGCCACCGTCATAGCCAAAGACAAGGGCCCAGGAATAAAAGATGTGGAATGGGCATGCCAGGACGGCACGTCAACGGCGAACGACTGGATAAGATCAATGGGGTTCGGCGCGGGAATGGGGCTAGCCAATTCCAAGCGCGTTGCAGACACATTCAACATACAATCGAAAATACCTTCCGGAACGACGGTCATCTGCGAATTTAAGCTCGCTTGATTCTCTTACGGAAAAGGCGCGATGAAACTCACCCCGAAACAACGCGAAGCACTGCGCATCGTCGCCGACGGAAAAATATACCCCGACTTCATCAAAGA
>CAJGDE010000124.1 GCA_904502135.1 Kiritimatiellia bacterium
GAATGGGGAACGGGGAATGGGGAACGGGGAATGGGGAACGGGGAATGGGGAATGGGGAACGGGGAATGGGGGATTCGTTGTCACATGCCCAAATAGTAAGGGTGATGAAGGGAAGGTGGTAATATGATTGATGAAATATGGTATAATTAGAATAAAATCAAGGGAGAGCATTGGGAAATATCATAGGGTGTTGCCAATGTTTGTTGCGCAACAAAAGTAGCTCCGTTGCGCAACGCAGGAGGTTTTGTTGCGCAACAAAACCTTTTCCCTTGCGCAAGGGGTGAACAGAGGATTAAGCATTGCGCAAGTGTGATAGAATTATGATATAATAATTACATTCTAATCACGAAGGAGGCTTTTATGTTTTCGACCCAAATAAGACCCGTAACAGATTTGCGGAATAAATACTCTGATGTTGAATGTGACCTTGCCAACGGGCCGGTTGTTTTGACCAAAAACGGATATGGAGCATCTGTTCTCGTCAGCATTGATATGTTCGACCGTCTGATAAAAAAGCAGGAACTTTACGAGGCTGTTTCCAGATCTGAATCTGAAATAGAGTCGGGTCTTGGTCTCGATGCGGTATCTGCACTGTCAAAAATGAGGGCGACTCTCAATGTATAACGTCGTCATATCTCCAAGTGCCAATGCCGACCTTTTCAACATTCTACGGTATATCGCGCAGGAGTTGGAGAATCCGCAGGCGGCAACCGATTTTGCCAATGGTGTGGAGAAATGTTATGCGGATTTGGAAACAATGCCGAGTTGTCATGCTCTTTGCGCCGACCCAGTTTTGCAAATGAAGGGGTATCGGAAATATCCCGTTGGGAATTATCTCGTCATCTTCCGCGTCATAGAAGAGCGTTCTGAAGTGCGCGTCGTCCACATTTTCCATGAGACGCAAAATTACCTCACTATTCAGAGAGGTGAGGGATAGATAGGTTTTATTTGTCATAGATAATCGGAATGGTTGAACCATTACCTTAAACGAAAGGAGATTAATTATGCTGGGAGAAAGAATGAGAAAAAAGAGATTATTACGAAGTCAATGCAGGGTGGATATTAAGAAGAATGATCTTTCAGAAAAATCTTCTCCAGTGATGATAGTAAAATCATTAATGAATAAAGAGAGATTAAAGATAGAGGCCGGAATAGCAGGTTCTTATTCTCCACCACAGAGAACAATAGAAGATATTCAGAAAGATATTTCAAGTCTTTTCAGGCATATAAGAAGACCTATCTTGTCAAATAGAGAAATTCTTTTAGCCAGGTCTGTAGTCCATGAGATGAGGGAGATGGTAAATTGGGAGGTACATCAATTAGCCTCAATGCCATTGTCAGAGTGTGATGAAAAACAAATTAGTGACTTGGCGACGATTTTGTCAACAGCAGGAGAAATTGAGAAGTCCTATATGCGGTTGCGTGTAAGAAAGGGTGGTGTAATATGAAAGCGTCACCTGATCAATTGGAAATAATAGAAGGACTCCTTCGAACAGCTTATGATTTACTTTGTCAGTATCGCAAAGATTATAAGGGACCGCAATTAAGAGGTAAAGGTATTTGCCCTTATAATGGGAATGAAGTTCATCCAATGATATTGATAGAACGTGGAAAGTGGGTAAGAATCTGTAATAAACCTTACTCGTTCACGGGAGCAGCACAATGGGCTATCGTCAATCGTTTCTTCAAGTCGATAAAGGAGGGGGAGGATAATACAAAAAATCATTTCCCTGTGAGATTCACTACGGAAGATTACAATAAGTGTAAGCTGAATTGTTTAGCATTGATCAAGGATTTTGTCGAGCGTCAGCCCGCGGCTGTTCGTATTAGGAATACAAGGTACGAAGATAGGGCACGATTTAAAGTCGAATTGCTAAAGTAAATTACCGATCTACAAGTTTAGTTTAAAATTTTATTTTACCCTTATGAAGCCCTGCTTTTGCAGGGCTTTTTTCGTTGCTATTAGGAATCAAGTTTAGGTTGAAATTTGAATTAATTACTAGACATTTCTAATTTGGTTTATTAGTCGCGTCCGGAGGATATTTCGGGCGCGACAGTTCGTTGTTACGAATTACAAGCGTTTTCCGATTCTCCAACGGGCCTCGGAAAAAGCTTTGTAGCGCGGCACGTTGACCTCGCGGCATTTTCCGAGAACTTCAAAAGGGGAATCGGAAAAATGAAGAAAATTCGAAACAACGACAATCGCGGCTATGTGCTTGATGCACTTGCGCGTAGGCTTGAAAGAAACGCAGAAATTGACGACATTCGTCAGGCTAATGCAAAGAAGCGCCGCGCATTCATGGGCAGGGCGATTCGACTTGACGACTGTCTCTATGATGATAACGGTAATGAAAAAGAAAGTTCATTGCTTTCAGATGGAGGGCGCGGCGCGGCGGTAATTCGTCAGATGCGCGAGGAGGTCTATGAGGATCTTTCCTGGCTCGTTGAATTTCGCCGCGTTGTTGCATCTTTGAATGAGATAGATCAGCGCATTGTCGCGGCGTTGATGCAGGATTTGCGTCCTCAAAATGCAGCTCGTTTGGCGATGACTAATCGTCAGAGGGTTTACCGTCTGATTGATAAGTTGAGTATTGCGCTCAAGCCTGCGCATCAGATGTGGAAGCGTCGTTTCTCGTGAGTTGACGCATTTTGCAACGCGGCTTCAATGCCGCGTTACAGAAAAACAAAAACTAACGACTACTAAATGCCGGGAGGTGCACGAGTGTGTGCCACGGCAAATAAAGAACCTCCAAAAGAAAGGAGACTGACATGAAGGATACTCTCATGTCAAAGCTGAAGGGGCTCGGAAAATCGCTTTTGCAGGCGTTGGCGTCCGGGCTGGTCGCATGGCTCGCCACCATAACCTCGGGTTGCACTACATTTGTTGTGCCGAATGACGAATCAAACGTGCCTGTCGTTTCGATGCCGGGCGTTGTTCCGATCTCGGTGCAGCTCAATTCAAAGCCGAGCAACAATCAGTAAATGAATCTGGGGACGGGAAGCGGTTTTCCTGTTCCCACAACTATAAACGAAAGAAGGTACAAAATGAACATAAAACCATCCATGAAATTCCGCGTTGTCCAGGGACGCAATCCCAAGACAGGCGGCACAGTCCAGCGTCCACTCATCGTCGAGCGCGAGACATACTACATCGATCAGGTTGTGCAGTATGCTCTCAATGCGGGGTACGTTCGTGGACAGTTCCACGACATGCGCGGTGCGCTCAATGGCTTCATTCAGGCCATGCAGCAGCTTGGCAAGGACGGCAAGGCCGTGAACCTGAACAACTGGCTTAGGATTCACGCCGAACTTACCGGGACTGTTGGAGAGAACCGCCAGCTTTCGGATCGCAACGAAATGCGTGTCAACATCACCGCACTTCAGGACTTGAAGAGCGATTGGACGCAGTTCAGTTGGACGAATGTCGACAACACGGGCGCAATGCCTAAGATCGACACGATTCTCTCCCCCGGCGGTAAGCCTTGGGCAATCGTGAAGTCCAAGGGCATTCTTGTCACTGGCAAGAACCTCTACTTCGATGCGGCCAAGGGCGACACGGCGAGTATTTCCTACGGTGAAGGCGACGCGGCGGTTACGCTTGCGATCACGCCTACCGAAAGCGACTACTCGCACATGCTCTTTGGCTGGCCTGCAGAACTGGACGAGGTGGCGGCTGGCACGAAGCTCACTCTCTCCTTTCGCACTTGCGCAGGGATTGAGGGCGGCGCTGTCTACACCTTGACGAAGGCCGCTGAAATGAAGGATGCGTAAGCTCTCCTTTGGGCGGGGCGCGAGGAATTTTCCTCGCCCCCGCTTTTTCATTTTTTACACGAAAGGAACAAATCTATGAATATCACACGAAAAGTTACGCTACGCGAGGCGCCACCGCTTGTTGGTACGGAAATCGCCGTTTATGTTAGCGGTATTCCTTGCGATTTGAGCGATGGATATACCTTTGGGTTTACTCGAATCCCGAAACCTGCGGCATCCACACATTTTACAATTGAATGGGGTGATGGTTCTGGGGCGACATATTACGAGACGAGGACGAATCTAAAGCATACGTACAAGCGTCCAGGGCTTTATAGAATCCGTATCTGCGATTGTGTAAACAATGTTGCGGTATCTGCTTCGTCGGCAACAATCGAAAATCTGGTTTATGCTCCGATGATACGTGAGTTTCGTACAACCTCAACACAAATCATAACACTTGCGCGGACAGGTTTTTCTAATGCGTACAATCTCGAGAAATTGGAACTGCGCGGCTCATCCGTGAGGAACTTGGCGGCTGGGACTTTCATGGGATGTAAGGCACTTAAATCATTAGAAGGGTGTGCCGGGATAGAAAGGCTTTTTATGACGGTTTTCCGCGATTGTATAAGTCTTCCTGAGCGCGTTGATTTGCCAAATCTTATCAGCATTTCCGCTGATGCAGACAAGTCTCCGTTTTTGGGGACAAATATCAAGGAGTTTCACTTCGCCGCGAAAAACGAAGAGACTATCAAGGCGCTTAAGTTTTATCAAGAAACTGGCGGCAACCTCGGCCTTGAAGGCGCAGTGTGTGTGTTTGACTTGTAGTTTTGTCTCGCGCAAAGTTCGCTAAGTCCGCTAAGTTACTTTTTTACCGTTATGCCGCGTGGCTCGTCGATAGACACAATACGCCGCGAGAAGAGCGAGCTGGCGGCTATGCTGCGCATCGCGAGGCGGCTGCACAGCGTCAGGCAGCGGAGTTTCTTTCTGCTGACGCGGAGGCTGATTCTGCAGTAAGGCGCATACTTCGCACACGAGCGAGATATGAAGTGCAGAATAACTCATACGCTCGTGGGATAGTCTCAACTCTTGCCAATGACACAATCGGTACTGGTCCGCGTCTGCAGATGCTTCTTGAAGGCGAGAAGCTGAACCATAGAATCGAACACGATTTTTATCTTTGGGCGAAGCGAGTACGCCTTGCCGATAAACTGCGTACCTTGCGTATGGCAAGATGTCAGGATGGCGAAGCGTTCGCTATTCTCGCTCAGAACCCAAATTTACGTTCGAACGTGAAACTGGACATCCAACTCATCGAGGCTGACCGGGTTACGGA
>CAJGDE010000125.1 GCA_904502135.1 Kiritimatiellia bacterium
ACGGCGAGAAAATCGGTTTTTTCAAACCCTTCGACCCTGACGTTTTCGAACCGCACTTCGGGTCGGGTCCCTTCAGGATAGTCGGAAACCCCGAAGTCCCTGTTAAGGCTGGCGGTGACGGGCGCAAGACCCTTCTGAGAACTTTTCTTCCGCGCGGCGGAACGGGCGTCGCGGATTACGCAGTTCTTCATCGTCAAATTGTAAACGGGGCACGGATGGAACGTCAAGGTAGGTCCGGTGGAATCGAATTCGCAATCTTCGACTATTATTTTACTTATCGGCGACGACTTGCAGTTGAAATAACTGATAGGCATCGCGATTATATCTATCTGGGAGCCGTGAGTCGGCAGGAATCTGCAGCGTTTAACATGCACAAGAACAGGATCGTGGGTGGTCGTGGCTAAGTAAAGCCCTCCGCCGTAATTGTTGCCGAACGTGCAGTCGAAGAAATAAAGATTGGCCGTAGCGAGATAATCGGCCCACGGCTCGACATCGACGCCTGCGGACGGCGGCCCGCCGCGCGTATTGAGAAACTTTACATTCTTGAAATAGAGTGAATAATACGCGCAAGGCGACGTCCCCTGCCGAAAGTTAGAATCGAGAATGACGTTCTCGACGAATATTTCCTCCGGCGGATCCCACAGCCCGCCTATTACGATGCCGTCGCATTCGCAGTCGGCGATGCGGATATTGCGGATTACGATATTCCTGGTAGGACGCTGGTAATTCTTATGTCCGATGGAGATGCCGCTGCGTCCCTCGCGCTTGTTCCACTTGGCGCGCTCGGCGTAACTCTCGTAATACCCCAAGAGGACATCTTCGGGATTTTCAGCGTCCGATTCGATGATTATGTCCTGGGCGCTGTTGATCTCTAACATCGATCTGCCGATATCCTTGCCCATGCGGTGGCGGAGAAACTCCGGGCAGCGCATGAGTTTAACGCCGCTTTTCAGAAGGACGCGCTTGCCGGTAACCTTCTCTCCGAACTCGACGGTACTGATGTACCACGGAGTCGGCATTTTATCGAGAACGATCGTCGTAACGCTCGAATCGTCGACAAGTCTCTGAAACGCCTCCGTTACGTTGGTCGGGTTCCAATAATCTTTAAGATGAACGGTTTTACCGTCCTTCACCCCCATCGACTCGAGCGTCTGTCCGAATTTGATATCCTTCTCGTCCAAAGGGAATTTTTTTGCGTCCTGGAGCGCTCTATAGTGAATTCTGTGACGCGCTCTCAAAATCTCGTCCTTAAAGTCGCAATCCGGATTCGCCCTGACGAAATCCTCGAAATACCCTTCAAAGCGGTCGTTGTACATACGCCAACAGATCGATATCAGTTCTTTGCGGATCTTATTGATCTCTTTCTCGGGCATCTTGGAACTTTGGAATTCCCGCACCGTTTTTTCAAGATAATCGAGAGCTTTATCCACGCCGGCCTTTTCGCCTTCGCCGCCGTTTTTACATTCCTTGATAATTCGCGCGGCCTCCTTTATATGCCACGACGCTTTTTTGGCCGGCGCGGGTGCCGCGCACAAAAGCAGCGAACCGAACGCCGCTGCAACCGCGATCGATCCTCTCGACGAGATGTACTTCATTTTGAATCCTTTCTTTCTAAATTCCTCTTTTCATTCTCAAGCTGTTTCAACTTCCACTTAAGCATCTTAACATCCGTGACATAGCGCATCGCGGGCTCGAATCCGAGCGACGAATCGCGTTCAACCCAGGGCATCAGTTCTCTAACGTTGTCGGCCTCTTCCTGAAGAATTCCTGCAAGCGTCGCTCGCGACGCGTTTTCACCCTTAAGCCCCTCTAACCTGTATCGCCTCGCGTTTCTGAGAGTTCGGACCGTCGCGAGCATGTACTTGCCGTATCCGATCACCCTCAACGCGCGTTCGCGCTTCGGTTCAGGCACGGACGCAAGCGCGGCCTCGAGCTTTCTGTTGCCCGATTCCAGAAGCGCTATTTCGGTTTCATCCGTAAGGATGCGCCCGACGAGCTGATCGGTGTTGCATTGATAAAATTTTGAAAGATACTTCCACCCGGTTCCATGCTTGACGCCGCCGTAATATTCATATTGCGGATCCGGCGGATCGGGCATAACGACACCCGGCAGCGTAAAAGGATAGCTCGGCCCGGTTCTCAAGGGCCCGTATTGATCGAACCACAACGCCGAATGCCATCGGAACGCTTCAGACCAGTCGCTCCAGCCGGATATTACGGTTTTGGCGCACTCTTTCGAAAACTCCCGCGATGCGATTTCTTCAAGCTTATCATAAACCGCGTTTTCATCAGTCTCGCGCGTGTAGACGCACTTGGCGATCTCCGCGATGAAATTGGGGATGAATCCGTAATGATGCGACTCCATCAATCCCGCAAGCCCACATTTCTCCCGAGCCGAGCGAACATTTCGAAAACGCTTAAGCCAGGCGTGCGGCAGCGGCTCGAAAGGCAGAGCGCCGAAATCCCACGTGCGCCCCCCCGAATTGACCATCGAGCAAAGTTTAATCCCGCGCCTGCGGCAGACCTCGACCTCGGAAACGAAGACCTCGCTCGGACCGGATTCCGTTATCGAATAATCCTGAGCCTGCATTTCAACACCATCGTGATACCTTACGGGAGAGCCCAGTTCAAATGTGACATTTACTATTACGTTTGTCGGTATAGACTCAAGAAGAGCGAGCCTTTTCTCAACGGGAGATCGGGACCAGTTATAAGTCCAAAATATTATTTCAAAATCTTTATTGTACGCCCTCGTGACATCTGATACGAGTTCAAGCCATTCCTTCCAGTCGGGCGACGGATAAAAACCGTTGACTGGCATACCCTCTTTACGTGTCTTTGCATCCGCCCACCAGAACGAGACGGTTCCGGGATGTCGCGACTTGAACGCAACGGACTCGCCGACGCAGATAAGCCCTTTAAGTCCGGGAGCGTTCTTGACGATTCCGCCGTAGATTTTATCGTAATACTCTCTCGCGCCGGCGTCAAGCGGATGAAACTTCGCCGCCTCAACCGGAAAGTTTGCGTACGCATATACGTCGAGACCGCGTTTTTTAGCGCGTTTAATCAATTCGTTGATATCTGAACGTCCGTTGCGCGTAATATCGGGAGACTTTTCAATATAAACGATTATCGAATCCATTCCCGCATGAACGATCTGATCCATATACTCGTCGGGGTATTTCTCGATTTCCCATCCCGAATGCGTCATCCTCGGCGAAAACATCCTTGTAAACGTTTTCTCCCCTTTTTTAACGGCGGGCATCCCGCGCCTGTTCATCAGATCCTCCAGCCGACAACAGCCTTGATAAACTTCGCGGGCATCAACGCCTGTTATCCGTATCGTCTTTGCGCCGTCTCGCTCTTCGGCGGATACCTTCGATTGCAGCGGTTCAAGCGCGGGATCCACTGCGAGAACAATGGAATTACGCGTACCTTTTCCGAGACGGACATTCATCGATTTATGAAAATAATCTCTGAGATCATCCGCCGCGTGATTCATGACGCCGTTTTCGTCAGCACCTTCAACAACTATCGACCATGTCTTATCGACGCTCATTTCGTCAGAGGCAAGAGGCTTCGCGTTTTCGATCAGTCTCCGCGGATGCAGTTCGGCCATGCGCGCACGGAAGGCGTAATTCGTCTCGCCGGCCGCGACCGCCGATAAGAGAAGAAAATTAACGATAATCAGACAACGCTTCATCAAGTAGCCGGCGAACGGGATTCCATCGTTATTTCATAAAATTGCGCTATCGAATAATCACTCGCATCCCATCAAGAGATTGATTCTCATAACACCCCATGTCGACAATCTTCTTATTTATGCGTTTTTTGCCGGACAAATCAAGGTCGCTTACCGTATACGAAAGGTTTGTCCCGGCATTGACGCAAGGTGAAGCGCTCATCAACCTGTAATCACCAGAAAAGGGGTTCCTAAACATCGGATCTTCATTCTTAAGCCCCGCATATTCATTAACGTCGCCGTTAAACGCAAACGGATACATTAGAGAATGCGACACGTTTTTTACGTCAGCGCCCTGATTAACTCCTATATCGTTAGCGTCAACATACTGCTCTGTATCCGAATCATACGCTAAATTACCGACCGAAACACAATTACGCACATCCCCTACGCCATTTTCATTATATATGCCAGCAGGAAGATTTTTGTCCTTTACAACATTATTTACTACCGTCAAATTATAAATTTTAGGGCTTCCAGTACTTTTTCTACATCTCACTGCTCCGCCCAATGTGTAAGGTTTAGTAGTCATATTTGTATTTCCGTAAAAAAGGCTGTTCTTCAACATGCCATATTCCAATAACACTGAAGGCCCGCAATAATTGCCGTAAAAAACGCAATGCTCTATCACGTTATTGGCATTACCTGAATACACAAGCCCCCAATCTTGGTTTCCGGCAGTAGTATTATTGTAAAACTTACAGTCTTTTATTGAGCCTTTCGACAACTCAATCAGACTGCCGGAGGCGTTGTCTTTTCCTTTCGCATCACATATCGTCACACCTCTTAACGCGGCTGCGCCATTATTCATTTTAAAAAATCTAATCCCATCATCTTTATTTTTCTGCGCTATAAAGGTTCTCTCCGCGCCGTTTATTCCTGCAATACAAACACCTTTAAAAACCTCGACTGTGCTTTCAATCACATGAGTGCCGTCATCAAGATAAACATTCCGCCCTTCAAGAGCGCATTTAACCGCATCATGGATATTGGTTGCGGCGGTATCCCACGAACAGTAAGGAGGCATTGCATTTTGACTTTCCTTACTTGTCACAAAAACGTCGCCGTTGCCCGAATATACGATAAGCTCTTTACCGAAAGAGGCGGAGCAGCTTTTACCGGCATTATCCGTCACCTTCAGCGAAACCGTATACACCCCGACTTTAGATAGACTCGGATTTGAAAGATTGGAATCCGCAATGCCG
>CAJGDE010000126.1 GCA_904502135.1 Kiritimatiellia bacterium
CTCTCTTACGAATCTTGAAATCCGCGCATCGTCTTTGCTTACGATAGGCGCGAGCAATCTCGGGCACTCCCCTAAACTTAAACGCATTGTAATCGACGCGCCTAATCTTCGCTCCCTCGGTGAATCGCGCGGCAGCTGTCGCGGCCTTACGGCGCTTGAAGTTTTGGATTTGAAAACGCCCATGTTAAGCAATGTCGGAACTGGCTGGCCGCCGTTTCATGACGCAAGGAGCCTTAAGGAAGTTGTTTGGAGAGCGAAGCCGCCGCCGTTTTCTGTATTAAAGCGCATCTTCAACGGAGTACCTTGTGTGCTCAATTCCGCTAAGGAAGGTAAAAAGTGTATTATCCGGGTGCCTGTCGAGGATATGGAGTGGCAAGGGCTTATCTCTCCGTTTGAGTTGTGCGAGCGTGACTATGCCCCGGCTTCTTGCGTAGGAGTTCTTTTCGCTTCTTCTCGAAAGGCCTGGGTAGTTCGCGAAAAAGATCTGTAATCGACGGGAATAGATTTATGAATGATTTTCTCCACAGTGAATCGCCTTTTGCGGATTTCCGCGGCGGGATGACGCGCAGAAATTTCGTCACAGGCTGCGCCGCGCTTTCTTTGGGTTGCGCCGCTAAGCGCTCTTCGCAATATTCGGTGCCGCTTCTTGGCGATGTCCATTACGATACGCCGCCGTTGGAAGTTTTCCATTCTGAGTTTAAGCGTCTGCATTCAGAGGACGGGATGTTCGATAAATACCGTGCCGAATTTGAATCGTTTTCTTCGATGTGGGGAGAGGGCGGCCGAAGCGCGGCGCTTATCGCGTCATCCGGGAAGATCCGCCGCGCCGATGCTGCGTTCGCTCTTCAGCTCGGCGATCTTATCGAGGGCGACTGCGAATCGTCCGCTCATCATGCGCGTATGCTTGCTGAGGCGCTTGGGCTTATGAAGCGCACCTACGGTGACATTCCTTTTGTGACGGTCGCGGGAAATCACGATGTAAGAAAGGGCGAACACCGTCAGGGAGAATTTGAGAATTATCGCCGAGATATTTCAAAATGGCATTCGCACGAGCTTGGGCGTAAAATCGACGACATTACTTTTTCGTTTCGCAGCGGACCTGATCTTTGGATCATTGCAGACTACAATAGGCCGAATATTGAACTTGTGGAAAAGCTTTTGAATGAACACCGCGATGCGCGCTATACGGTATTCTGCACTCACGGAGCCGTTCTTACCGACGGCGCAAGAGGTTCGCGCAGGTGGTTTTTTCTCGGGCGTCCTCAATACAGTGAGACGACGGGAAAGAAACCCTCGCCGGAGGAACTTGCGGCGATGGAGCCGATCTGGACTGCCGCGCGTCGCCGCGTGAGACGGCTTTTGGCAGAACGTCAGGCGATAGTCTTAAGCGGACACTCTCACAAACTGGAGCTTCGCGACTGGTTTGGGGACGGCGGGCGTATAACGGAGTTTGTGATGAACTCGGTCACACGCACGGTCAGCGGGAAGGATGTCCCTGGAGAGCCTGCGGTGATTACTGAAAATCCGGCTGATTTCGGGCGATATCGAGGAAAAACCGCGCTGAAAAAAGATGAGGCGCTTGATCGCCTTTACGCCGAGTATGAGAGTGGTATCAAGCGTTATTATTCGGCATTGGCCGCAGGGCATGCTGAACTTATTTTCTCTGATTGGGGTGTTCAAGCCAATTATTACGCTTTAGATTCCTTGAAACCGTGCGCTTCATTTAAGTTAAGGTGAGTTAATGTCGAGATGAAAAAAGTGAAGGTATCGTTGTCTTTAGGCGCTCTTTTTATGGCGCGGATATCACTTTGGGCAGCTTCTTCATGTGCGCCTGAAACGTGGTTTCACATCATAGGCGGGAATGCTTCGAAAGAAGGACTTTCAGCCGATATTAAGGCTATCTCCGAGGCAGGGATTTCCGGTATTCAGTTTTTTCACGGCGGATGGAACGGCGACGAGCCGTGGCCCGGTGTTACGAATCAGATACCTTGCTTAAGCGAAAAGTGGGCAGATCTCGTTAAATTTGCAGAGGCGGAATGTCATCGCCGCGGGCTTTCTTTTAAAATGCAGAATTGCCCTGGTTGGTCGATGTCGGGAGGTCCTTGGATAACACCTGAGCGCGCGATGCGTAAACTTGTCGCCTTTGAGCCCGGCAATAAGCCCGCGTTCGACGAAGATGACGATTACCGCGAAATTGGCGAAGTTGAATTTTTTGAGGAGGCCTCCGACGAGTCGATCGTAAGATCTGTGACCGTTCCGGCTCCGTGTCTTCTTAATTACGGTCTATGCTATGATATAGATGTCGTTTTTGAAGTCTGGTCTAAAGGGCACAAGGTTTTAGAGCGCGTTTGTCCCCAAGGGACGTATTCAGATAAATTCCGGGGGGATAAAGAAATGACGTTTGATATCGGAGCGCTGCCACGAGAAGGGCTTGAGCTTCGCGTTCGCTCGCCCCATAAGGTAGAAAAGTTTTCTCCTCTTTGGTCCTCTAATCGTCGCCTTGATAACTGGCAGGCCAAGTCGGGCGCGACTCTTCGCGGTTTCGCGATGTCGGATGATGATGAGCCTCTAAAAAATCTTGTTAAGCGCAAACTTGTTTTCGGTCATGTGAATATGAAGCGCAAAAACCATCCGGCTCCGCCTGAGGCGACGGGGTGGGAGTGCGATAAGATGGATCCTCGCGGATTTAAAGCAAATTTCGACGGGTATATCGGGCGGCTTTTGAAATCTGGCGTTAAAGTCGATGGGATTCTCGTCGACAGTTGGGAGTGCGGAATACAGAACTGGACATGGAGGATGGAAGAGGAATTTGAAAAGCGTGCCGGATACAAGCTTAGACCGTATCTGCCCGCGCTCTTCGGGCGCGTTCTTGGTAGCGTCGCTAAGACCGAGAAGTTTCTTCTTGATTGGCGCAACGTCTGCTCGCGACTTATTGAAGAAAACTATTATGCTGTGATAGCGGCTATGGCTAAAGATCATTCGATGAGCGTTCAGTATGAAGCATCTTTCGGCGATGTTCTCGCCGGAGACATTCTGCGCTATTGGAAATACGCCGATGAGCCGATGTGCGAATTTTGGAGTCCTCATGAGAACAAGGAGTTTGTCGGAAGTTTTAATTTTAAACCTGTTCTCCCTTGCGTTTCAGCGGCGCACATTTACGGAAAGAGGCGCGTGAGCGCAGAGGCTCTTACGAGTTTCGAGTTGACGTTCGATGAAAATTTCAATGACTGGAAGAAAATCATCGATAAACATTTCGCGCGCGGTGTGACGCATATCGTCTTTCATACCTTTACGCATAATCCCATCGTGGGAGGAAAGCCGCCCTCGTCGAGTTTCGGTAAAAAGATCGGCTCGCCGTTTCTTCGCGAGCAGACTTGGTGGGCGTATATGAAGTATTTCACGAAATACATTGAACGCTGCGGCGAAGAGCTCGAGCGCGGTAGGCCTGCGGTCGATATTCTCATGTATCTCGGTGACGACGTTAATCACAAGCCTTCCGAGAGAGAACTTCTTTTTGGAAACCGTTATAAGTATGATTATCTTAATTTCGACGCCCTTGCGACACGACTTGGAGTTAAGGACGAAAAACTTGTTTTCCCCGACGGCATGAGCTATCGAGTGTTGTGGATTCCCGAAGGAACGTATCTTCTCCCCGCTACCGAAAAGAGGCTTTCGGAATTGGAGGCGAAGGGCGCTCGCATCGTGCGCGGCGCGTTTAAGCCCGATTGGCCTTCGCCGCTTTACGCCCGCCTTGGCCGCGACGCGTCAGATGTCGCCGGGTGGTATCAAAGGAGAGATGGTGATAAAGAGATATTCTTCGTTGTCGAAAATGACGGAAGAAGCGGATTTTACCATGTAGACGCATCGAGAATTTCTTTCTATGATCCTCTCACAGGAAAGGTTGAGTCGGTAGAAAAGGGCGCATTAAAATCGCCAGTAAAAAAGGTGAATATCGCTCTAAGTCCAATGCGTGCGTATTCATCGCGTGATACCGAGCGTATTTATTCTGGATCTGTTGAAATTGCTGGGCCTCTTGATAAGGTTATGCTCGACCTTGGCGAAGTCAAGGCGTGGGCGACAGTTTTTGTTGATGATAAGAAAGTCACGGATCTCTGGTCAGCTCCATATTCTTGCGACATTACGCCGTTCGTCAAAGCGGGGGCGGTTTCTCAAATCCGCGTAAAGGTTGTCTCCACTTGGTATAACGCCCTTGTCGACGATGCGAAAAAGCCTATAAAAGAGCGCAAGACCTGGACAAAATTCGGGCCGGACGAAAATGCCCGCTTCCACAAGTCCGGGCTTCTTGGACCTGTGAGATTAAGTTACCGGTTTAAGTAGTGTTGATATGGGCTTTTCCCGGGGTGCGATTTTATTTCGTTGAAAAAAGATGAATTTTTTATATTTGCTGAAGGGCGCGCCTGCGGTCCCGACAGCTCGGTCAAACCGTTGTTTCGCCGTCGCGACGCCTCTCGCGCTTAGACAATAGGCCGTCTTCAGCCTACCTTGCCTCGACGGAGACCACTGGCTGCGCACGGGACGCATCTTACGGCTGCGAGTCGAAACGGCCTCTTGCCCGACTGTCGGCTCCCTCCGTTGCGCGGCTTGCGCAGTACACTTCAGTAAGGTTATCATGTCGTCGCAAAAGGAGGAGCGCCGGATACCTCCTGAAGCGACACCATATTTAAAAATGACTCAACGAAATAAAATCGCATCCGCGAAAATGACGCGACACAATATTTGCGGCAGGAGCGGGTGGATTTATGATAAACTATCCGCATGAAGTTTGTTTCGTTTATTTTTATTGAATTTTTTGCAGTAACCGCTTTAGCAGCGGCGAAGATTGTTGTGCCTCAATTACCTCAAAGTCCGTATGACGATACTGAGATATCGACCAATGTGACATTTTCTGCTGGGAACGAATATTCGCGGCTCTTTACGTTATCGCTC
>CAJGDE010000127.1 GCA_904502135.1 Kiritimatiellia bacterium
AACAAGGCTTGATATGGTGGCGAGAAGCCCGGATGTGCGCCGGGGAGGACATATAGCATACACGCTTCATGCGGCGTAAGTGAGACTCGACAGAGAGGAGCGATGAATGAGCGTGGTATTTCTATATTTAATCGCCCATATCAAAAGGCGAGTACCGTTGGGCGAAAAAACGCCGCACGTTGACAAGGCAGGAACGCAAGCAAGACGGAAAGGAAAGCACAAGGAACTCTCTACAGCAGTTGCACAGCCGACTTGCCTATAACTTCAGACAGGATTAACAAGATTTACAAGATTATAGTGCTAATAGAATCCCGTTAATCCTGTAAATCCTGTCAAAAACGTTATCGCCATGAACATTCACGCGCGAGCGCGGGCGGGGCACTAACCGCTTACACGGCCGCTTGCCGCACCACTTTCAAGCGGCGATCTTGGCCAACCGTCTCATATTCGCATGTACAGGGAGATTTTTCAGCGAACAATCACCCGCATTCCCGCACGACGCTCTTTGAAGGTGACGCAAACGTTATCTATCGCCATTGCCGCGGCATTCGACACAGAGCATCTCCGCCAACGGATATGGCAGTACGATTCAGGCTGAAGACGTATTTTTACATCCTCGAGCGAAAGAGGAACCACAACAACATCTTCGCCTGACGAAAGGCCCGAAGAAGAATCTTTTGGTGTAGTGAAATTCAACGCGCCAAGTTCCGTCCAATCCTCGCCGGAAATCAAAGGCTCAAGCTCTTTTGTTATGCGATACTCAAAAATAAGCTGCTGCTCATTTTCATTTTTAAAGCCAAATTGAACTCCGTCATAACTGATGGACATTTGTTCAATCAAATAGGCTGTATCATTTTTAAATGAAAGTCCATATACATATTCTGGCTTTCCTGAAGCGGTCATAGTCCCCAATGAATATGAATCTACGGATTTATCAGACTTCCAATATGCGTAGAGCCCCGCCGTGGCCCCATTACCATTATTTCTCTTCAGCTCCGCAAAAGGGGCTAAGCCTTCATACGCCTGCCAATGCGAAAAAGTCAATGAATTACGCCAATCAACACTATTGTCCTTATCATAGAAAACATTCGTCAATGAAGAAAAATCCTCCGTCCAAATTTTAGCCGAATGTGAAGATGCGATGGTGCTCAACGGAAAGGCCGTCACCTTCTCCTGATCAGTCACCGTCGTGGTCGCCGAACAGACCGACGAAAATTCCGAAATATTCCCAGAAGAAACTGCGCGCACCGAAAAATCATACTGCATATTCTCAGAAAGATTTTCTATCAAGAGAGAGGGCGACGGAGAATATTCGACTCTCTTGGACGAAAACACATAACTTGTCATCGCAAGCCCCTCGGTAAACCCGGAAACAAGCGCGATATCATCCACCAACACCTTTCGTTGCGAGCCAGTCGTGAATGACCGAAACAAAAGACAATCCCCCTCTTTAATCTCCGGGATGAGGCAATGGTAATCTTCGAATGACTTATTAAGCTCAAATGTCGCTATATTATTTGTCTGAGCGGAACGAACGCAAAAAATGTCCATATTAAGATTTGGCTGCAATTCATAAGCCGAGGCTCTAACTACAAGCTCGACATTTTGCATCGCAGGAAGCGCCGGGCTTCGCAGATATCCGATCTCATCAGAGGCTTTTCCGATTTGAACAATACCGGAACTTCCCGGTGCAGCATAAATCCACTCCCCGCTCCAACCTTCACGGTCAAAATGGCTGAAATCTTCGTCCGTAATCTTCTTGGCGGACGATCCTTCGTTGCTTATTCCATCAAAACTCTCGCGCCAAACGACATTTCCCGTCCAAGGCGACGGCAATAGCCACCAGCAATCTACAAGAAAATAATCTACATTTTCATCCACAGTCCATGTCGCCACAAAAGAATTATTTCCTATTTCCTTAGCCGCCAAATCAACCGGAATTGCAACCTCGCCGTCCGCTCGGCACGTCACCGAAAATGACCCTATCCGCAAAGTCCCTTTTGATTTTTTAAACATCAAGCGAAACTGACGGAAATGATTGCTGCGCGCCACACTTACAGTCTCGTTCGTCTCAGCATTATTGGCGAAGCTCAAGGTGAAAACATCTTCAAACTGAGATTCTTTGTCCTTGCGGGCGGAAACAACCAATGATGAGCCGTCATTACCGAAAGTCTTTGCCGAAAGAGAAAAAGAAATCACATCTCCATCGTACAAGGGACTTTCTATATAATCGTTGTTATCTTGAAAATTTCGGCCATGGCTATCATCCTTATCCGTCGTAGTCAAATCCCACCCCTGAAATGAAGATTGGTCGGATTTAAAATCGGTAACTACCGTAAAAGGAAAGGCTCTATGAAAATAAAATATAGCACACAAGAAAAGAATATACCGAAAAGCAAACTGAACTTTATTTTTTATAGAGAACAGATGATTGCATCTTAAGTTTAACATAATTTCGCGCCTTTAACGATAATGTTGAAACATAATGATAACGATGGAACACTCGAATTATATCATATTCTGAAAAATTTCGATATGCCAAATAATGGCTCTACATCGCGCTCTTCATCTTTTAGAAAATAAACGCGATGCGCATCATACCTTTGATTAACCGACCAACAACTGCCGACCTTGCGGCAGACAAGGCAGCATCCTCATCGGACGCCTCAAAAACGATGTACGGAATTTCAATCTCCGTTACATTACCCTTAGCGTCGACTCTCTGATCGCGCTCACCGTACGCTTCTTCAACTCTTGTAGACATCCCCCCCCTTCCCGCTCTATATATGAAGCGGCACAGAACAAATGAAAAACAAATAAGCGCACCCATTTACGGATGCGCCTTGCTAAAACAGCTTACACTAAAAGATTATTACAAGCTCTCGATCTTTTGAATAAGAGCGTTCGCCCATTCAACTGCTTCGTCTACCGTCGGCAGAACAGGAAGATCGCCTTTCTGTTCCTCATACACCCGATTCCACAATTCACCTTTTTCGATAGCCGGTGGCCAAGCGTGTACCTTGCGGTACTTAAAAAGCTTTCGACACAGTTCGCCGACAATCTTAAGGTCGGCTTTCCCGTTTGCAAGTATTAACTGCAAATCAATAAGATCGTGAGCTCGTTTGCTGTGAGGCGCACTCACTCCGTGAAGCTTCTGCGCTATCTGATATTCAAGCCGCATTGCAGGAATCGCCCCTGGCTTGTCCATTGACAGAAAACCAAAAAGCTCGCAAAGTATCTGCGGAACCTCAATCAAATCGAATGCGTCTGCATCACCGATTTCATTATGGCCTATCTCCAACTGCACCGTATACCAAGGTCTGCCAAGATACGAAAGTTTCACGTCACACGGTTGCATCACATAATCAAAGGGAATGCCACGAGGTGTTGCCTGCTTGAGAACTCTTATTACTCCGGTAAAGCCATTCCACCCTGTTTCGAGTTTCGCCTTGAGATCTTGAAGAAACTCATCAAGACTTGTTTTCCACGCCGTATCAAGGTCAAGCGTCACTCGAGTCATCTCAGAGCCGTAACGGAACTTCAGACCACTACCACCTTTTACGACACCCTTACCGAGCATCTGAGCGACGATGGCATTTGCCATCAGGTTGCGCAGTTCATTGGCCTTTGCGATATTGCCAGCGAATCGCTGAATCGCTTTATCAAGGTTAGCCTTGGAGTTGGGCGCACTCTTCATCCGTGATTAGTCCTTTCTCATTCGCATTCTTGGCTGCTTCTACTATTCTATCACCCTCAATCGCGCCTTCAATTTTTGCTGTTTGTAGCGCTTCAAAAACCGGTTGGCAAGGGATTCCCTCGTATCCATCGTACTGAATTGTCTGACAGGTTGTCCTGTCCTTGACTCGAAATTCCCTCGGAAGACGGCGGCGGACGCGCATACCACAACCCACATAGATGACTCCTGGATTGGTCGGAGTAAGATTTAACATCCCAACAACTGAAGCTCCTCGAAGATAGGCATTTTCACCAACCATTGCTACGCCTACACCATAGAAATCATTATCTCCAGGAACATGGTGCTTTACCTGATAAACGCCGTGGCAAAGTCGCGTAAGTGCTCCAGCACGTTCCATTGCGACCATATTTTGTCGAGAAATTCCGAGTTCCTCCGCTTTTGCGGAGGTTATCACGCCGAAGTTATCTTCAGCGACTCCCCATATTTCATCATACGCTTTCATGTCAAAAGTATTTAATTTCTTTTACAATTTGACCAACGACGTATAATTTATCACAAAAGAGACCTCAATGTCAACATGGTTTGGTCAAATTGTCAAATTTTCTTTTACAATTTGATCAAACCATCTCAACTAAATGTCATTGCACCTCCGCCGTCCATGTCCTTTAGGAGCTGGTTCGTCTTTTTGACTTGCCGGACGGTCTCTTCGGCGGCTTGCGTCCGGCGAAGTTCCATTTGATTGCCCCTTAACGCACTCGCGGCACGGGCGTAGAAGGAGCCTTGCGGCTTTGTCGAGCCTGCGCTCTTTTGCGTTTCATCTTGAGCGGAGCGGAGCTTGGCGGCATACTTGTCGACGAGCCCCTCGGCTGACTGATAGGCTTCCTGCGCTTTTTGGATGCGCTTTTTCTCGTCATCCGAAACATCACCATCGGCCATCGCGTCCTTCATCGCCCGGTCGAACTCATCCTTTGCGGCGGCAGCCGCTACCTTCGACTGGTTAATAAGCTCTGAAATGAGCTTCATCCCGGCAGCCGCATCGCTTTTTAAGGTCTTGTCGATATTGCGATCCGTCTCGCTTTCAGCTCTCGCCTTGGCGATATCGGAAGCGGTCTCATCAAAGCCTTCCTGAAGCTCGGCGATTTCATCATCGAACTTCTTCTTGGCTTTCGCCTCTGCTATCTTTATCCGCTTTTCAGCTGC
>CAJGDE010000128.1 GCA_904502135.1 Kiritimatiellia bacterium
ACAAGGGGCAATCTGTGGCGGAAGGTGAAGTGTCGTCGCTTGGTGAGAGTCTCGAAGAGTTCTTTCTTGCGAAAGTAGGTAATGTCAATGAATTCGTTTTGGCGGATTTTCTTTCTTGAGCTTATAGCGCTTATCAGATCTAAGACGCTTGCGCTGCTTGCGCTCGTAAGTAGCGTCTGGATGGTTGTCTTTCCGTATATCGTCAAGGGCGACGGAACGTATGAAGGTGCGCGTGAGCTTTACATACGCTTTTCGCTCGGTGGAGTTTTTTCTCTTCTGGTAGTTTCGCTTTTATCAAGCGCCACAGGTTCGATTGCCAATGAGAGACTCTCAAAGCGATTGGATCTTACCTTGGTACGCCCCGTGAGATTTGTAAGTATCGCTTTGGGTAAGATTCTATCTCATGTCGTAATAGGCTCTTTTGTGTTGGCCCTAGCGTGTGTTATTCTTCTTTGCAATGTAGATTTTAAACGGCAATGTAGTCACCTTTATTCTCCGATATTGCCTACTGCTCAGGAAGAGGCAAAGATGATGTATGATGTGTTCATAAACTCACCTGAAACTCCAGAGCCGGTGAAAAAGGCCAAAAAATCAACCGTTCTGCGTATTCTGGAGCAGCGTGCCAGAGATCATTATCAGACGATAGCGACAAATTCTCTCGCCGTGTGGCGTTTTGACAAGGCGCTATACGAAAGGGCTAAAACGCTTGCGGTGAAAGTTCGATTCAAGCTTACGAACGCTAACGACATGCGCGACGACGTGAAGGGGACTCTTAAATGGGGCTTAAAAGAAGGCGTCTTCTCCTCGATCACCCGAACTTTCATTGAAGTGCCGCTTTCTGAAAAAAATGGGCAGGATGATTTTGACGGGAAACTTCAATTCAAAAACGAAGGCAACAACGCGATAATGCTTCGCCCGCGCCAGGACATACATCTTATGCTGCCTGCGGACGCTTTCGGTTTCAATCTTTTTAGATCGTATATTGTGATGGTTTCGTTGATGGCATTGGTCATTTCGTTCGGAGTTTTTCTCTCTTCGTCGTTAAGCCGCCCGGTCGCGCTTTTCTCGGCGATTGTGCTTTTGCTTGTGAGTGAAATCAGTCCAAGCATAAGCGAGCAATATCCGGATCAACTAGAAACGGATTTTGCCGATCGCATAGGCTTATATATAACGCGTTTTTCCGCTTCTTTTACCCAATCCATTTCTTCATCATCGCCTCTTGAAGCGCTTTCTCGCGATGAATGCGTAGAAACGGGTGACGTAGCCCGGGTGTTTATTTTAGATTTTCTTGTTTTGTCGTCGCTCTTCGCTCTTTTGTCCGCCTTTATAATGCGTCACAAGAGAGAAGCGATCGGATAATCGTTTTTAGCGCTTAGAATTGCGCGCTTTTATTATGGCGGCGCATACTGCCCATAAAATCAGCATGAGAGCTGAAATGAGAAAAACCTTCATCCAGCCGATTTCATAAACTAGCGTAAGAGCCATTGCAGTCCAAAGTCCGCCACCCATTATCGGTTCATGGATCAGCTGCTTATAGCCGAAGATTTTAGTTGCCATCGTCCGGTTCTCCGGGTCTACGGTGCGAAGAAGAAGAAGCCCTGTTGCGGTAACGCCGGTCGCTTGACCAAATTCAGCTATGGCACATTCAAACCATGACGTTTTGATGATTTTCGGCGCTATATATAGAACGCAAAAGACACTCCAGACAGCGCCGCATACGCACAGTATTACTATCGGGATCCAATTTTCCGCGACAACATCGATTCTTATTGTCGCTACGGCGCTTACGACAAGAAAGTCAAGCGCCGCGCCTGAAATGCGCTCCATTTGGGCTCTGTTTATAAGAAGATTCAACTTCGTGAATTTTGTAAGCGTTTGAAGCAGCACTCCGCCGATCATGCACAAGGGGAAGAGAGGAAATCCTTTCATGGGAATCAACACCCAGATTCCGTAGCCAATGGCCATTGATATGGCAACGACCGATAAATGCCACGCAAGAGAATCAATGGAGTCTGGGAAAACTGTCTGTTCGCCGGCAGAAGGTCTGCGCCCTCTTAAATGAACACCTATGCGTTCATGAAAACGCCTGTCCTCAAATGTGAGAACTTCTTTTACCAAGCCTTTTTTGTAGGCCCATTGAATGAGAGTCATGCCGCAGACAATACCGGTTATCATGCCGATTGTGGCTACGGCAAAACCGATTTGCGCTCCCTTTGCCCAGCCATAATGAAGGAAAGTCTCCGACATTCCGCCAACTGTGCCGTGACCGCCTTCAAAGCCTATTTCCAAAAGGTTGCCGAAGGCTACCGGCACATCGAAATATCTCGAAAAGAAAAAACCGGCAAGTCCAAGTCCGATGACATACTGCCCCCAGGCGATAATCTGCCCCAGACATATCTGCGGAAAGGCGAGCGTTACGGCGTCTTTCAGTTTTGGAATAGAAGCTCCGAGAAAGAGCGTAGCGAAAATGACATTGATTAGAAAGCCAGGGCATTTGGCCGAAATAGCCGGAATCTCTGAGGGGATCAAGTCTTTGAAAAGCGTGAATATTACAAGGCCTACTATTCCGCCTATGATGGAACTTGGCAGGTAAAGCCGCTGCAGAAAAGTTATGCGCATTCTTAAAATTTTTCCGACAACAAGCAATGCTCCCAATGATGCAAATGTGATAACGGATGACATTTATTTTATATTCCTTATTTCTTCTAGTGATAACTGCCGCGTAGTTTATCAAAGGCTTAGATGAACAGTCAAGGGATTCGTAAGCGGTTATGTCGCCTGTGCAACTGCTGTAAAGTATTGTCGGGCGAGAAAGATGATAGCATTATCAAAACAGAGTGCTGCCTTGATTAAGTGACTTGTCAAAATGCGGCGGATGAAAGCGGCAACGCAGCTCCTTGCGGCCACTTCGCTTTGCTCGTGCGCTCGACCTTCGGTCTGCGCGGCTACCCTTCGAAGCGCGGTGCGTTTCTACGGTGCATGTGCTCCCGCGCTTATGCGGCCGGATTGCGCGTCCTTGCCTAAACATCGCTTCGCTTAAACTTCTGCCCTCCTTGTCTAACTTGCGCCTCGCGCCCCGTCCGCCGAATGGCGCATAAGAAAGACTCACTCAGCTCAACACGGGTCACTACCGTCCCGCTTCCTCACACGCCAATTAGCTTACATATTAACCGCACATTCGCTTTTACAGGAGATTTTTTCTCTACATATCCTGTGAATGAGAATTTAATGTTGAAATATACGGGGCGGCTTTATTCGGACAGTGCGCCGCACTTCCGCGAGAACGATATGCTCGCGGCATCCACGATTGAGCTTGAGAAGCGTCTTATGAAACCGATTGATGTTGCAGACGGTCGTCAAGGTATGCTCGTGCGCGTTTACGATGACAGAATTGTTTTTGAGCGTTGGGATTTTGAAGATATGTCGGTACTGGGGCCTGACTGGGTTTTGCCGCTGAACAAAAAAGGAGAGAAGCCTTTTTCTTTCGACTCCCGTGCGATAGTGAGCAAGGCGCCTGAGTTCGCCCCTGACGCGAAATTAATCGCTACGATAAAATCCGTGAAGAGAAAAAATACAGTCGTCAAGGCTCTAGAAGTTGTTATCCCGCCCGTCGAGCGAAACGGTGAGAGGGTGTTTGACTATGAGATTGAAATTATCGGCTCGAACGGCGAAACGGACAGAAAGTATGTTATTGCCGAGGGCTTCAACAGGTCAAGAAATTCACTTAAGGCGAATTCACCGACAGTGCTGCTCGTCGCGCTTGATGCGCTTAAAACTGCTGGAAATTTAAATATCAAGGTTTTCGCACGTAACTCTTTCAATAAAAAAGGAAAGTCAATTCAGATAACGAGTAGTCACTAACCCCTACCCCCTAACTCCTAACCCCTGCCCTTAACGACTGCCGACGCGATGGCTCTGCCGCCTCTTTCCCAATTTTGACACAAGAAATTTTGCGTAAAATGACACGGTGGATTTTTGACATGTTTTCAGATTTTTGATAATCTACTCTCAACAAAGGAAATTACCATTTTATTAATCAATAAGGAGACATCTATGTCAACCGCATCGAAACGCGCTTATTTGAAGGTTTTAGCAGGGGGGGGGTACATTTATGAGACATATAAAAATGTTTCGCGCCGCCCTCGCCGCGCTTGTGGTGTTGATTGGGCTGCCAGCTGAACTTTACGGTGATTGGGTGTATGACGGCAACAAGACGATTACAGAGGTCGTGAAAGAGGAAGGCGCGATACCTTGGAAAATTTATGTTGCCGCCAATGGTGAAGGTTTTTTACAGTTAAGTACCGCGGCTGGTAATGTAAGGTGGTCGCAGCTCGGTAAAAATGCGGACGGTTCTACGAGTGTACTGAACTTGAATGCTCCGATCAGGTTGTCGAGCGATACGTCTAAAGAATATAAAATCAATAAGATGATGGAGTCTCATTTCAAAGAGAAAGAGGCGATTATAGATGTCGTTTTGCCTGATGCGATGACGGCAATACCAGCGTATTGCTTTAGAGAATGTGCGAATTTAACGAATATCGTAATTGGTGCAAATGTTTCGAGTATTGGTGCGCAGGCATTTAAAAGTACTTCAAAATTGAAATGCGATCTTATTTTTAATGC
>CAJGDE010000129.1 GCA_904502135.1 Kiritimatiellia bacterium
AAAATAAGTGAAAAAAGTTGGATGGGTATTTTTTACCTCAAAAATGCATTTCACCCCTGCAAAATAAGGGTGAAATGAGGGAACGGGGAACAGGGAACAGGAAACAGGGAACGAGGAACGAAAAATTTTTTCACAAAAATTTCATTCGCTGTCGAGCTCCCGCGAGGCTTTCCGCGGTGGGAGAGGGAATGGGGAACGGGGAATGGGGAACGGGGAATGGTTAAATTTCTTTGCGCTTGATGCGCTTGAGAATGTTGCGCTGGAAATCTCGTGGGCCGCCGAAAAAGCGATTCTCTGAACAAGTCAGCGGGATGCCATTTTTGATCTTCAATTCCATCAGATGTAGCGTACAAACAAGATCAGCCAATTGAAACAGCCTATATTTCGCAGGGCGCACATTTTGAACAAATTCAACTGGGCAGCCTACATCATTCTCAAATGTTTGATGCAATAGATTCGTGACTGGAGATTGACCGCAATCATAATAAACCTTAACTACATCCAGCCCCGACAATTCTTCATGACGAGAATTTAAAAACGCAACCAAATCTTTTCTGAGGCTTGTAACGATTTGGTCTGTTGAATCTATAAACTTCTTATTAACGCTTAAGCAATGATAACGAAAATCCACATGATGGGCAAATGCCATCATGCGAGAAAGAATACGCGCCCTGAATTTTCGACTAAGTATTTCGTAGCCTTTTTCCTTGCGGATAAGTGGGCCAGCATGAAAGCAATGCCCCTCTAACCCCAATTCTTCTTCCAACCGTTCCAAATCGGCTACATGTTTCTCAATGCTCTGCGATTGATCATGAAGAATCATTCCAAGAATATAAAACGGTGAGTCGGAGTCTGGATATTGGAATCTTCCAGACTCATCAATAAAAATACTCAACGTTTTTTCAGACATTCTTCCTCGTATAAAATGAGATGGTGACGGAAATCTCTCCCCGTCACCAACGCGAAGTCTTCTCTCCGCATCCCGATGATCCCTACCTTTCGGTTGAGATCGGTTTGTATTATCTCATATCCTGGCTCAGAAAGCAAGTGGGAAATTTTGGCCTGTTCCCCGTTCCCCGTTCCCTGTTCCCTCTTCCCTGTTCCCCAAGCGAAGCGCTTCCCCGTTCCCTAATCAAGTTGCAACAACTTGATACCAAGATTACGAAGCTGATTATTGCGCTCTTCCCACAGATCAAGATAGCGGTCAGAGGTCATTGTTTCTTTGGCTCTTTTCAATTCCGCCTTGGCTCGCTCATAAATCGCAATCTCGGCATCCTGCCTTTCTGTAAGGCGCTTGCCATATTCAACAACAGTTCCTCCGGCTTGAAGATATGCACGAGCCTCATCCTTCATTCCTTCGACCATTGCTTTTATTTGCCTCACTTCGAGCGAATCCGATGCCATTATCTCCTGTCGAGAATTCAGAGCCTGCATAAAGGATTCCTCGCTCGTGTTTCGCTGCCCAGGTCTAACGCCCGGTATTGCAAAACTCGCGAGAAACCTATCCCCCTCCAACTCAAAAACATCAGACCATCCGGTAAGAATGCCCTTCTCAATTACAGCGACATCCCCTATAATCTGCCGACGCGTCTGATCCTCTTGAAATTGTGCGACCGCTTCATGCTCTCCCTTGCGGGCTCCTGTAAAGTATGCGATGCTTCCGACAATTACGGCTACACACACAATCGCTACAAACACCACTCGCTTGCGAACACCCCTCATTTCCCCATTCGCTTTTGAACCGTCAGCAGCAACAACTTTAATAGCCTTAATGCCGCGTTTGCGAAGTTCCGCGAACACCTCATCTCTCGATGAGGCGTTCATAGAGTCCTCATGGCGAACGCCGTCAGAGGTCTTGTATGCGTATGTATATTTCATTGTGACTCACGCAATGTCCGCAAAGTCCGCGAAGTTTTTTGCTTTCGCTGCTTGGAGCTTCGGAGTTTCGGAGGCTTGGAGGGTTTCTCTCCTAATCTCCAGGTCTCCCAACCTCCCAGAAGCGAAAGCAATCCTAACGACTATCTCCCTTTCTTGGGGTCGAACTGAATCTTCATCGGGTTCTTCGGAATGGAGTGAACTTCATCCCATATCGCCTTTTGGAAGGAGTTTGTCGGTTGCGCCGCCCAACCCTCCATGCAAGCACGGCGATAGGTTGTCTTGCGAGACTGAGTTACGCCAAGATTCTGAAGGTTGCGCATGATTGACTGCAATGCATCAAACGTGATTCCCTCGCTGTGCAATTTATCAAGATCACTGACGCTCTTGACCGTCTGCATCGGCGATCCCTTAAACTGCGAAACACCCGCTCCAAGAGTTGCGATCATAACACGAGCGAGCGCCTTATTGAAGCGAGGATTACCTTCAAGTTTAGCCACATTCAAAACGCCCCACTGTTCTTCCATCGCCACCAAGGTCAAGGGAAGGTTTGCGTCGTTAACGATGAAAACGGCCGCATTCGCACCTGCGGGAACCTTGTCGCCGAATTTCCACGACCCCTTCTCGATATCGATTTTCACGCGAATCGCACCATTGCACTTCTTAACCTGTGCATCAATATCCTGAACAGAATATTTTTCCTGCGCATTCACGATAACGATCCGCCCTGTGCCAGGCTTCTCGATAATGCCGCCTGTCTTCTCCATCATCCGCTGACGAGCCTGCGCCTTCTTCGCAGCCTTCTCCGCTTCCGTCAATTCAGCCCCCTTCTCCTGAGCATACGAGGCTATCGCGCAAAACGCGACAATTGCAATAACTAACTTCTTCATTTCACTGTCCTTTCTTTTTAGTCTTCAATTCCTAATTGTTCTTTTAATTTGGGCGGCAATTTTACAGGCCTGATACCCTTTTGGGCAAGCCTGTTATTTATTTCCGCGATGTAGTCTGCAGCAAGGTCGGGTTCATCCCTTACGACCTGCAACACACTTTTTTGACATTCTTTCCACTCATTGTGAGCCTGCATCAGTTCGCCACGGTAGTATTCGAAAAACGAATCAACCGTACCACCTTCCTTGATGTACTTAATCAGCTCCTTCTTTGCAAGCTCGACCATCTGCTTGGCCTCTTTGGCTTTTTCGCTATCGCCTTCGAAGATTGGATTTTTTGCCATCAGAATTTCAGCCATGTGCGCCTCGTCACGAATCGGAATACGTGGCAACGGTGGCGGCATCGCTCCTAATTCTGTCGTGAATATCCAACTCATCACCTGCTCTGTGCCGGTCTTGAAAATGCGATTGGTTGACGGAGTTAGGTCTATCGGCTTTTTGGCTGCCTCCTCAAAGAGATATTGCATCCGCTCTTCCGGGGTCATGGCTCTTAATTTCGCGATACGCTCGGCCTTCTCTTTATCAACTTTTGACACCTCCTCAACTGGAGCCGGAGGCTGCTCCTTTGGCAGAGCCGGTTTTACGGTTCGCACAGTCTTTGGCGGCTTTTTCTCTTTTACTGGAGCATTCTTAGGCTCTTCTTTCTGACAAAAATAGACTAAAGCACCACATAATCCCAGTATAGCGACAAGTACCAACAATAATATCTTAAAATTATTAGATGAGACTCCCCGTGATTTATTGGATCGCGAAGACTTCTTTGTCGCTTCATTTATTGAAATTGGATTGATGCCCTTCTCCTTTAATTTTGGCCAAATGGCATCCTTAGAAGGTGCTTCGATTTGAAGCACCTCCTTACCTCCTGTTTTAGCATTGCGATATGTAACATCAAATACCATAATAAGTCCTTAATTTAGCACCTAACATTATACCATAAATATATGGGGTTAAATCAAGTCCGTTACGCGAATATCACCAATATTCGGTTGGGCGGGGTCGGCGTAATAATAGGTAATTGTCTTTATATCATCGCCTGAAATCGACACAGCCATCTCCGCACCGAACTTCTGGTATACGTGATCGACACATATCTTCCGAAGTTCATAAGCCCCTTTCGGGCCGTTGAAGCCCATGTCGCGCATCTTTTGGTTAAGCCTTATAAAGATATCATCATCAAGTGCTGGAAGTTGATCGCCCTCCATCAAAGTCTGTATCTTATTCCAAATCTCTGGATGAACCGGCCATTTGACCGTCCGCGCCGAGGAGTGAACCGTCTTATTCGGGGTGTAGTTCAAATATATGCGCCCTTCTCGTTCGACGAAATTCCTTCGGCTAAGTCTCATGATGTCGCCGTTTCGCATTGCAAACTCAAGCATCATCGTCGTTACAAACCAAAGCTGGTCGGTTGGCATAGACCGATACCAATCCTTAACCTTGCCGAGCATTTCTCTTGAAGGCCGAGAATACCGGGGAGCCATCGGTTTCTTGCCGAAGGATGGGAACATCGGCACTTTCCAGCCGTGATCTTCATAATAAGGACGTACCCAACGCGAGAAAAGCTGCCGAAGCTGGTAAATATATGTCATGGCGGTGATGGGGCGAGTTCCACCCTTCAATAGATCCGCAAGGTACTTGTGTATTAA
>CAJGDE010000130.1 GCA_904502135.1 Kiritimatiellia bacterium
GAGACCTCGCGAAGGATTGTAGCCGTAAGAGAGGTTTTTGTACGCAACCAGTGGCTTTATCGAGGCAAGGTAGGCTGAAAACGGTTTGTTGTCTAAGCGCGAAAGGCGTTACAACTCCGTAGCGAGTCGAGACCGAGGAGGCGCGCCGGACACCTCCTGAAGCGACACCATATTTAAAAAGACTTAAACGAAATAAAATCGCCTTCTTTATGGCCTGTTGACCAAATGGAGTGTGCGCGTGTATAATATAAGGCGGTTTTGACGCAATGAAAGAAAATCAAAAAATGAGTGAAGAAATTCGAGTTAGATTCGCGCCTTCTCCTACGGGGAAGGTTCATATCGGCAATATCAGAGCCGCTATTTACAACTGGCTTTACGCTCGTCATACGGGAGGTAAGTTTCTCTTGCGTGTGGAAGATACGGATTTGGAGCGTTCGACGCCGGAGGCGATCCAGGCGCTGATGGAGTGCATGGATTGGCTCGGTCTTGATTATGACGAAGAGGCGTTTTATCAGACGAAAAACAAATCCCGCCATATGGAGGCGGTTGAAAAACTTATAGCCTCGGGTCACGCCTACAAATGCGAACGCACGTCTCGCGACGGAAAAACCGGCGAGGTCGTCATGTTTAAGATGCCCAAAGAGGGCGTTATAGAGTTTGACGATATCGTTAAGGGTAAGATGGCCAAGAAGGCCGAAGACATCCAGGATTTCGCCATCGTGCGCTCCGACGGCTCGCCTATTTTCCATATCGCCAACGTGGTTGACGATATAGATCAGAGAGTGACTCACATCATTCGCGGCGACGATCATGTTGAAAACACTTTCAAGCACATCTGCATTTTCAAGGCCTTGGGCGCAAGCGTGCCGAAATACGGCCATCTGTCGATGATCGTGAATCAGCAGGGCAAGCCTTATTCAAAGCGCGACGGCGCGGCTTTTGTCGGTGAGTTCAGAGATTCGGGATTTTTGCCGGAGGCGCTTTTCAACTATCTTCTTCTTCTCGGGTGGAATCCCGGCGATGACCGTGAAGTCCTGACCAAAAAGGAGATGATTGAACTTTTCGATCTCGAAAAGGTCCATGTCACCGCCGCGAAGTTCGACATGAAGAAACTTCAGTGGATGAACGGGGAATACATAAAGCGCATGGATGAAAAAGTCTTCACCGAAGAACTTCTTAAGCGCGTTCAATCTGAAGGTATGTCCGTCCCTGAAGATTATGACATTAAATATCTCGTCGGCCAGCTTCAGATCCGCACGAAATTCTTAAGCGATTTGCCTGAATTGTGCCGTCCGTTCTTCAGCGACGATTACTCTTTCGACGAAAAGGCCGTGGAGAAGCGCCTGAAAAAGCCGGGCGTCAAAGAGCTTCTTCTTGATCTCGTCGAACGCTTTTCAAAAGCCCCCGTCTGGAATGCCGCAGACCTTGAAAATCTCGTAAAGGAATTGTCCCAAGGCAACGGCATGGGGCCGTGGGTGCATCCTATCCGCGTCGCCGTCTCGGGGAGAGGCGAAGGCATAGGTCTATTTGAAATGCTTCAGCTTTTAGGTCGCGAAAAAACGCTTGAGCGTCTTGAATCTGCCGCCAATACAATCGCTCTCTAAATGAAAAAGCTTCTTGTAGGGTATACGGCTAAAGACTTGACGCCGGAGCTCTTATCCGGCGATGTCACATGTCATACGCTTGATATCTATCATGCTCATGCGATAGAGAAGGTTTTTCAAGGCGTAAGCGTCGTCTGTTCGGCGCATTTGCCGAAGGCCGAATGGGATATGGTTCATTTCCGCACGGGTCCTCAGATCATGAGCTCGGAACTCTCTTTGGATCTGCTGCAGGAAATCCATTTTCTTAAGCCGAAAAACTTCAAGCTTGATTTTATCGCTCGGCGTACGCGAGAACGCGTCAAGAACGATCTTCTCGACAAGATTAAGAACGATCCCGATCGCGTTCGAAATTTTAAAGCAATATGGCCGGCCAGCGTGCCTGGCGGAAAAAAGCTGATGTTTACCAGCTACCCCGGTTGCTTCTGCCACCGCCGCGTCGACGACGGCGGTTTGGCGTTGGCGGAAGTAGTAAGCCGAGAGCTGTTGTCTTCGGAGGGAGGCGACGGGTTTAAAATTCTCGATATGGGCTGCGGCTGCGGGCTTGTAGGCTTTTTAATCGCCTCGGTCGTACCGAACGTCCAATTGACTATGATAGACTCTCACACAAGGGCGGTCGAGGCGGCTAAAGAGAATGCTCGTAATTTTGGTCTCAATGCCGAGATCATTCTTTCTGATGATGGGCTTGATTCAAACAAAGGGCATGATAAGTTCGATGTGTTTGTGGGCAATCCCCCGTATTACAGCGACTATCGCATCGCCGAGGTTTTTCTAGATACCGCCAAAAAGAACCTCAAGAAAGGCGCCTTGTGCTTCACGGTAGTTAAAAACGCGCAATGCCTGAAACCTATTCAGGAGAAATATTTCGACTCCGTCGAAGTGTTTCAGAGAAGGGGCTATGCGGTTTTGAAATCCCGGATGAAGTAATTTCAGCGCCTTAGAGCATGGGGTCTTGTATGTAAGGCTCCGCCATGGGCTCCGGCTCTGAAGACTGAAAATTCTCAATGTTTGAGGATTCTGGCTCTCTGTCGCGGAAGCGGGTAAATTCACGTATGAAGTTCACGCGAACTTCACCTGTCTCGCCGTTTCTGTTTTTGGCAACATCAATAATGGCCAAAGTCTGATCCTGGCTTTCTGGGTCTGCCGCATTGCGCGAGGGGCGGCGCAGGAGGAATACGACGTCCGCGTCCTGTTCGATCGCGCCCGAGTCTCTCAAGTCTGAGAGTTTCGGTTTTTCAAATTTGTCGCCGCGCTGTTCGTTCGCACGGGAGAGCTGAGAAAGAACGATAACCGGTATTTTCAATTCTTTGGCCATCGCTTTTATCTGCTGCGAAATCATTCCTACTTCAATTTGCCTACTTTGACGGGCTCCTTCGCGGCAGCAGCACAACTGAAGATAGTCAATCACGATAAGTTCGATGTTGTGCTGTTTTTTCATGCGGCGGGCACGGGCGCGAAGATCCATGATGTCTAAGCCGGCTGTGTCGTCGACAAAAATTGGCGCGCTCTTAAGCTCTCCAACCGCCTGCATGAGATTGTTGGTCAGCATTTTCTTTTCTTCTCGCGGAACGAGATTTCTGTTTAGCTTCCACATGTTGACGCCGGCGCGACCGGCAATCATACGTTTCGTGAGCGCTTCTACAGGCATTTCCAAAGAGAATATCGCCACCGGATGGCGCTTTCCGCCGTCTGTCTTGATCGGAATGTTGTTCATGTCACGCCCAAGCGCGCAGCTCTCCGCGATATTCATGGCAAGAGATGTCTTTCCGACGGACGGACGCGCTGCGATAACGATCATTTCAGATTCTTTTAACCCCTGAAGCTTTTCATCGAGATATTTAAGTCCGGTGGAAAGTCCTTCAAGATGTCCGCCGTTGGATTCGAAGAGCGCATCGATGCGCTTGAAGCTTTCGTCGACCGCCGCTGACCAAGGCATTGTCCCCGAGGCGGAGCCGCCGATTTCAAGAAAAGTTTTTTCGGCATCGCCAAGAACTACCTGCGGGTCGGGATATTCGTTTTCGTCGTAACATTTCTCGACCACTTTTGAAGCCTTATCTATCATCAGGCGTCTTAAGTGTTTGCCGCGGATTATGCCGATATAATGCTCTGCGTGAGCCGTCGTGGGCACTTGATCGATGAGAGACTGGATGTACCCCACTCCGCCCACGGTTTCGATTTTTTCACCGCGCCTTAGCTCTTCTATGAGAGTGAGAGCGTCAAGAGGCTTGGCGGTGCGGTTCATATCGAGCATTGTCTGGTATACAATGCGGTTTTTGGGCTCGTAGAACGTTTCTGTTGTAACACCGCTAGTGAGGCATAAATCCATTACTCTGTCGTCACCTCTGGCGGTTGTGTCAAGAAGAATAGAGCCGAGAACTGCACGCTCGGCTTCGGTGTTGTTGGGCGGTGTCTTCAAATCTTTCATTTGCCCCATTATATCATATCCCCGATTTCATGTGCAATCGCCGATGGCGCCCTTGGATGTAACGTCGCCCATGCAACTGCTGTAGAGTGTTGTCGGGTGAGAAAAAAGATAGTATTGTCAAGACTGAGTATTGCTTTGATTAAGTGACTTGTCAAAATGCGGCGGATGTCGCGGCACCCGTGCTCCCGCGCTTATGCGGCCGGATTGTGCGTCCTTGCGATCGCTCGACGTACACAAGTACGTCTTCGGATCGCAGTCCTGCCCAATCCGCCTCGCCTAAGCATCAGTCCGCTCGGCTGACGGCCGCGATCTCCGCCGCCCTTGTCACCCTGGTCGAGTTCGTCGCGTCGCAGAAACCTTATTTTCGAA
>CAJGDE010000131.1 GCA_904502135.1 Kiritimatiellia bacterium
CTCTACAACAACTTTTAACTCACCATTCTTAACTTCAATCTTAATGGACGATCCATCTAAAATATCAGATTTAAGCTTTATATGAATTTCACCTTCACCAGTTGACGAAAGAGTCGGCGTTACAGCCAATGTCTCAACAACTGTTTCTACTAAACGCGAAACAACTGCGATTTCAGGTGTTTGCACGACAGTATTTTGAGATACTCGTGCGCTCGCGATATCAACTAAAGTTACCTCTGGCTTCTCAATGCGCGGCGCTTCAGTTTGAGATATCTCAGGCTTATTGGTGCGCAGCGTTTCTAATTGCGATATCTCTGACTTATCAACACGCGGTGTTTCTATAGCAATCGATTCCTTCACTTCAAATGACGTAACACGCGAAGTAACAGCTACATCTTTAACAGGCGTTTCAAACTCTTTTACCTGAGTGTATTCTGACTTCTCAATCCGCGACGCTTCCGTTTGCGCTATCTCAGGCTTATTGATGCGCGGCGCTTCTAATTGCGATATCTCTGACTTATCAACACGCGGTGTTTCTATAGCAATCGGTTCCTTCACTTCAGATGACGTAACACGCGAAGCAATAGCTACATCTTTAACAGTCTTTTCAAACTCTTTTACCTGAGTGTATTCTGACTTCTCAATGCGCGGCGCTTCCGTTTGCGCTATCTCAGGTTTATTGATGCGCGGCGTTTCTGGAGCGATCGTTTCTTTCGCTTCAAATGGTGTAACACGAGAAGTGACAACAACATCTTTAACAGGCGTTTCAAACTCTTTTACCTGAGTGCATTCTGGCTTCTCAATGCGCGGCGCTTCCGATTGCGATATCTCAGGCTTATTGATACGCGGCGCCTCTGGAAAGAGCGACTCTTTCACTTCAAATGGCTCAACACGAGAATCAACAGATACCTCTCTAACAGGCGTTTCAGGCTCTTTTACTTCAAAGACAGGCTGGGACGCACATACCACGCGTCCGCGGTCAAGCGAGACGTGTGGCCCAACATTCTTTCCTTCCATCCGATCGCCTAATTCTTTCGCAACTAAAGGAAGCGATTGGGAATACTCCTTAAACTGTTCCCATTGCGGAATATCTTTCGGCATTGGCGGAATATGAGAACTTTTTACAAACTCAATGCTCTCACCGCCGATAGGAGATAACGGCAACGGAAATTCCATCCCTACGGAAACAGGCGCGATCGCTTCACTCATCCCGATCATCCAACACCTTCTTCCCTGTAAAATCCTCAAGTTCGATTTCTTGGCGACGATCGTCCTCAGCTGCGACGTCCTTCAACCAGCTGGCATGGTGCTCGTCGATCTTCATCCTGTTTTTAGTAGCGAACACAAATCCTTCGCGGGCAGATTCAACCTCTTTCTCCCGCTCTCTCAAAACTCCCTCAGCCCGAACGATATTATCCGCCTTTAAATTACCTTCTTCATCAATTCGCGAAACTCCTTCACGCGCCATTTCCAATTCGTCAGATCGAAGAGTTCTACCGAGAATCGCGGCGTAAATCCTGTCACGACGCTCATCCTTGGTTTCTTCATACAGCCTGAACTCTTCTTTTCTCGCATTAAGTTCACTTTGGGCTTCCGACATTCTCATACGCGCCGCCGTAAGTTCACTGCGCGCGGCATCCTCGCGGCGAACACGGATTTTCATGAGACTGTCGAGCGCATATGCCATTTACGACACCGCCTTTCCAAGCATCGCCAGAGTTTCATCGTAAGTCGGGCGTTCCGTCAAGCCCTGCTTAAGGAATGAGTTAACCGCGTCATTCTTCTCAATCGCTTCATCGGTATCACGGTCGGCGCCCTTTCGGTATTCACCGATTTTAAGAAGAAGTTCAACTTCGGCATATTTCGCGAGCAATGTCCGCAATTTCGCGGCATTCTTCTTATGCTCCGCGTCAATGATCGCATTCTGACAGCGCGAAACCGATTGCAGGACATCAATCGCAGGATAGTGGTTTTTCTGTGCCAGCTTTCGCGAAAGAATTATGTGGCCGTCAAGAATCGAGCGCGTCTCATCGGCTACGGGCTCAGTCATGTCATCGCCCTCGACAAGTACGGTATAAAGAGCCGTGATCGAACCCTTGGCGGAATTACCCGCACGCTCCATTAGTTTAGGGAGCTCCGAAAACACGCTCGGCGGAAAACCGCGGCGCGTCGGCGGCTCGCCCGCGGCAAGCCCAATCTCACGCTGTGCACGGGCAAATCGCGTTACCGAATCCATCAAAAGAAGAACCTTCTTACCTTTATCGCGAAAATATTCGGCAATACTCGTGGCGACATACGCAGCTTTAAGTCTCTCCATCGCGCTACGATCTGAAGTGGAGCAGACTACAACAGATTTAGCCAACCCCTCAGGCCCTAAATCCTTTTCGATAAATTCGCGAACTTCTCGCCCGCGCTCTCCAATCAAAGCAAGAACAGTTACATCGGCCTCTGTATTGCGGACAATCTGCGCAAGAAGCGTCGACTTTCCGCCGCCTGCCGCGGCAAAAATACCCATACGCTGCCCCTCGCCGCATGTAAGCATCGAGTCGAGTGTTTTAACGCCTAACGAGATTGGCTTAGAAATAATCTGGCGCTCTAAAGGATTAGGAGGATCGGCATAAACTGGATAATACTTTTCAGGAAGAAGTGGACCTTTCTCATCTGAATCAATCGGACGGCCAAGCCCGTCTAAAACGCGCCCTAATAAAGACTCGCCAACACCCACCATGTGTACGCGCCGGGAAGGAATAACTTCGGTCTGAACCGAAAGCCCGGTCATCTGACCAAGAGCCGTTAAAAGCACAGTCTCTTTATTAAAGCCGATTACCTCGGCCTGCATTTCAACATTTTCCCACGGATCGCGCAAAATACATATCTCGCCTACCTTAACACCGGGAACAGACGCTTTAATGATTGTGCCTACAACCTGCACGACGCGCCCCTTAACATCGATAAGCTGCGCCTCATCGACTGCCCGGTCAAGAACTTCGGAAATATAATCAAAGCGTGAAGACATTGTCACACATTGTCCTTGGAGAAATGTTTACGGATGGACTTTTCAATTGCCGCAAGTTGGGTCTCGACAGACGCGTCAGCAATACCCGCCTCAGTTTCGATAATTGCGGCAGAACCCTTAAGTCTCGAATCCTCTACAACTTCAGCGCGTTCAAGCGCGGGAAAATCAGCAAGAATTTCGTTAAGCTTCGCATTCACCGTTTCAACCATATCAGGCGCGACTTTAAGAGTAATCTGGCGCTGATTTCTGACGACGGCCTTCATTATCTTACGGATGATCTCTACGACAAGCGTCTTATCTCCAATCTGAGAGACACATTTATAAAGCGCCTTGATGACGATATCGGCGAGCTTTCCCTCGACCGATTCCATGTACGCGGCACTCTCATAAGCAAAATCGAGCTTATCCTCAATTACTTTCTTAAGGCCCCTTTGCAAGCCCTCTTCAAAGCCGCGCTTCTTTTCTTCTTCATAAGCCTGAAGAGCCGCGGCTTTGAGTTTAGCGGCCTCTTCTTCGGCCGAGGCGATGATTTCAGCTGCCGATTTCACAGCGGCAACATCCGCCGCCTTTACAAGACGCCCGGACGAAACCAGTTCAAGTTCATTTTTCTTCACGAGAAGCATAATTTGTACACCTCCGGAAATTTGAGTTTAAGTAAAAGCATCATAAAATCTTCGTTACCCGGATCGATCGTTTTGAATTTCGAAAAATAAGCCGAATAACGAAATACTTCGGGATAAACGCCCGGATATCGGCTTTTTAGTTCGCGCACTTTATCGCCCTCGACAATACCCTTCCAATCTGGAGCGTTTTTGAGAGCCTCTACCCACATATCGATCTTCAAAAGAGTTTCGCTGTCGACAAGTTTAAGACGCGATTTTACGCCTGCGGGGAAAAGTTCAAACTCTCCGCCGCGCACGAGATAATCGCGCACCTGCGGCCACAAATCGGCGTTCGCGACCATTTTGCGGGCTTCATCAATCGTCAAATCCACGACCGCGCCTCCCCTTTCTTAGATGCGAGATACCTCTTCCAGCGTCTCTCGCTTTCCTGCTCACGGCCGAGCATACTCAAAGCGCGGGATTCAAGAACCGCCTCGGCACGGGATAGCTCGACAGGGAAATCTGCACTTCGTATGACTCTCAGAGCGCGCTCCGCTTCGCCTGAAGCGAGCAACAGTTCAGCCAGCGCTGCAGCGGCTACCCCGTCACGGGGATTTTCCTCCTGCATCGCCTCCATTATCACGCGTGCGCGTTCGCTTCGCCCGTGCCGGACGAAAAGCCACGCAGCTGTGAGCATAAACTGTCTCTCTTCGCTGATCATTTCTTCTTAGGTGGAGCGTCGTTGAAAATGGTAACTGAAATTTTCTCGTAC
>CAJGDE010000132.1 GCA_904502135.1 Kiritimatiellia bacterium
GACGCGCTTTTATGGCGCAACGCAAATTGATTAGTCGGATGGGCGGCGTTAGTCCGCACATTCGACTAACCGATTACCAGATACAAGTAAGCGGTTATGTCGCCTGTGCAACCGCTGTAGAGTGTTCCCTGTGCTTTACTTTCCGTCTTGCTTGCGTTCCTGCCTTGTCAACGTGCGGCGTTTTTTCGCCTTAGCGGCACTCGCCTTTTGATATGGGCGTTTCGCGATGCGAGCTAAGGGATTATCTTATACTAATTGAAAAGCCTTGCATGAATCTTTCGTAGCAGCCAAGATCGACCTTGCCGCCGATGATTCTCTTTTTCCCTGATAGATCCGTTTCACCCTTCATCCACTCCAGATTCACGCCGGCATTAACCGCTGGTGAAGTGCGGCTTAACGTGTAGTCCGCATTGAGGAGAGGATCGCCCGCGAGATTGCCCTCACCGGCAACCGCTTCACCAACCTCATCTTTCCCCTTCGTAAGTGAGTATGAAGCCGTCGCATCATTCGCAAGCGAAATATTGCCGTCGATCCAAGAAGCCTTCGGGCGCTGTGCGCCATTATCACACACAATCGAGTTAGTAATCGAGCCTGCGAGCAGATGTACGCCGCTCTGAGACGGCTTTCCTACCGATTGATTACCGACAATCGTACAATTCTCAATTATTGAATCAGTGGAGTTTTCTACTGTATCAGACGAGCGTACTCCTCCTGAAATCGGATAATCATAGCTCATCGTAGAATTGTATGGCGTAAGTTTATTATTTACAATTAGAGAATTTCTTAAGGTTGTTTTATACCCCAACAAAACCCCTAATGCTCCAACCTTAACTCCGTTTGATGGTTTTGCAAGATCTGCTATTTTAGCGGAATTATTTGAAATCACACAGCGATCAATTAGAACCCCACCGTAGCTTGAATTGAAAGTATAATACTGGTTTCCATTGGGACTCTCGATTGATGCTGCATTTATTCCCAAGGCAGCATAAAAGCAAGAGGCATAAAGTCTACCAATATCGTTATTAAATATCCTACAATTTATAATTTGGGCACTTCTTCTTGCCGCAACGATACCGCAGCAGACGCCCCACTCGCGCATCGAATCTTTATTATTATAAATATCGCAATCGACGAGAGATGAATCTGCCCCCTTTACTGTTACAACTCCGCCATTCTGATTACAGCTTGTATTGCGATAAATTTTCGTTGTGCCGATAGAACCCTTGACGACAAGAATGGTTCCACCGGCCTTTCTACACTTAGATGAATGCGTAACGTTTCCATCTGAAATAACACTATTGGTAATTGTGCCACCATTAAGATAAACCCAATGTTCAAGGTCTGCATTAACACTCAATGAAACACTTGCATTACTAATAATACAATTGTCAACGATGCCAGCATTAACCATATTAAGGCCGAAACCAAGTTCAGAGCCTATAGCCGGAGAAAAAGGATGGGAGCGCGCAATCATGATATTTTGAGCGCCCGCGCCTTGGCCTGTAAGCGAAAGAACTCTTCTCGCCCCCTCACCGTCGAGAACGGTCTCATCAGGCTTATCGCCCGTTCCCACAAGCCGAACGGATTTCTCAACGCTCACGAGATAATTCCCATCCGCGCTGCATCCCGATGAAGCCGTATAAGTCCCGGGAGCCAAATAGACGATTCCTGGCGCGTCAGCATTTTCGCCGTTTACCGCATCAATCGCGTCCTTAATATTGTGCGCCGCTGTCTCCCATGTATCGTAGGGAGAGGTATTACTCCCCGAAGAGGAAACATAAACCTTATCGGGGGAATTTCCCGAGGAGTCCTGTAACACTTCTGCAGCACCGAGGGAAAATGCGCCTGCACAAACCGCAACTGCGGCTAAGGAGATGCGATAATTACCCACCCCTTTAAGGGAACGACGACTTTGCATAGTTATCATAGGACTCCTTTATTTAGCTTCTTAAATATAGGCAATTTTTCCAGTATTGATCGACTCGTAGCAACCGAGCATAGACTCAATAGTCTGCTTGTGCCACTTAAGATTGATAAGCGGCTCTTTGTGCTCGCGGATACAAGCGACGAACTCGTCGATAAGACCAATCCACTCGTCAAAGTACGTGTACTGCACGGTATAGCGGTCATTCGGCGCGCCGTTATGGTAGACATTTGGCCCGAAGCAATCGCAAGTAAGCATACCCTTCTCGCCGGTAATGGTAACATTCACCTCCATGCGCTTAGGGAAGCGTTCCCAGCCCGGTCCCGGCACCTTGATTTTCTCTTCCAGGCGCGACCAGCTCGGATCAAAAAGGAACGAAGTGCCGTCCTTCATCTTGCCGATCGCCATAAGCATATCTTCGACTTTAAGTCCATCGCGCAGATTCGGCGCAACCTCAGCATAAATGTAGTCGAAGTCGGAACCTGTCAAATGGCGGATAAGATCGAAAATATGCGGATGGTCACACAATGCTCCGCCCATAAAACGCTCATCGCCCTTTTTAAGGCGCTTTACGCTGCCGAAACTCGCCTTGGGGTCTCCCTGCCACGGGAACGCCCAAACGGGCGAAAGGGTGATGTTCGTCATCTGAATCGCTTTAATCTTGCCGACGGCGCCATCCTTAATTAATTTCTTAAGGCGCTGAACGACGGCGTTGTAATGCATTTCCAGTTCAACCTGACAGACGATCCCCGCCTTGTCGCACATGGCGATCATCTCGTCATATTCCTTCATGTCGAAGGTAGGTATCTTCATCGAAAGAATGTGAATACCCTTCTCGGCGCACCACTTCATCTGGGCAAAATGCTGATCGTTAGCCGATGCGATGACAACCGCTTCAATATCGGGGTGGTTCTTGTACATTTCTTCCGGGTCAAGATAACACGGAACTCCCGTTTTGTAAAGTTCATAAGTCGCCTTGGCATCCTCATCTTGGGCGCAGCTTGCGACCCAATCGAGCTTCTTATTGTCCAACAGCGTCTGATAATATTTGCGGGTATGACCGTGCGTCATGCCCATCATCGCGATCTTGACTGGTTTCATATATTTTCCATTTCGCTTTTTGACAGGATTTACATGATTAACAGGATTTTGTGAGCCATGCTAAATCTTGTAAATCCTGTTAATCCTGTCTTTATCTAACTTCAGCTACCTTTATCGCCTGGTTGGTGTCAATGCCCTTAGCGGGCTTGATCGTCTTCGCGGCCTTCGCCTTGTCCGCCGCGAACGCGAGTTTCGCGGCCTTCGTCGCCTTTGCCCAAGCGGCTTTCCAAATCTTGGCGTCAGCACGTTTCTGGAGAAGCGCGAATGCCGCACGGACATTCCAAATTTCATCGTAAGAAAGCCCAAAGAGCTCCGTATCGACATCGGTATACTCAACTGCTCCATCACCGTTCCAGCAGCGGATAGACGCATGAGGAGTATGAGTATCGACCGTCTGATCGCAGGCAACACCGCGCTTGGCGATAATCTCATGGCGATCATACGGCGCCTCGCCTTTGGGCAGCGCCGCGCTGATTTCGACCGACACATTGACATCGTTTGCGAGTTTAGCGAGAACGTTTATGGCATTGCCGCTATCTACCGCCATCACGCGCACCACATCCGACGCGCCAAGATAGGCCGCCAAATCGAGTTCTTTCGCAAGCATCGCCTTAATATCGGTTCCCTTCGGCGCAAAGCTCGCGAAACGAAGCGTGGAAACGCCCTCTAAGGTACCGTTCTCCGTCATCTTCTTTAATTCCACTATCTTGCGCTCCATGCGCCCGGGAAGAAGCGGCACGGCACCGACGTAGCAATGACCGTCCTTAAGCTCAATTTCGCCTTTCGCCGCATCGTATTTTTCGCGCAGGAAATTTAGGCCTTTATTCATCTTTTTTATATTCATTATATTCTCCTCATTTTCAATTCACAAAATACCGTCATTGAATCGAAGTCATTTCATTTCTATACGGAATTGCCGGCAATACATATCGCCGGGTCACTTCAATTCCCGCGGCATCATTGGCGGCGAGAGCCGCCGCCTCAAGTGCCTCGCCCTCCGACAACCGCGCCGCAAGAACGCCGTTGAAAGTGTCTCCCGCCCCCGTCGTATCGACGACCTTACCGTGATCGACGGCAGGGACGACAACGCCTGAAGAGCGAATCGCGCAGCCTTTCGCGCCGAGCGTCCCCACGACTTCGCCGCGAACGTTCTCAAGCCCTTGAGTCTCAAATTCATTCGGGGTATAAATATCGACAAGCTCTTTCATCCGCTCGCCGAGTGGACGGTAAGGCGCGGGATTGAGAATTATTTTAACCCCATGCGCCGAAGCGATCTCCGCCGCCGTGACGTTCACCTCTTCCGGAATTTCGTTATCAAGGACAAGTACCTTGGCGGAAGCGATTTCATCCGCGAACGGAGCA
>CAJGDE010000133.1 GCA_904502135.1 Kiritimatiellia bacterium
ACTGGATGTCTATATCCCTCATAGACAAATACGCCCTCAAACGAGCAACCTGTACAATAACAATCATCCTGACACGAAAACTTCCAAAGTTTATCAAGACTCTCTGATTTAAAATCGCAACATTTATTCGCTTCCCAAACATAAACCCCTGTTAAAAGCGGAAATGTTTCAATAATAAATCCTCCTTGAACTGGCACTATCGTCGTAGCGCGAGGTGTAGCGTACATAGTCTCATGCGAAACATCAAATTGAAGAGGCCAAATTATCTTAATTTCATTTTCTGAAATTTGCTCTATGTTTATACCCTCGTCGCTTCTCGCGATTATTCCTATCGCCTCATCACAAGTTACCGTATATGGTTTACCTATCAATAAAACAACTCGGTTTGTAGTATTCTCCTTAGCGACAAAATCAGGATCAGGATAATTAGACGCTCCATCTCCAACGAATTTAACTTTAGCCGCCGCGTTTGAGACGACAAGATCAACCCAATAATACGCGTTTGAATCAGCGCCCGCGGGCAGCAGATTATCATTGCCGTAAAACCCGTCTTCGCTTGGATCGCCCCACTCACTCGGTAGCACTCGCTCTTTGTACACAACAACGCCGTTAGTGACGGCAAGGATATTCCCATTACGAAAAAGTTCGAGCGAGGCGGTGAGAAGATTATTTGTGTCACGTCCTATCGCAACGTTATCCCAGGCGAAGCGATAGGAATTTGAGGGAGTAAACTCATACGAAAATGATGATAGCGTTGGCACGATTTCTGCCGGTGCGCCAAGTGATGCAACAGCGTTGTTGTCAAATGGTGTTTGCCAAAGCTCTCCGTAAGAAATTACCTCAACGCCGCGGAGGTGATTTGTGCCGTATGGAAAGCGCCAACCATCTGCAAACTTAAGCCAAAACGAATCTTTCCACGCGCCTCGTATATTCCAATTTTGTGCTTTTTTCTGAGCATACGACAACACCTTCCTCTCATTCAAACATTCTAACATTCTAACATTCAAACATTTCTCTCCACCCTGTTTAGAACCACCGTAAAGAATTCCTATTGTTAAAAAAGAGAGCACAGCAATTCGACCAAACGGAGTAAGTGACCGCCAATAATTCAAAAGTCTCGCTTGAAGTAAGAATATAGTCTTTGATTTTGCAAAAAGTATAGGCAGCAGAAATGCAAGCCCAGCAAGAGCCGCATAAAGAAGTGCCTTCTGGAAAACATCAACCATCAACGAATATACAACTTAAAGCCAGTCGAAAGTTTATTCAAGCATAATAAAAATTGTTTCATGGAAAGTATTATATCAAAATCAGAAGCACACGTAATCGGGTGATAATTTAGGTCAGACCTATATTATCACCTGTTAGAAACTTCAAATTCACTTCGGAGTCTTACAATTTTTGGAAATAACTTTTTTGAAACAACCTCTAATTTGGCGCACGGGCAAACTCGCCCGTACCTTCCTTCTCTATTGCGCTCAAGTAATTATATCAACATAGAAAAAAGCGGCGTTCGTAACGAAGGCGAGCGGTTGCCCGCCATAAACAAAAGTTGTTTCAAACAAGTTGTTTCCCTTCCTCAACTACACCTACACCTAATCTCTACACCAAAAACTAAAAATTCCACTCTCCCACTCAAACTATATAGAAGTTCGAGGAGGGAGTTCGAGTTCGAGAATGGATATCTTTTCTCTCTAAACTCTAAACCTTCCAAACCACCATTCCACCATTCCAACATTCTAACATTCCAACATTCTAACATTCCAACATTCAAACATTCATATTTGATATAATAAACTCCATTAAACACAATGACTATCTTCTCACTCCTTTTAGCGACTGTATGTTCGTTGGGCGAACTTGATGAACAGCGCCACGATAAGCTCGATGTCACAACCGAAGGCATCGTTGTTGATGTCATACCCGACGAAGTCGATGTAAGATACACCATCTTACTCTTGAAAGACGGCGCGACTACTCTGCCCGTATTCTGCAAAGGCCAACTAAAAAGCGAAAATTTGCGCGATGCCCGCGTGCGGATAAGCGGCACCTACCAGAGACTGATGGGTGGATTCCGCCGCTTCTTCGGCCCTTTCATCCATTCAGAAGCCAATCAGATCGACATCATAAAATCTCCTCCCGCCGATCGACTTCAAGCTCCAATCATCGACCCCGCGAACTACGTAACCCCGCGAACGCTCGCCAAAATGGACAAACGCGCCGTAGTAGGCCGAGTCCTCGCCGTCTGGGACTCAAATCGCGTGATGCTGAAAGTCTCCGGCCATATTGTCCACGCCACGCTTGCAAGCGACGTGCGCCCACCGCGCTTAGGTTCAACAATCAAACTTGCGGGATACCCCGAAACAAACCTCTATTTTCTCAATTTAATTCAGGCGAATTGGCGCGAAGTTGCGCCGAGCACCCCCGACCATGATACAGCGCAGGCGATGAGCGCAGATCAAATCATGACGGCGAAGAAAATCAATCCACGCATTGAAAGCAACTTCAACGGAATGCTCATTAAACTTAGCGGCGTCATCTCAAGCCTGCCCGACAAAGGCTCAGCCCAACATCGCCTCTACATCAACTCGGGCAACTACCGCGTGCCCATTGACTTAAGCGCCTGCCCTTCTGTAGCCGAAGATCTTTCTCTGGGCTGCACAATTGAAGTCGTGGGCCGCTGCGTGATGGAAACCAAATCCCGCCGCACTTTTGACGTCTTTCCGCAAATTCGAGGCTTCGCCGTCATTCTCAGATCTGAAGATGACTTAAAAATAACATCCTATCCTTCATGGTGGTACGACAAACGAATTCTCTGGATAATCTCGCCTCTAATCGCTCTTATCGTAATCCTTTTCATCAAAGGAAGGATCGAACGGGCGATGGCGCGGCTACGCCTTAGCGAGCGCACGCGCTTAGCGGTTGAAATCCACGACACGATCTCCCAGACTCTGACAGGCGTAGCCTGCCAGATCGCTGCTGTGCGCTCCTCGGTCGAGTGCGATCCCGCCGCCGCGAAAACACGCTTAGAAACGGCGGAGCGAATGCTAGGTACCTGCCGCAGAGAACTTAAGAACTGCCTCTTTGATTTGCGCAATGACACGTTAGCCGAAAACGATTTTTCCCTTGCGGTTAGCCGGACGCTTGAGCCGTTTTTAGGCGAAACGGAAATCACCGTACGCATTACAGTCGAGCGCTCCCAACTCAGCGAAACAACCGCCCACGCAATTCTCGCGATTCTACGCGAATTGACCGCCAACGCCGTCCGCCACGGCGCGGCGGCCTCGGTGAAGATAGCCGGGTGCACAACATCTGAGGCCTTTACCTTTTCTGTATGTGATGACGGACGCGGCTTCCGCCCCGATGAAGCGGCAGGACCCATCATGGGCCATTTCGGTCTCTCCGGAATCAAAGACCGCCTGAACCGCATCGGAGGAGAGTTCACCGTAAAATCCGCGCCCGGGCGAGGCACAAAAGCGCGCTTCTCTATTCCGCGCGCCCCGATGAAAGACAACGCATGAAAAAGACACGCATTCTACTCGCGGACGACCACTCCTTTCTCAGAATGGGGCTTCGCACACTGCTTGCGGCGCATAAAGATTTTATCGTCGTGGGAGAAACGGCTAACGGACGCGAAGCCGTCGACGCAGCCAAAAAGCTGAAACCCAATATCATCATTATGGATCTTATGATGCCGATAATGAACGGAGCTATGGCCACAAAACTCGTCCATGAAGTTTCGCCTGAAACGAAAGTCATAATCCTGACAACATACGGTACATCAAACGAACTGAATCTTGCGATCGAAAACGGCGCCTTCGGCGTTATGATGAAAGATGCCGCCGCCGATGAACTTATCGGCGCTATCCGAACCGTCGCCTCAGGCGGAAAAGTAATGCCCGAGGCCTGCAGCAAAAAGTCCCTAACGCTTAACGATAACCAACTTAAAATTCTCTCTCTTGTCGCGCAAGGTTTTTCCAATCCGGAAATCGCCCGCTTTCTCGGGCTTTCGGAAATAACAATCAAAAAACATGTATCGGCGATCTACAACAAACTCGGCGTTGTCAATAGGGCTGAAGCGGTCGCCCTCGCCCTTCGCCAAGGCATTATCCATCAATAATAGTAAACGGTTAGTGCCCCGCTCGCGCTTTGCGCGTGAATGTTCATGGAGATAACGTTTTTGACAGGATTTACAGGATTAACGGGATTTTATTACCACTATAATCTTGTAAATCTTGTTAATCCTGTCTGAAGTTATAGGCAAGTTCG
>CAJGDE010000134.1 GCA_904502135.1 Kiritimatiellia bacterium
CGCCACCTCTGCGACGGACTTGAGAACCCTCCCGTCGGAAGACTTTCCGAGCGTGCCGTTGTCGGTCTTTTCGCCGCAGGCTATCGCCGTTGCCGCAGCGGCGGAGTCGGTGATCACGGAATTAGCGCTCTGCGTTCTCGTGGAAGCCTGATACGGCAGAGAGTTCATCGCAAAGTCTCCGCACCCGATCTTTTTCGCGAATTCTTCGGCGACCATTCTCTGCGGAACGGACATTCCGTCTCCGATAAAAAGAAACACGTATTTCGGCTTTGCGCCAAGACTCAAAGCCGCAAGAGATGCGATCAAAAAGATATTAATTTTCATACAATCTTTTTACTGCTGCAATTTTTTTAAGAATGTCGAAGCCTGGCGCGCAGACTGACCGCCCGGATATTCTTCAATAAGACGCTGAAACTTTGAAATGGCATCTTCACGCCGCCCCATACGATGACACACGACGCCCCATTTCAAAAGCATTTCATCGAGCCACGGCGCGTCCGGATAATCCTCAAAGACTCTCTCCAGAGTTTCGTTCGCCCGCGTATAATCACGTATTGAAATATAGTAGTCGATGACACGCTTATAACTCTCGCCCGCATACGAGCTGGATGGATACGTTTCGGCGCAACGCTTAAAGGCCACCATCGCTTCCGAGAAATCTGACTTTTTGCGGCTTCTGCCCTGCTCGTGCAACAGACGTATTCTCTCCTCGATAGCCTCGCCTATCCTGAACTGCGCCTCAGCCTTAAGCGATGAATTGGGCAACCTTATAATTGAGTTATACACCTCAATTGCCGAATTGATCGATGTGACCGTTTTCTCGGCGCGACGAGCGTTGGCGATCTGGATAAATGCCTTGTCGGCAAGAACAGTATCAGGATAACGCTTTACGAGAGCTGCGCAAGTCTGGATAGCGCTTTTTAAATTATCAGTTACAAGATGAAGATTCCATTTTACCTCATACGCCTCTTCAACGACATCTCGCTCAAGCGAAAAGCGCCGCGATAGATCCATGAGTTCACCGACTCTTTCGAGACCCTCTTTCGCCTTTGCTGTTGCGATCGTCTCAAGACCGACATCTTTAAATATCATCGCCCATTTATTTAAGAGCTGCGCTTCCAAAAGCAGCTTCTTCGCCTGCACCGTCGCTTCGCTTGAATGCGCGACAATCGACTGGGGTTCGGTAGAGCCACCGACAAGCACAAGCGCTTCAGCCGAACGCATGAGCGCATTCGTCCCCGCAAGATGAATCTTGTCGGAATATTCCACGACAATCTTCTCTTCCGGATTTACGGCTATTTCCCCGGAAGGGCATTTAACTTTTTCGGCCGCATTGGTCCCGGAGGGTATTAAACGCGTGGTCAAGCGCCCTGTGAAAACTCCGCTGCGAGGCTCGGTTTCAACAAGTTTCACTTTGATTGAATCACGCTCGATCCAAGGCGCATCTGCAGCGGGCGGCGGCTGGGGCGTTCCCTCGGGAGCATCGGCGGGGAGCTCCGGGCGTTCGCGATAAAACGCTTTAACCTCCACCTGCGCGACATCCTCCTTGTCGCTTACGTCAAGATCCAAATCTCTCAGCCTGATGAATGCGGGCTGATCGACGAAGACGCCTCGCACTCTCTGACGCTGAGCGCCATCCATAAACGAGATGGATGCCGACGATACTACGCTTGCCCCCGCAGCACGAGCGCAATCTTTACTCCCGTCCTGCGTGTTCGCGTCATTATATTTCACAACGATTTTTTCAGCGCCGCGAACGGTAAGCTTTCCGTCCATGGGCTCCGTAGCGTTACTCGTCGTCTCAATTGAGGCCAGAAAATCGCCGTCGCCTCTGCCGAAGGGAATGAGCTCTGCGCGTTCGCGATCTCCTGACTTAGATCCAAGCTCGACAAAGCTCTTTTCTCCGAGCGCGGAAAGAACGGCAAGATCTTTATCTTTAACATGAACATAAACTCTCTGCCCTGCCTCGGCCAAAACAACGCGATTGGTAAGTTCATCCACAGGAACGGCGGTGCCGACCATGGCAAAGGCTTCCGCCGCGCGCATATAGCGCCCCGCTTCAAAATGTATCTCGCCGATGGTGAAGAACGCTTCGTTGGCATAATCGCTTGTCGGATAATCCTGCGTGAGTTTTCTTAATGTCATCACGGCTTCACCGCTCTTGCCCCTGGCGAGCTGAAGCTTTCCTTCAAGAAGGATCGCCTTGGCGCGCTCTTCATCCTTTGAACTTTTTACGGCTTTTTTAAGTTCCTGCTGAGCATGGTCGAAATCGCGCTTTTCAAGATAATGCTCCGCCAATATGAGCGAAGCGCTGAAGCGTGCCTCAGAATCGGGATACATCCTCCAGACGGCCTCGAGCATGCCGACCGCGCGATCCGCCTCTTCTGTCTTGAAGAGGGCTTGGGCGCTCTTGACCATACGCATTGCCCGCATCTCGACTTTCGCCTTATCTGTGCGCACCGCTTTTTTCGGTTCAGCCGCAGATGCGATAAGAATTGAAGACGTTACAAAAACTACCGCTATGATGATCTTCTTCATGATATTACCTTTCAATCAAATCAATGGACTTCGTTAATGACAGCTCCACCCGTAGCGATTCCATATCGCTCGAGTTTCTGGTGGGCCTGCGATGACTCAGGCGACTTCTTCCACTCCTTTTGGCGCAGCAAACGCTTGTAAAGATTGATCGCCGCCTCTTTTTCACCGTCAGCCTCACGGTATAAGGCCATCTGATAAGCCGATCTCGCCCCATAATCAGGGAATATCGACATTAATTCAGTAAGCACTCTATAGCATTCCTTCTTTTTGCCCGCAGCGCGATATGCTATCTGCAGTTCCCAAAGGGATCTAGGAGGATTTGAAATATCGGTATACAGTTTAATAGCCTTGTCATACTCTTTAGTATTGTCACGGTAGATTGCAGCTAACGTATACTTGACCCGAAGGGACGATTCAGGATCTGATGTTTGACTTAAACATTCCTCAAGATCAAGCGCGGCCAACTTCCAATCGCCTTTTCTCCTATCGATCTCATATTTGAGCCACGAGCGCGACGAAGGCCCCTCGACCAGCGACACAAGGTTGTGGGCCAAATCGTAAATCCTGTTGTCGGCAAGAACAATGGCGATATCATTGGCAAGTCTCGAGCGCCTCGATTTATCTTTCTCGGCTCTCAGATTTTTGACAAGCTCATCTACGCTTAAAGAAAGTTCACTGCGCGAAAAAGTTCCGATCTTCATACGGAAAACCGCCATTCGCGCTTCCCAGATAAGGCCGCCCTCTTCCATGATTTTACTCGCTCCGACCGCCCACGCCATCAACGCACGTTTGAACGCGGCCACTTTTTCGGCACGCTCCTTATCTTTAGGATACTTTTTATTAAACCACTGCGCGAGCGCGAAATTTGAATGCTGAAGACTTTGCATCGACCACGCGAGCGAATCGAGTATCGCCCTGGCGCGGCTTTTAGGATCATCGGCGACATCGATGAAGATTATGCGCTCCATCTGGGCGAAATCGAGCATACACGCATACGCTTCACGCAATCTCGAACGGGCGTTATTCCATACGATGGATATGCCGTCTTTATACGAATCGAGAATTCTCTCCCAATATTCAATCGCCTGCTCGTTTTTGCCTTCACTCCAAAGTTGACAGGCCCGGTCATATAGAGCCATCGATACCACAGGCTCTTTTTCGCACTCTTTATCGGCAATGAGTTCTTCCAAAACCTCCGTGCCTACCTTTACATCTCCCATATCCATTCTTGCGCGCGCCATCCAATACATCGCATTTGCAGCGACCCACCTGTCGTCGCCGTAAATATCGATCGCCTCCTGGTACGACTTTACCGCCTGATTGCGGTCGCGCGCCAGGTGGCTGGAAAACGCCTGCATAAACGAAAGATACCCAATGAGCGCCGAATCGTTGCTTTCCGATTCC
>CAJGDE010000135.1 GCA_904502135.1 Kiritimatiellia bacterium
CATTTCCCGCTTATCGGCAGGTAGTTTTTTATGCCGTATGTTGAGTTCCATCGCCTGATATTGGCTGCGGTTATCGCAATGGCGCGCATTGGCGGCGCGTTCGCGATATGTCCTGCGCTTACGGAGTCGATGATTCCGGGCATGGCCAGAAGGGCGTTTGTCTTAGGGATTTCCATTCTTGTAATTCCCTCTGTCATGGCCGGGATGCCGCCTGGCGAGCCGAATTTGTTGATGTTTGCGCTCGTGGCAGCGAAGGAGGCTCTCATTGGCTTTATAATAGGTTTTTTCGCTGCGATTCCTTTTTGGATTGTCGAGAATGTCGGTAATCTCATTGATAACCAAAGAGGCGCGACGATGGGTGAAGTTTATTCTCCGCTAAATGGAGCGCAGGTTTCGACTTTCGGCATTTTCTTTTCGCAGATAGCTTCAACGCTCTTTTTTGTCGGCGGAGCGATATTTGTTTTTATTGGAGCGTTGTATACAAGTTACTCAATCTGGCCTGTTTTCTCCGAGGGTATTGCAATGTCCGGGGATACTCCGGTATTTGTTCTTTCGTCTTTTGACGATATGATGTGCACTACCGTTATTATAGCCTCGCCGGTTGTGGTGGTGATGTTTCTTGCGACGCTCGGCCTGGGGTTTGTCAATCGTACCGCGCCTCAGCTTAATGTGTTTTTTCTTTCAATGCCTGTAAAGTCGGCGTTGGGAATCGCTTTTCTTATTATCTATCTGCCGTTCGTGATGGATATGCTCATGTATACCGCAGAAGATGAGATATTAATTCCGGTTAAAAAAGTGATAGCGAATTAAGGTATGGCCGAATCATCCGGAGAGAAGACAGAAATGCCTACGCCTAAAAAGTTGCGTGATGCGCGCAACAAAGGCCAGGTCTGTTCTTCTAAGGATATCGTTTCGACGGCGTGTTTGATAGCTCTTTTCGCGGTTGTTGGATTGTGCGCGAAGATGCTTATTGATGATTTCGCCTCTCTTATGTCGTATATAGCCGAGCGGATTGGTGAAGATCCGATTAGAACTGTATCAGGCGGCGTAAAATATTCAGCTCTAGTCATTCTTAAGCATTCGCTCATATATGCCGGTGTGGCGGCGCTGATTGGTATTGTGGGGAATGTTTCACAGATTGGTTTTCTTTTTACTTTTGAGCCGATAAAACCTGATTTCAACAAAGTCAATCCCGCGGAAGGTTTTAAAAAGATATTCAATAAGAAGAACTTTTTCGAGTTTCTGAAAAATATTCTAAAGGTTTCGTTTTTGACTTATCTCGTTTGGAAGATTATTTACATTTCGATTCCGGAACTTCAGACGATGTGTTACGGAACATTAGACGAGATTAAACCCTGTTTGATTATCATGCTTAAGCGTCTTGCTCTTTACACCGCGTTCGGATATATCCTTATTGCCGTTGTGGACAGAATTTTTCAGGGCAAGAACTATGTTAAAGAAATGATGATGACCAAGGATGAGGTCAAAAGGGAATACAAGGAAATGGAAGGCTCTGCCGAGATTAAGCAGGCCCAGCGCCAGTTCCGCGAAGAGGTCTTAAACGGTCCCGATCCGGTAAAGGCGACTAAAAAGGCGGATGTTGTTGTCACAAACCCGACGCATATTTCTGTCGGTATCCGTTATGATGTTGATATCGCGCCTCTTCCACAGGTTGTCGTGGCGGGGGCTGATAACGTTGCGAAAATCATTCGCGAAACAGCTCAGGAAGAGGGTATTCCTATTATGGAAAATGTTCCTCTCGCGCGATCTTTGTGGGAAAAGTGCAAAGTTAACGATTTTATCCCGGTAGAATTGGCCGGAGCGGTCGCAGAAGTGCTTAAATGGGTAAAGTCGCTAGATGAAGCTAAGAAAGAGGATGAGGAACTAGATTCTATTTCTATTGAATAAGTAAATTTGGTATAATTATAGAATAGTTAATTTGCGATGCAGAAGTCTGAAATAGAATCGATTTACAAGAATTTGGCGCCAAAGGTGACGAATTACCTCGTTGCCAATGGTACGCCGTACGCTGCTGCTTGTGATATCGTTCAAGAGACTTTTTTGAAACTCTGGAGTATGCGCGATACATTGGAAGGTGACGAAAATTCTATTTCAGGTCTTGTTTATACTATTGCGCGAAATCTCCGTACCGATAAGTTCCGTCGTGATAAGTTTATCAGCTATCGCGAGCAGATAGAAGAAGATGAACTTATCTCCGAAGGTGATGCGCCTCTTCAGAGCGATGAAGATTATCTTAAAAAGCGCGTTGAGAAAGCTCTTGCGAGTCTGCCGCCTTTATTGCGCGATGCGTTTGTCCTCTTTCAGGTATCTGAACTTTCTGTCCGTGAAATTTCGCTGCAACTTGGGATTTCCGAGTCGCTCGTCAAAGTGCGTATCTTCCGCGCCAAGCAGAAGCTGAAAGAAGTACTTTCCGACCTTGATCAATTTTGATTAAAAAGTGGCACGTAAAATTTTGTTGTAACTTTTCTGATGTTCGTGCGTAGAGTAGATGTAAGACAAAGAAAGGAAGCTAACTATGGCAATAGAACTCAATTCAGCGGCTTTGAATGTTTACCGTAATGCAGGTTTTGCAGATGCTAACACCATTATCAATAATGACGGTGACGGCATCAAGGCTAACGGCGTTTACAAGGGTGCTCTTTCGGCTCTTTCCCGTTCGTCTGAAGAGAAGACCGCCAACAATGCCGTTCGTACAGAATTGCTGAAGGCCCTTGGTCGCGCCTTTAACGTGAAGGGTATGACGGAGCATGATGGTAAGGTGACCTTTTCCAAGGATTTCATGACGCGGCTGGAAAAGATTCTGGGCGCCGATTTCAAGCGCGGCGACTTCGGGATTAACGCAGATGGTGAGGTTACTTCGGGTAAGCCGCTTACGATGCGCCGAATTCAGGCGATTGTGAAGAAAGCTGATCTCGTGGGGGCTGGCACCTTTAGTGTGGATGTTTACCGTCGCAAGTTCGAGGTGATGCTCAAGGATATGGGCGCCACAAAAATGACCCCAGAAGACATGAAGAAGAAGGGTGGGGAATTCATTACGCTCCACAACATTGCAAAAATCCTGACCTTCTTGGAGAAGGAAGCGGACAAGAGCGTTCGCGTGAATCCCGAATATGAATACGCCCGCGAAGTGCATGATTTTGAAAACGAAGATGGCGAACCCTTTGATGAAACCTCCTTCAAAGGTCCTCGCTTTGAATATTTGGATGCGACCAAGGGAAAAGATGGCGAATATGTGCCCTTGCGCAGCACGGATGACTGGGTCCTCTATGTCAGCTCGCGCGCTGGTGTCGTTTTCCATCCCGAACGTTGCCGCGCGTTTTCTAAAGAGAACTACGCCTCGATTACTGAACTCAATAAGTACCTTGCCGACAACCTCAAGCTTTATGTGAAAAAGGCAATTGACAACTACTTTGCCGCCCAGAACTGTGGTAAGATGGGCGAGTACACTAAAGTAATGGGCCCGAACGCCGGTGTCTGCCTCGAAGAAAAGTGTATGCGCCTTGTGGAATTCGAAGATGAACACCTGGTTGAAAAGGACGCCTTGGATGCAGCCGAAGTCGCAGAGCTTCGCCGCATTGCTGAAGCGGCGCCTGTCAATGGTGAGATCCCCTCGGTGGAAAATCTGGTGTACAAAGAAATTGAAGCCATTCTCGGTATGGGCGAGCAGTATGCGAACTCGGAAGACTGGAATGACTTCGCCGCATTGGCAAAGGAACACCTTGTGGGCACCACTGCCATGATTATGCAAGCCGTTCTGGAGGGTGACGAATACAAGTTCGAACCAGTTATGGAAGACGGGAAGCCCGTCGTGCGTCCGCTGACTGCTGAAGATCTTGATGCAATCGGTCCCGCCTGCATGGCAAAAATTATGGGATTCTAAGGCCTTGACGGCCTTGCGACGATTGAGG
>CAJGDE010000136.1 GCA_904502135.1 Kiritimatiellia bacterium
AAGGAACTTTTTAAAGATTGGCGCAAAGATCTTAATGTAAAAATCGGCGATATAAATACTTCGATTATAAAAACGAAACTCGGAAAGACGATTCTCCTTCAGCTTGATACTTGTACTCCGCGGCCGTATTCGCGCTTGAACTTAGTTTCGGGCACAAAGGGTATGGCGATGGGATATCCAGAGTTTAGAGTTGCGCTTGAGAATAAAGCGGGCGACGGCAAGGCGCATAATTTCCAGAGCGCTGGCGCTATTGCCGAGTTGCGCAGAAAGTATCGCCATCCGATTTGGAATGTTGCAGGCGAGCTTGCCAAGAAGATGGGTGGCCATGGAGGCATGGACTTTATCATGGACTTGCGGTGGACATACTGCTTGCAGTGCGGCATTCCGCTTGATACCGATGTTTATGATCTCGCCGCATGGAGCTCAATGGTCGATTTGACGAGAAGATCAGTCGAGTCAGGTTCGCGCCCCATCGAGTGCCCTGACTTTACGCGAGGCGCTTGGCGCACTACAAAGGGCTTTACGATTGATGAAATGGACCTTTCAAAGCTTCCCGGCGATTTCAAGGGCATTAAACGCGATAAGGATGTTGATAAAGTCGCAAGGCAAGAAGGGTTTATTTGAGACAATTTGGCAAAAAGTGTGCCAAAGAAGCGTCGTTTTTTGGTATAATGTATGTTCACTTTTCACCTTGAGGAAGAAATAATGGGACAACTCGAAGAATCATTGGAGCTTACTCTCGACTTTACGAAGCTCGAGAAGGTTGGTAAACAGGTAATGGATACGCGCGAAGCGGCCGCTGCACCGTGTGATCCTGGCGTTATTCCTGTGGCGATTCAGAATATCGACACGAAAGAGGTAATACTCGTTGCGTATACGAATGAATACGCGATGAAAGAATCGTTCGCCAAAAGAAAACTTATACTTTGGTCGACCAGCCGTAATAAACTTTGGTTTAAGGGTGAAACTTCCGGCGAAACCTTTGATCTTATCGAAGCATATGTAAATTGTGAGCAGAATTCGCTTCTTTATCTCGTTCGTCCTTGCCGTGGTGGTATTTGTCACACCAAGAATCAGGCAGGAGAGCCGCGCAACTGCTATTATCGCAAGATTGATTTCGATACGCTAAAGCTTACGAATATAAATCCGTGATTTAAAAGAAAGGTAAATAAAATGGATATTCTCGGTCAAGGTCTTGTGCTCATGCTTGCTGGCATGGGCATTGTGTTTATATTTCTCGCGGTTCTTATCATAACGACGAATATATCAATGAAGGGTATTGCCCGCTTTGATCATATTCTTCCGCAGGATGCCCCCAAGAAAAAGCCTGCGCCCGCGGCAAGTGACGATGAAAATATCGCGCTTGCGATTGCTGTGGCGCTTAGGGGGTAGTCGTTAGTCGTTGGCGGTTGGCGGTTAGTCATTCTAACATTCTAACATTCTAACATTCCAACATTCTAACATTCTAACATTCCAACATTCGAACATTTAAACATTAAAATTTAAACATTTTAAAAAAGGAATAAAAAAATGGCAAAGAAAAATGTAAAGTTTATGCTCACAGCGTTCCGTGATGGTTTCCAGAGCGTTGTTGGTGCGCGCGTTCTCTCCAAAGACTTCCTGCCCTGTGTGGAGGAGGCTTATGATGCCGGTATTCGCTGGTTTGAAGCAGGCGGCGGCGCTCGCTTCCAGAGCTGCTACTTCTATTGCCAGGAAGACGCTTTTGATGTTATGGACGCTTTCCGTAAGGCGGCTCCTGAGGCAGATCTTCAGACGCTCTCTCGCGGCGTTAACGTCGTCGGTCTTGAGTCGCAGAGCTCTGACATGATTAAGCTCCACGCCGATATGTTCAAGAAGCACGGTATGAGCTCGATTCGTAACTTCGACGCCTTGAACGATGTCAATAACCTTAAATGGTCTGGTCAGTGCATTCATGACGCGGGTCTTAATCACGAAGTTACCGTCACGATGATGGGGCTTCCTCCGGGAATCGACAATCAGGGTACACACACGCCTGAGTTCTATCGCGATCGCCTGAAACTCATCATGGACGCCGGTATTCCTTTTGACCGCGTCTGCTTTAAGGATGCTTCTGGTACCGCGACGCCTGCTACCGTTTACAACACGATGAAGCTCGCCCGTCAGCTTCTCGGCAACGACATTCATATTCAGTTCCACAGCCACGAGACGGCCGGCAATGGAGTCGCGTGCTATTTGGCGGCTCTCAAGGGCGGCGCTGACGGTATCGACCTTTCAATGGCGCCAATGTCCGGCGGCACCTGCCAGCCCGACATCATCACGATGTGGCACTGCCTTGATGGCGATCCTGATTTCGGTTTCGATTTCGACATCAATAAGGTTAAGAAGGCCGAGGACAGCTTCAAGAACGCGATGAAGAAGTACTTCCTCCCGCCGGAAGCGATGAACGTCAATCCTCAGATTGTTTGGAGCCCGATGCCGGGCGGCGCGCTTACCGCGAACACCCAGATGCTCCGCGACAATAACATGATGGACAAGTACGATGACATGATTGCCGAAATGTACGATTGCGTACGCCTCGGCGGTTTCGGCACTTCCGTTACTCCCGTCTCGCAGTTCTACGCGCAGCAGGCAATCCAGAACGTCATGTTCGGCAAGTTCAAGAAGTTTGCCCCTGGCTACGCGAAGATGGTTCTCGGCTACTTCGGTAAGACTCCCGTTCCGCCGGACCCCGAGATCGTCAAGAAGGCTTCAGCGTTCATGGCTTCAAGCGATCTTAATAAGGCGTACAGCGAGCCGACAACGAAGACGGTTCTCGAAATGAACGATGCTGATCCCAAGAAGGGCGGCGCGGTCGCTAAGAAGATGCTCGAAGATGCAGGCCTTCCCATTACCGATGAGAACATCTTTATCGCCGCTTCCTGCCTTGAGAAGGGTATTCTCTTCCTTAAGGATCCTTCAAAGGCTCCTATGGGCTGCCGCTTTGCTGAAGACGAGAAGCCTGCCGCCGCTAAGGGTGGTGCTGTCACCGTCACTATCAACGGCAAGGCTTATGGTGTTGAGATTAAGGGCGACAAGGCTGTTGTAAACGGCAAGGAAGTTGCGTTCAAGGCCGAAAGCGGACTGAAGGCTGCTCCTGCTGCCGCCGCCGCTGCTCCCGCAGGCGGTCAGGAAGTCAAGGCTCCTGTTCCTGGCACGGTTCTTCGCGTCACGGCCTCTAACGGCCAGAAGCTCGCCAAGGGCGACGAAATCCTCGTCATGGACGTCATGAAGATGGAAACTCCCGTCACCGCTCCGTGCGACGGCACTGTCACTGTTATGGTCAACGCCACCGACAAGGTTGCTACTGGCGATACACTCGCTGTAATTGGCTGAGTTTAGTCGTTAGTGGTTAGTCGTTAGTCGTTAGTGATTAGTCGTTAGTGGTTAGTCGTTAGTCGTTAGTGATTGGTTGAACTAACATTCGATTGAAAGGATAAAAATGAAGTATTTAATAACAGCGTTGTTCGCCGCAGTCTTTGCGTTCGGAGCGGTTGCCGGAGAGGAAACAGCCCCGTGGATGCAGACGCTCGGCCGCGTCAAGGACCTTACCGCCGACACCGGCATCTCCGGTTTTCTGAAGGCGGAGGCTCCAGCGTACATCACCGGCAACTTTTCCGAGGCCGATCGCCCGGAGAAGAAGCCCTTGAGCGCCAATCGCAACGGCTACTACGACAAGGATATGAAGTGGCATGGCGGCTACTTCGACGAGAAGGGCGCATTCCATGCCGGTCATAAAGTGGAGACGCTCTTCGGGATGCCTTACGGTGTAGGACAGCTTATCATGATTCCTCTCTGTCTCGT
>CAJGDE010000137.1 GCA_904502135.1 Kiritimatiellia bacterium
CGGCGAGCGTGGACATTCTAACGACCATCGCATTGAGCTCGCGGAAGTTGCCGCTCCATGGCGTTTCGGGTGCGAGCGCGTAGGAGAGGAAGAGGTCGCGCGCTTCCTTGTTGAATGAAATGTGTTTGCCGTTTTTTTGACTGAACTTGTTCAGCTCGTATTCAAGGTTCGGCTCGATATCCTCGCGGCGCTCGGCAAGACCTGGCAGCTTGAAGCTCCAAAGGTCGATGCGCGATAAGAGGTCCAGACGAAACTTGTGTTCGCGCACATCATCTGTCAGATCGCGGTTGGTGCCGCAGATGAGAAGAAAATCGCTGTGCTCATCGTTTGCGGCACCAACCGGGCGGAAAGTCTTTTCCTCGATGGCCTTCAGGAGCATCGCTTGCGCTTCAAGCGGGAGCTCGCCGATTTCATCGAGAAAGATAATGCCGCCGTCGGCTTCCTTGAGATAGCCCGTATGGTCGCCGTTGGCGCCGGAGAACGAGCCTTTTTTGTGTCCGAAAAGCGCGGACTTCGCGAGGTCGCCGCCGAGTGTCGCACAGTTGACGGCAACGAATTTTCCTTTAACTTTACCCAGTTGTTTTTTGAGAAGATAAATCTGTTTGGCGAGCTGGCTCTTGCCGGCTCCGGTAGGGCCGGTAAGGAGAATAGGTTCTGATGAACGCACGGAAACGCGCTCGATCGTCTCGATGAGCTTGTTGAACGCGGTGTTTTTCGTGTCAATCCCCTGCTTGAGGAAGGTGAGGTCATCCTGTCGCTCGACTTCAAATCGCTTCGCGAGTTTATCGTAGCGCGAGAGGTCGAGATCGATTACGGTGTGTGTGCCCTTAGGGTCCTTAGAGTGTCTTACATGACCTTCCTTGGGTGTGGTCTGGATTAGCTTTGCCGCGAGATGGCGTGATTCGGCGAGCAGGAAGAGACAGATCTGCTCCACGTGAGAGCCGGTTGACATATGGATGTAGTAGCGGGTTTTCTCCTCGTGGAAACACGGCGACTTGGCGTAGTCGTAGAACTTTTCGTAAACCTCTTCGAAGTCCCAGGGATTCTTGAGCTCGATGATGTCGAAAACAACCTTTGTTTCGGGCGAAACGCTTCTGATGTCGGCTTTGATGCGCTCGGCCAGATTCTTGTGTTCGCTGTTGAAAATAAGGTGCAGTTCATTGATCGGGAGTTCTTCTTGCTGAACGAGACCGATTGTAGGCCGCCAGGTGTCCCAGCGGGAAGGGCCGCTTCCGCCGTGTGCGTCTTTTTGAGTGCCGAGAACTGATATGACTGTTGTTTTCATGGTGTGTAGTGTAGCATAGTTTTAAGAAATAATCTATCCAATATTATAATTCCTATCTAAAACTATTAGTGTTTTGCATAGGGCGACAACGCTAATGATGGTATAGAAGATTTGGTAAAAAATATTTTATATATTAAACTTTTATAACTAAGTTTGCGGGAAAGTTGTGGTTATGCATTATTTTATTGGTGTTAACCCTATTCGCGTGAATAGCTTTGGCATGATTTTTGCTATGTGCTTTGTGTCGAAAAGAAAGATGAAATACAATGGAAAAAAACAGCAGATTTAGAAATAATGTGAGTTCCGGATGGCTTTTCGCCCAGGCGTTGATCGCTTTTAGGAACTTCATAAAAAACTACAATGGCAATATTAGTCAAAGCGATTTCTTTGACATGTTTGATAACGTCGACAATTTGCCGGAAATGAGGCGGCTTGCGGTTAAGCACTTTAAACTGGAAAAATTAATAAATGCGAAAGTTGTCGAATTGGAGAACGGATGTGTAACTTTCTGTGAGGAGGATCATTCATGTGTGTTGCAAAAAATCTGGAATAAGAAGGGGTTGCGTAAAAACTGCAAAGCGATGCTGCTTGAATGGTGTGATCGGCTGGAGCGGCGCAACGCGGTCAAATGCCGCGGGAAAGACGGGCGGAAAGAGCGCGTAGATGAGGTCTGCCGTGTTTTGAAATTGAATAATATCGAGCGGGAGATATTGGTGTATTCGCTTGTTCGGGCGACATCCGGTTTCTTTGATGATTTGCCGAAGTGGGATTACAAATGCAATCGCGATGAGCGTATGTTGTTTTGCGCAATGGCGATAGACCGTCCCTTGAGCACAGTCGTTAAAGCGATGGGGACAGGCGGCAAGCTGCGTACATTCGGCGTGCTCGATTCTTGCGCAAATCTGAATGACGGAGCTTTTCGTGAATATCTTGAAAACGGCGAAGGGGATATGCTCGAGGGGCGGTTTTACAGAAAGGCGCAGACGGAAGACGCTTTACCGTGGAACTACTATGGAAAGCTTGTCAAAGAACACGGTGATATTCTGCGCGATATGATTCTTTCGGCAAAGTTCGGCAAGCGCGGCGTCAACATCCTCCTTTACGGAGAGCCGGGAACGGGTAAGACAAGTTTCGTCAAGACGCTCGCTAAAGAGCTCGGTCTTGATCTTTTTGAGATACTGCACGGGAATCGGGACGGCGGGGAAAATTCGCCGCAAAGCCGGACGGCCGGCATCCGGATCTGCAATACTCAGGTGCCGCGCGAACGGAGCATGATTCTGGTGGACGAGGCAGACCGGCTTCTTCGCACCAATATGGACCTTCTCGAAAATTTGTTCGCGGGGAACGGTTCCGGCGCTTCCGAGAAGGGAATGATCAATTGGATTCTCGACGGAACCAGACTGCCGACCGTTTGGGTGTCCAACGTGCGTGCGGAGGAGCTGGACGATTCCGTGCGGAGGCGCTTCGATTATTCGATCCGCTTCGACAAAATCGGCGATCTGCAGCGTACGGCGATTTGGCGCAATAATATCGCGAAATTCGGTCTTGGGAAAATCATTTCCGAGGAATGCGCTGAAAGATTCGCCAGGCGGTACCGGACTAACGCCGGAGCAATCGCAATGGTGCTTGAGAACGTCAAGCGTATGCATCCCGGCAAGGATCGGGTGGTAGCGCTCGTCGATTCTTTGATGAAACCTCATTGTGAACTGATGGCGGCGGAGTGCAAGACGGAAGATGCGGCGCTTCGGCCGGCCGGTGATTATTCGCTCGAAGGTCTCAACATCAAAGGCGATATCGCGCTTGAACAGGTTGTGGCGGCGGTGAAGAATTTCCGGTGCGGGATGAACCAGGAGGCGGATCCCGACCGTCCGCGCATGAACATCCTCCTGTGGGGACCGCCCGGAACGGGGAAAACGGAGTTTGTCAAACATCTCGGCAGGGCCGTTGGCGGCAAAGTTGTCGTTAAAATGGGTAGCGATCTCCTCTCGCGCTGGGTTGGCGGCACGGAGAGCAATATCCGCCAGGCGTTCGCCGAAGCGGAAGCCGACAATGCCGTTCTTTTTCTGGACGAAATCGACGGGCTCGTGCAGGATCGCAGCGGTGCGCAGCACGGATGGGAAGTTTCGCAGGTGAACGAACTTCTGCACCGCATGGAGAATTTCAAGGGCGTAATGGTGGGGGCGACCAATTTCATGGATAATCTCGACGCGGCGATTATGCGCCGTTTCACGTTCAAGTTTCAGTTCGATTATCTTGACGAGAAGGGCAAGCGGCTTTTCTTCGAGCGGATGTTCAAGACGCGTCTTTCCGGCGCCGAGGCCGAACGGCTCGCCGGGATCCCCTGCCTGGCGCCGGGGGATTTCCGCACCGTCAGGCAGTCATTTTATTATCTTGGCTGCGACGTTACAAACGCGATGCGGCTTGACGGACTTGAAAAGGAAAGCGCGCTAAAGAAAAAATCTCCGCGTCGAATCGGTTTTTAAA
>CAJGDE010000138.1 GCA_904502135.1 Kiritimatiellia bacterium
CCAATGATTGTTTCATATTTATTTCTCCTATTACTTCGCTTCATCAAGAAGTTTCGTGTCGACTATGACGGCATCACGAAACGCGATCTCTTTTGCATTCCCAGATTCGCCAGTTGTAAGGCGCAGGAAGTCGCCGCTCTTTAGCTCGATTCTGCCGACATAAACCGTCTGCCAAGACTCGTCTCCAGCGGAGGCGAAGATCTTCTGCGAAGCGATCACTACCGGCTTCTCACCCTTCTTCGCGCTCGGACGGCAAAGCTCAAGCTTGCCCGCCGCAGCGTCAAGAACCTTGGAGTTGATTACTCTCAAGCGGGCGAAAAGCTCGCATTCACCCGCTTCTTTGGCGCCAAAGCGAACATGAAGCTCCTCATTGGGATTCTCCTTTACGTTGGCGTAGCGGTATGCGTAATTGTCGATTGTATCGCGATTGCCCAAACCTCTCATCGCAGGAACCGTCTTGGCGAAGAATTTAGCAGGATCGACAAATGCGAAATTCTTTACGTCGAGGAAACGCGACGGGGCGAGAACACCAGGCATAATCCAAACGCGCGCGCCTGTATAAAGCGTCTTTTCGCCGAGAGTAACCCAGCGCCATCCGTCTTCGCCGGGCGACGAGGGAATCGGCATCGACGCGATTTCACTCATCTTACGTCCTATCTGCGCACCGTTTACGATCCAGGGCGAGTAGATGCCCATGTAAGCTGCAGCCGTATTATTTGTAAGCGTCGAGCCTACGCGCATTTTGGAAAGAACTACCCATGTGCCGGTAAGTTCGTTCGAAACGGTATGTCCGACCTCGGCGTACTTAGGGCGCATGAATATCTTTTCTCCGCCGCCGAAGCCGAATGTGAGTTTCGCATACTTTCCGGTATCGTCGGATTCGATCGACATCGCCGTGCCGCCCGTGAGCTCTTCGGTCGGAATAACGTAAGAGCCTTGAGTCTTCGCCGGATACTCGGCGGGCTTCGTGCCAGCGGCCATGATCTTACCGAAATACTTCTTGCCCCAGTTGATCCAGCCGGCGCCCTCGTGACACTGCTGAGGATAGCCAATCTGTGAGCGGCGGTTGCGGTAATCGTCAATGTACGCATACCACTGATTCGTATAACTCTCCCATGAAGCGAGCTTATACTTCATCTTTTTCGCAGGCTCAATGAGATCGGGATAGCGCATAGCAGCCGTATGAATACCCGCATATCTCAAGCGCCATGCCGCGACCTGCATCTCTTCAGGCGAATTGCCGGTCGCTTTAACGAGATTATCGAGAGCGCGCATCATTTCAATCACGTCCTTGGGCGTAAGATAATTGGCCGTATCGCCGACATAGCAGCCCACCCAGATTCCGCGGTTGCGCAGTTTCGCATGGCGGATTATATCCATGTAACGGCGCACGTGCGGCGCGCCGGGGCCGTAAACGCCTTTGATAAAATCTTCGGTGAGCTTCTCCGTATCGGCGTCTGGGTTCCACATGAGCTTGCCCATCAAATACCAGTTAAGATCTGCAAGAGGCGCCATACGCGTATGTGGCATCTGCGCGAAGCCGCCGATAAAGTGGTTGTCGCGATAGAACTTGAAAGCGGGCCCGAGAATATCGAGGTTGGGGAAAGGATTGAGGTAGGCTGCGAAATTGGCGTAATAATCCCAATAGATGAAATTATCGGACATATCGAGCCACGCCTTTACTCGCGGAGCGAAACGCTCGTTGCAGTCGATGGGGAAGCCATGGTTGCGCCAGAGAGAAGCGAAACCTACGCCGCAGTTATCTCTTAAGCGCCACTTCTTCGTATCGGCGGGAGGCTCGGTCGTTGACCAGTAGGAAAGAAGATTGAAAGTCGCCTCGGGATATTTTTCGCGGAAGTGATCGGCAACAAAACGCTGCAAATCGAGATAGAGAATCGTCGGCGCCTTGCTCGCATCGGTATTCATAAGCTCCGTGCACTTTTCGCAGTGGCAATAGTCTCCCATATCGCTCGGCGAAAGAGAGATAGATTTGTCATTGGGATAATTCTTCTCGAGAAACGCGCCAATCTCCTTCAAAAGTTCTTCGCGCATTTCGACATTCGTCATGCAAAGAGCGCCGTTTACGCGAATTTTCTTTTTCTCGCCCGTCTCCTTGTCGGTGCGCTCGACAAGAGCGAACCATTCGGGTTTCGTCTTAAAAAACTTCTTGCGGGGAATCCACTTTAAAACGAGCGAGTGCATGATATTCTCGCCTTCGCCTGGCGCAATACCAATTTCTGCAGAGCCGCGCTTGTTCTCGTTCGCACGAAGCTTGACCATGAACTTCGCGCCTGTCGTGTAGTGGTTGCCGCAGCGGTAGCGCATAGCGGGCGCATCGCGCTTGACGTAGCCCGCTGGGAGCGAAATGTTGGGCAACGCGGGAACTGTCTCGGAGTTAGGCGTCCAAAAGCCGCAGCCGAACGTTTCAAGAAGATCGTAGACGGCGTAAATTACGGCGCGAGGACGCTCACCAGAGATTGAAAGAGTCTTTGAGTCGCCCGAAAGTCGGATGTCTATACCATCGAACGCTTTCTGATCGCTTTTCGCTCCGACCAAAATCGTATTCCATCCGTCAATGGGCGCAGAAGTCAAAGGAAAAGAACCCTGCGTCATTTTGTTAAGATATTTAGCGAGTTCTCCCGCCGCATATTTTACGGCAACGGGCGCGTCCTCGGCAACGACAATGGCCGCCTTCGGCATTGAGTTTGTAGCGATAACAAAATCTCCCGCCGCGAAAAGCGGATGCGCCGCAAGAAGCAACGATGAGAGAGCGAGCATTACTTTATTAGACATTTCATTTCTCCTTATTTTTCAATTATAAGCCAAGCCTTACGCGATGAGGCGAACATTACGCCGACGCAATTTTTAGGGGCAAATTTTTCTTCAACACCTTCGAACTCCGAAGCGAGAGCCTCCCATGAGCCGTCAGAATTTTTAACTCTAATGACGCATGGCTTCGCTTTTTCAGCTGTATTAGCGACAGGTCTTACACCATTGAAAAGACGCTTGAACGGACCAAGTCTCGGCGCAGGACCCGTCCAGACAACCTCCTTCAATGAGCGCGTCGCGTTAAAAGGCGGCCAAGATTCGCCGATGACTCTGAGGTGCGGCGTATTCATTTCAATCACTTCAAGGCTCTTAAGCCCGGAGCAGCAGCCGCGCGTCTCTCCCATGACCTCAAGCTTGGGCGCATCGAATGCGGCGCGTTTGAGATTGGGAATGTCGGAAAAGTTGTTTGAGCCTAAAGAAACAAGTCCTGCCGCACGTACTTCGAGGTTGGTGAGATTAGGGCCGCCCGTAAATACGCCGTACGAAATTCCGCCTGAACTTCCGCCGCTCGTGAATTCTTTAAGCGATTCATCGCACCCGAGCGAAATCGAATCAAACCCCGCTCGCTGAAACGCTCTCGAGCCGACTGATTTCACAGCGTCGGTCACAAGTTCGCCGCGAAGATTTATGCAGTTCCAAAATGCCGTCGTGCCGATACTTTCTATCGTGCGCGGGACGATTTTTGTTATATCGCTTGAGAGATTCGTCGAACCCGCGAACGCGGCATCGCCAAGATGCTTAAGCGGCAGGTCGAGCACGACCTCCTTAAGAGCGGGACAATCCGAAAATACGCCACTGCGAATCCCAGGATGGGTCGCATAAGATCCGTTCGGAATAGTGTCGGCCGAACCGGAAAGAATTACACGCTCAAGCTTTTCGGCGCGAGAAAAGGCGCAGTGTCCGACAGATGAAACCTTGTTAGCGTA
>CAJGDE010000139.1 GCA_904502135.1 Kiritimatiellia bacterium
GATTCTGACATCCATCCGATTGACTTCAGAGAGAAACGAATAAAGCGACGTCGACTTACCTGAACCGGTAGGCCCGGTCACGAGGAAGATTCCGTTCGGGCGGCGGATGATTTTATCGACGACTGCAAAATCACGCTCGTTAAAGCCAAGATCGCACATCTTGACGAAACTTCCGCTCTTGGCGAGAAGTCTGAGAGAAATAGACTCGCCGTACGCGGCCGGCATCGTAGAGACGCGAATATCGATATCCTGCCCAGCTAAACGTATGCCGATTCGCCCGTCCATCGGCAGGCGCTTCTCAGCGATATCAAGATTGGCCATTACCTTGATGCGCGAAATGATCGCGGACTTAAGACGGTTAAGCTGCGGCGGCACATCGACTTTGTGAAGCATTCCATCGATACGATAGCGGATTCTAAGTTCCGTCTCCTGAGGTTCGATGTGGATGTCTGTTGCGCCCTGACGGTCGGCCTCGGCGATGATCTGGTTTACGAACCGCACGATCGACGCCTCTTCTCCCATTTCGCCGACATCGATTTTCGTCATCGCGCCGAACTCGTCGCTGAAATCAAATCGGCCGTCCTCGAGCATTTTCTCGATCGCCTCAGCGCCGACGCCATAATATTTCTTAACGGCCTTCTCGACGTCTTCGCGCGGAGCAAGAACGCTCACTACGCGGCAAAGCGCGATAAGCCTAAGTCCATCGACGGCGGCAGTATCGAACGGGTCGGAAGAAACTATGGTAAGCGTTTCGCCGTCAAACCTGTAAGGCAAAACATTATACTGATTAACGGCGCTGGCCGGGAGCTTCGTAAGAGCCTCGGGGCTCGGCGTATGGTTGGCGAGATCTACCGTTTCAAGCGAAAGAACCTTGCCTACGGCGGCGAGAAAATCATTCTCTTTAACGCCGCCATATTTCACAACAGCCTCCGCAAGACGCATTCCCGGATTCATAGCGCGAGATACGAAAATGCGCTCTATTGCCTCATCGGAGAAAACTCCGGAGGACTTGAGTATCATTTTTGAAAGCGATCCTGATTCAATCATACTAACATTATACCATTTCAGAGTGATATGTAGCGCAAAAGCATCATGTAGACGACGGTGCCGGCAACGATGCTGATTAAAGGATTTTGGCGCCATAGCTGAAGCGCAAGCGTGACCAAGCCCGCCAAATACGGACAGCATGTCTTCCACTCAAGCGAAGAATAGGAATATATGACGAGGCCAAAAATAATTATCGGCGAAATGTATGAGCCTAATCTCTCAAGCCACGGCGGTAGGTCGCGCGCTTTTGAACCGAATATGATAAAAGGCAGGGCTCTTAACGTATATGTCACGGCCCAGCCGACGGCTATCGCGCCAAGAAGATATAAAATACGGTTAGTTTCCACGGCGCAAAAACCCTTTGATCTGCTCGGTGAAAATCACAATAAAAAGCGCGACCATCGCGAACTCAACGCCCTCGGTCGCCGCCTTTATGCGTTCAGGCGAAAGCGCGCGCTCAAGAGCATATACGCTAAAGGCGCCTAAAGTGACACCGATCACCCAATATGAAAGGTTGAGAGCGGATAGATATGTACAATAGCGCTCATATAAACGACTGTGTTCAATGGGACTTGAAGTTTCAAGCGCGTAATTCTCGTCGGTAAGCATGTGAATTAAAAAAAGTTTTTTAAGTATTTTTACATCCTTCCAACGAGAAAGCATCGAGATTCCGTAAAACGCGTACCTAAAATTTATCGCTAAAGTCAAAACGGCGATTGCGATAAGAGAGGAGCTTGAGGCTAAGAGCGGAACTATCGCGAAACTGAGAGTTCCGGAAACAAAGGCTGCAGCAGAAAGACATCCCCATACAGGAGCGAACGGCACATCACCTTTGGCAGCCAATAAAACGCCGGCCGCAAAGCCCATCGTGGAATAACCCATCAAAACAGGCAAAGAGTCAAGAAAGGCTCTCTTGAATATAACGCTCAGCTTAAACATTATCAATCTTTAGCCTTAACTCTGATGTAGTAGAACATGGCGTCTTCACCCTCTTGAACAAGATGGGTAAATTCAAGCGCACCGTCAACGCCGCTCTTTTTCTCAAGTATCGGCCAGCTCTCAAGCGGAGCAGACAGCGTATTGCTGCCGCGAAGTTCATAGTCAAAAAGAGCGCTGGCATTCGGAATACTTAGCGAAAAGACTCCGTCACTTATATTTGCAAAAGACGAGATAACAGGCCTATCACTTTCGCTTGGCTCTGGATTGACGGGCGCAACAGGAGTCCACACAACGCTATCTACATAAGCTGCATCGGCGGAAGCATCGCCTTCGGTGTCAGAGCCGTCTTTCACATAACGCCATGTAAATACATGGGATGAATTAAGCTTATTTGTGTATACAACATCAATGAAGCCTTTGGAATCGCCGTCTATGAATGCAACATGATTTTCGCCGTCGCAAAATTCCAAATAGTCGCACTTTTGATACTGGCCGGCGGAATCTGTGTATCCGCGCTCAGAATTAACCTTCCACTTGAAGCGAAGCTCACCTGCGCCCTTAACCGTCATACGCGCCCACGAACTGCGCGACGCTGCAAGATTTGTTATCGCGATGGCATTCGCACCAGCATCAACAACATCTGTTGTGACGACCCAGTTTGTCGCGCCACCCGTTTCAAATATGGCATTAGTCGGCTCTTGCTTAAGCTCAACGGCCGAATCCCAAGAATCGATTTGGGAGGAAGAAGCAGATGGTGTCCAAACAAAATCGCTAAGCCAGGCACAATATCCGTTGTAAGGATTGCCACTAGCAACTTTATATACTATATCAATTGATTGAAGAGCATTCGTAAAAGATTCCGGGGTTCTTATATCAGACCAATCACATTCCCCCTCCACAGTACGTTCATCTCCCCCTTCACCCCATGTTAAGGAATCAGGATGACGACCTCCTTTTCGTCCATAAGTTTTATATTTCCATGACAAAGTGCCACTCCCATAAGCAGTTACTCTAATTTCCGATTCTGTGTTTACATCACTATTTCCACTTCGAATTGTTTTTTGACCGTTATACTTAAGCGATTCGTCTGTTTCTTCATACCAATCTGTATCGCCCTCAAATAAAATATCATAATTACCCGTAGCGTCATTCATTGCTTTAAGTGACCATCGTGCATAAACGTTCGTTTCTGATGAAACGATTGTATCTGCAGTAAGCTCAACTCCACCTTCTTCACCTTCTTTTGCCGTAGACCAGCCGAAGAAAAGATATTTATCGCCATCTTTATGTTGCGGGGCAAAAACATACTTATTTCCTACCGCCGTATATTGATCAACTTTATTTGTGATAGCTCTTTGAGACCCATCATTATAATTAAAAATAAGATTCACTTTCTCTGCGGCTGAGAATACCTCCTTCCAACGGGCATAAAGCTCTAGTCCATCTTCCGTTATAACGTCACTATCTATTTTCTGTACTCCGGCCTTAGTCCACCAGCCTGCAAATACATATCCACTGCGTGAAGGAATAGGCAAGTCTGCCGGATAATTCTCGCCGAGAACACAAGGGATATTCGTTATGGCTGCCCCCCCATCAAACTTTCCTTCTCTCGCATTAAGCGTCAGGTTATAAGTATCCCAATGCGCATAGAGAACATGATTTGATGCAGCCGTAACATTGACGGTATCATTAACAAGATTTGACTCTGCATCGTACCAATCGACAAACATATA
>CAJGDE010000140.1 GCA_904502135.1 Kiritimatiellia bacterium
GAAGTTTCTTTTAAAGATAGTTCAAGGGCCTAACGCTGGGGCTGAGGTTGCGCTTGTCGAGGGCATGAACCTTACCTTCGGCTGTGGGGACGATTGCGATATAATTTTAAGCGACGCGTCTGTAGGCGAAAAGGCGTTTGAGCTTGAGGTTACTTCGGAGCGTGTTGTTGCGCTTATGCCGGGCGGAAAGACGGTAAAGCTCGAGCCGTATCATGTAACTCAAGTGGGTGCTAGTGCGCTCGTGGTAGGCCCGCAAGAAGGGGCGTGGAAAACTCTCGTATGGCCGAAAACGGAAGTCGAAACGCCTAAAGATGATGAAGAGAAAGTTGAGACTGACGATAAGGAGCCTGAGAGCGCTAAAAAATGTTTCCCGTTCGGATGCGCTTTTGTAATTTTTGCTTTTATTGCTCTTTCGGCTCTTGGCTTTTTCGCTTGGAAGAAATATCCGGCTGAAACTAAAGAGTATTCCTTGAAAGCGTGGTGTGAGGCAAAGAAGATTTACTGCGCTGCATCTGAAAAGTTTAAAAGAGAACCGATAGCGATTGTAACAGAGCCTACTGAAAGTCTTGATGACATTGCCAAGGAATGCGGTTTTACAGTCGTTCGCACAGGCGAGGGCGTTTCTGTAAAAGGAGATTTCAAAACGAGAGTAATGCGCCTTGAAGCTACGGCGAGAGCATGTGCTGCCCATCCTGGCGTTAAAGTCGATTTTTCCGATGCAGAATCTCTGGTCTCTGCCGTAAATGAGTTTCTCTTTCTCGTCACTGAGAATAAACTTAAGCTCGACAGACTCGAAGGGCGTAAAGCGTTTCTTTCTGGGCGCGCTGCATCTCACGGACACCTTGAGAAGATATTAAGGTCTATGAGCGAAGATGTGCCGAAGATTTCGAATGTTGATTGTTCTCGGGTTTCACTCGGCGGCGAAGTATGTCAGCTTACTTCAAGTAATGATGACGCAGGAGAAGTTTTAGCTTTGAAGCGTAAGAGTGCCGCAAAGTGTACACCTACGCCTAAGATGCCGATCGCCGGAATTCTTACAGTTCCATACCCGTGCCTCGTGTTGAATGACGGGACCCGTGCCATGGAGGGCGCACGATTTGGCGAATTTACGATCGAAAAGATAAAGCCTGACTCCATAACGGTGCGTGGAGCTGATGGTACATTTGAATGGAGACCATAGAATGGGGCTTAAACTTTTAGAAATAGAGCATGAACTTTACGGGAGCAACGCTGAAGAAGCTCTCGCAAAGTACGATTCTATTCTTAAAGCGCTTGATGATCGAATTACAGAAGCGCTTGCCGGAGGACTTGAGCGCGATGAGTACGCGAAAGTCTCCCGGCTTAAAGAAGCGAATTTTACAGCTAGAAAACTTTTACGCCTTGCCGTGAAGGAAGGGGTGGGTGCCTCATCTGAATCGCAAGATGTGAACAAAAAACAACAATGAAAGGAACCATAAAATGGCAGATACAGTAACAGGCGCAGCAGGCCTTCCCAATGTAAGCAACACTCCCGTTGAGATGTACCGCGTCTCGGGCGACGGCACTAATTTCGTTCACACCGACGCAGTGTATAACGCACTTATCAATGCGGCGGGCATTATGGAAGACCGTCTTAAAGAGTCTCTCGAGAATTACCAGAAGCATCCCGATGTTCAGGCCAACCTTCAGCAGCTCCAGTACGATTTGCAGAGCTGGAACTTGGCTTTGACGACAATGACGAACATCCAGAAGAACATGGCCGACGCTCTCAAGTCGATCTCGTCCAATTTCCGTTGATGTTTGATGTCACTTCAGGTGAGGCCCGGCTTCTCCTCGATATTGCTTTAATGGCAACGGGGAGAAACCGGTTCAAGAGTGCCGAGACGATTCTAGCGTCATTGGACGAGTTTCGCCCACGCGCTGAGCAGCTTGCGGTGGCGAGGATGATACTCGCCATAAGCAAGGGGGATCTGCAAGGTGCAGTTGATTTCGCCGATGGAATCGCGCTGTGCGATTATCCCGATTCGGCGATGATCAAGGCATTTAAGGGAATGGCGCTTTTGAGGCTTGAAAGAACCGCTGAGGCCATGAATGTGATGAAAGAAGCTGCAGAACAGACGGGAGATCCCGCTGCTGCACGCTTGGCAAAGGATATGATGATATGACAGAGGCGATGATAATAGAGGCTGTCTCCTCGGCTGGAGTTCGAGGGGTTGATCCTATGATGGGAGCTCAGGCTGTTCAAGCTTCTCCCGATCCGGCGGCAGTGGCGGAGTTTCAAGCTGCGATGTCGCCAGAGCCTGTTGCAGAGATTCCTTTCGCGGATTCTGCCGCGCGCTCATGGGCGATGGCTCATGACAACAACCAGGGGATAATCCACCGCATTCGTGCGCTTTCCGAGTTGAGCGCCGAGCGTGCGCTTTCAGCTCCTGAACTCTATGAGCTTCAGTACGAAGTAGCCAATCTTTCGTTTCAGCAGGAAGTTGTAGCTAAAGTTGCCGATAAAGCTTCTCAGGCTATACAGACGCTGATTAAGAATCAGTAGTCGGACTTTTTTTGTGGGATATGAACTCAAGTAGGATCAAAACGAGGATAACGATATGAAAAGGATTATAATCGTTGCATTCGCTACGGCGATTCTGGCGGGGTGTCAGAAAGAAGCGACGCTTAATTCATCTCTTGGAGAGCGCCAGGCGAATCTTGTAATGGCGGCGCTTCTTGATGACGGAATCAAGTGCCGTAAGGTTGAAGGCGAAGAAGGTACATGGAATGTTGTAATCGACGAAAAGGATTTCGCCCGCGCTGCCAACCTTCTCGAACGCCGCGGATTGCCTCAGCGTGATTTTAACGGCGTTTCTGAAGCGTTTAAGAAAACGGGGATGGTCTCTTCACCGTCGGAGGAGCGTATTAGGTTTATGGACGCGCTCGCCCAGGATCTTTCGCGCACGATAACATCGATCGACGGTGTAGTCGATGCCCGCGTTCATGTAGTTCTTCCAGATAATGATCCGTTTGCCAAGAAGACGCTTCCGTCATCGGCGGCTGTTGCTATCCGCGCGAGATGGGACGTTGATCTTTCGGATAAGATTCCGAGCATAAAGAGCCTCGTTAAGAATGCTATCGAGGGTCTCCAGTACGAGAAAATTTCAGTTACCATTTTCAACGACGCTCCACCTAAGAAGAAATGATCAGCGAAGAGAGACAGTTTATGCTCACAGCTGCGTGGCTTTTCGTCCGGCACGGGCGAAGCGAGCGCGCACGCGTGATAATGGAGGCGATGCAGGAGGAAAATCCCCGTGACGGGGTAGCCGCTGCGGCGCTAGCTGAACTGTTGCTCGCTGCCGGCGAAGCGGAGCGCGCTCTGAGAGTCATCCGAAGTGCAGATTTTCCTGTCGAGCTATCCCGTGCCGAGGCGGTTCTTGAATCCCGCGCTTTGAGCATGCTCGGCCGTGAGCAGGAAAGCGAGAGACGCTGGAAAAGGTATCTCGCATCTAAGAAAGGGGAGACCCGGTCGTGGATTTGACGATTGATGAAGCCCGCAAAATGGTCGCGAACGCCGATTTGTGGCCGCAGGTGCGCGATTATCTCGTGCGCGGC
>CAJGDE010000141.1 GCA_904502135.1 Kiritimatiellia bacterium
AAGGCCGTTGTGCCCCGCTTGCGGCGCATCAAGATTCACGCCGCGAGATTTATGTTCGATGAGCACACGCGTTTCGGGAATCCATGCGTCGAGGAATTTTGTCGTACCTTTCATGGGGACGGGCACTTGGTATTGAACATGGGATTTTACGTCCTCAAGCCCCAATACTTCACCAAGTAGCGAATTCCAAAATTGCTGATCCTCCCCTTTTTCGCTGCCGCGCTGAAATGTCCAATACTCGACAAACTTGCAGGCTGATTGCTTTTGCATAACGTTCATGCGTCCACCTTCTTCCAGATATCAGCGTACTGCGTATTAAACTCGTCGTTCTTCGCGCTCTTCGCATTCGAAGACAATAAAAGCTTAGACTCTTCTGCATAGAGCCTATTATAAGAATATGTTCGCGGCGTTATCACGAAATGAATTATAGCAAATTTGAGATTTGAATGTTCAGAATTTTCCGCAAACTATAATCCTGTCTGTGTGATAATTCAGGTCAGACCTAAATTATCAGTGTTAAAGTTCATAGCTAGTGATTAGTCGTTAGTCTCAAACTCGAACTCGACCTCCCCCTTCTTCACCTTCACCTCAAACCTTCACCTAATCTCTACACCTTCATTCAAACATTCCAACATTCTAACATTCTAACATTCTAACATTATTCTTCACCTTCACCTAATCTCTGCCGGTGAATAATTTATGTTATACTATCATCTCCATTTAATAAACACACTATGAACGAAATATCCATCAGCGACATTCTATCTGAATTATCTTCAGGCTCACGCGTAATTTTGCAGGTGCGCCATGCCGAGCGCCCGAAACTCGATCCAAACGACGAAACGTTCGGCGACAGTCTGCCTCTTACCGCCGAAGGCGAACGAACAGCGAGAGAACTCGGAAGACTTCTTTCACCGTACAAGGGGAAAGTCGCTTTCCATTCAAGCCCCCTTCTTAGAACCAGGATGACGGCCAAACTTTGCGCCGAAGGAATGGGCCGTGACGTAAAGGACATCCCTGTTCATGAGCGGCTCGGAAACGGCTCTTTCTATTACAACGATCCCGCCGAGGTTCTTGAAATTTTCAAACCGAAAAATTTCTTCGACGCGTGTTTCGAATATATGCGCACCGGCGTTCAGAAAGGCTTTAACGGACTTACCGCAGCGAGCGACCGGCTGGAAGAGTGGCTGACGAATCTTTCAGACGCCGACCTCACCATCGCGACCACCCACGATCTCTATGTGGCGGCATTTCTTGCAGCAAGAGGCGCTTATACGGAATTCTCGCGCGAAACATGGCCGCGATTTCTTGATGCGGCGGCGATCATAATAGAGAGCGACGGAAAGCGCCGTTACGCTTTCGTTAGGACAGGTCTTTCAAGCGGCATCGTCGGCGTGGCCACGTGAAGGGCGGGAGTAAATCAATGCTCCTATGAACGCCGTAAAGGGTGCGACCAGAACGAGACCGAAACTGCCAACAAAAGTTTTGACCGTCTCAGCAGAGACTATCGTCGAATTTAAAAAGACGAGAGGGGCCGTTCCCTGCGCGGCAAAAACCATAAGTAGCGTCAAATACCCGCCCGAATACGCCAAAAGCAAAGTCGTGGTCATAGTTCCTACAACAGCGCGTCCCATTCGAAGGCCGGAAAGAAAGAGCTCTTTAAACCCAAGCGATGAATTGTGATACTTCACCTCGCACACGCCCGAGGCGATATCCATCGCAAGATCCATCACCGCACCGGACGAGCCGAGTATGATGGCGCCTATAAAAATGTCTGACGCATCGACAGAAGAATACCCCGAATTTATGAGCGCCTGCACAAACGGCATCGTCATTCCGTTTACATGCATTACAGATGAAAAGAAATGAGCGAGAACGAGACTTGAGGCGATTCCAAGCATGGAGCCTGCGAACGCCACAACACCTTTCTTCGTAGCGCCGGCGACAAGATACATTATGACAAACGTAAGAACGCACACTGTCGCGAATGATACGAGACTCGCGCTCCATCCCTTAAGGCACAGCGGAACGAGCATCTTCCAGACGGCGAAACAGCTGAACATGAAACTCAATACGGCCTTGACGCCGGTAATGCCCGCGAACAGAATCAGCAAAAGCGCAAATGCACCAGCCATCACGAAAAACCAGCCTATCCGCCAATGATCGCGGGCCTTTAAGATTGTCGTGTCCTTAATCTCGGATTGCGGCCAGTTTACGATGGCGATATCGCCGCTCTTGAATTTCTTATCAACATCTGGCTGCGCCCTCAATTCGTTTTCCGCTCTCATCCGAGAGCCTTTAAGAGGTCCGTCAAGAAGCTCGACTTCAAGTTTCTCGGTTCCGTATTCAAGCGACCCTACGACGGAGAGATTCGTATCGTCGACCGCGACCACTCGCGCGCGGAAGGTTCTGCCTGTATCGTACGCGACGATCTCGGCGGAAGGAACGAACATCATCGCGACCAGCGCGGCCGCGATGACGATCAGCGCCCAAAGGTCTTTACGGCTCACTTTGCGCTTTTCTTCAGAAGTGCGCTTAAGCGCTTGCCGATATCCGTATTATCGAGCATTCCGACAAGAATGTCCGCTCCATTGCCGATGGCCGTCGTAAACGTCGGCAGGGCCGTATGCGCCGCGGAACTCCAACCGATGCCGGCGCGGGAATTTAAAACATTTTTCACGGCCTGCGCAAAAACGTAACGGCGGCTTACGTTATGCGCCGTCGTGTCCTTGACATTCGCCTTTACGAAGCCGACATCGACGTTGAACGCCTCTTTAAGCTGCGCGCGCTCCTTCTTCGTAAGCTTCTCGAGTCCGAAATATTCTTTTATCCCCTTTTCGATCTCTTCGAACGTAATTTCCGCGCCACGCTTCGAGATCGTCTTTTTTATCTTCTCCGAATATTCCTCGACGGAAATGTTCTGCCCCTTGAGATGCTCGACTCTGAATTTTCCGCCGATGCCGGCAAAGCCCATCGACATTCCGCCAGTCTCATGATCGCCGGTTACGATAATGAGCGTTTCATCGGGATGCTTCGCCATGAATGAAAGCGCGGACTTTACCGCACGATCGAGCTCAAGAACATCTCTGAGATTGGTCGCGGCGTCGTTGGCATGACCCGCATAATCGATCTTGCCGCCTTCGCACATTATGAAAAACCCGTCATCGCCGTCGATAAGCTCTATCGTTTTTTCCAGCATCTCGTAAAGCCTCGGATACTCCCCGTCATTGTCAATGTGAAAAGGCAGGGCATGCTTGGAAAATATGCTTATTGATTTTGTGCCGCTCTTAAGAGCCTTCCACGATTGAATGTTCTCGGTAATCATGTAACCCGCCTTCTCGGCAAGCTTATATGTATCGCCCTTGTCCTCAGGATGATTTTTATCCTTTCTGCATATCGCGCCGCCCGCAAAATGGTCGAAGCCGCTGTTTATGAGATCGAGCGTGATTCCATAATCATCGCCGCGCGAATCGCGGTGAGCATAGAACGCGGCAGGCGTAGCGTGGGTAATCGTCACGGTCGTAATGATGCCGACTTTCATTCCGGACTCTTTCGCCACCTCT
>CAJGDE010000142.1 GCA_904502135.1 Kiritimatiellia bacterium
GGAGAAAAAACAGCTCTTTCACCAAAGCACGCGAGACTCGCAAAGTGGGGTCTTGTCCACTGCTCGGCGTATTCGCTTATCGTTGAAGAAAAAACGCTTCTTGAAAAGAAAATCAAAAACGGCTCAGTCAATCTGCCTGACGATGATACCGTGATGAACCGTCTTTCGATTATCGACTCCTTTCTGCAGGAACTGGGGCTAAAACGCTACGAGATATCAAACTGGTCGAAACCGGGATATGAATGCAGGCATAACTTTGCCGTATGGAACGGAGAAGATTATTTCGGCCTTGGCGAAGGCGCTCACGGAAGAATAGGTCTTAAGCGCACAAAAAACATAATGTCGCTTGATGCGGAAAGCGACGAATTGGGCATTGAGAAAGTAGACGAAGAGCGTGACAGAAAAGAACGATACCTTTTCTCTCTCAGAACACGTAACGGCCTTCAGATTTCTAAAATAGAGCCTTCAGAAAGGATGAGGGCGACTGAAATCATGGAAACGTCAGTTCGCAACGGTCTTGCGGAAAAAGACGGCGACACTTACCGCCTGACATCGCGCGGATACGAAGTTTGCGACTCGATTCTCGAAGAGCTTATATAACCCAAACGAAACGCCCAAGATCAATCGGCGTCGCCCATCGTTACACGAAGAACTTCCTGAAGGCTGGTCATGCCGCTGGCAACCTTAAGCATTCCGTCTTCACGCAACGTGCGCATACCCATCTCGCGGGCACGCTCTCTGAGAAGCGTCGCCGGAGCATGGTCGAAAATAAGACGCTGAATAGTGTCGTCAACCTTGAAAATTTCGAATATGCCCTTTCGACCCTTGTAGCCTGTCTTTCCGCAACGCTCGCACCCTGCGCCATGAAACATCTTGTCGGGGACGGTCTTAGAGATTGAGCCGAGCATTTTAAGCTCGCGCTCAGTAGGCGTATATGCCTCTTTGCACTGTTCACAGACAGCTCTGACAAGACGCTGCGCCATCGCGGCGCGCAAGGCTGAGGCCACGAGAAACGGCTTTACGCCGATATCGAGAAGACGCGTGACGGCACTGGGCGCATCATTCGTATGCAGAGTCGAAAACACCAAGTGACCCGTAAGAGCCGCCTCCATCGCAATGTCGGCAGTCTCTTCGTCACGAATTTCTCCAATCATCACGATGTTTGGAGCCTGTCGCAAGATAGAGCGCAGCGCAGCCGAAAAATCAAGGCCGACATCTTTATTGACCTGCACCTGATTGATGCCGCTCATCTGATATTCGACAGGGTCTTCAACTGTAATGAGCTTTTTATCAGGAGTATTGATCTGCCCCAGACACGCGTACAAAGTCGTCGTCTTGCCGGAACCTGTAGGCCCAGTAACAAGAACCACGCCGTCAGGAAGCTTGATAAGACGCTCAAACGTCGTCTGATCGTCAGACAAAAAGCCTAACTGCGGTAAGCCCAACGAAAGGTTCGACTTATCAAGAACACGCATGACGATCGATTCACCATGATTTGTCGGAACGGACGAGACACGAAGATCCAAATCGCGACCACCCACATTTATCTGAATACGACCGTCTTGCGGGACGCGTTTTTCAGATATCTTCATCTTCGACATGATCTTGATTCGCGAAATGATCGCCGACTGTAGACGCTTTGGCGGCGAATCCATCTTTCTGAGCGCACCGTCAATACGATAGCGCACGCGAAACTCCTTCTCCATAGGCTCGATATGAATATCGGAGGCCTTCATCTTGATGGCGTTAACGATAATCAGAGTAGCAAGCTTAATGACGGGCGCATCATCCCCAGTAGCTTCTTCAAGCCCGCCTATCTCATCGCGGGTCGAAACGTCAGCCGCCTCACCCGTTTGATACAGCTTCTCCATCACGCCCTTAACTTCACCAAGCGGACAAAGCACAGCCTCAACATCTTTGCCGTGAAGAACATATCTTAGCGAGTCGATGGCGTCATAGCCCATCGGATCTGAAAGCGCAACCGTCACCGAATCTTCTGTAGCGACAATCGGAACAACGCCGTACTTCTTGGCGATTTCCGCCGTAATCTCGCCGGTGACATCAGGATTAATCGCATCGGCGTTTATATGACAATATTTAAGGCCGAACTGATCGGCTATCGTGCCTAAAACGTCGTCTTCGGAAATCGTCCCACCAGCAACGAGAACATCAAGGGTTGTTTCGTCTGCGGCCTTCATCGATACGGAAGCAGCCTCGACCTGATCGGGCGAAAGATATCCCCGCTCGGTCAATAATTGAATTACATATTCGTCGTTACTGGTCATTGAACACGCCTTCTTAGGAAAATTTCATCTATTATATCAAATATTCTCCATCTTGGCAGATGTGCGTCTTAAAATTCCTTCGCGCGGCTCGGCCTCACTTGGAATCGTAAGAGGTTCTAACGGCGCATCATCAGCTTCAAGAGTACGCCAGGCTGCGGAATATATCGGCAGCGACTGCTCGCGGAACATGGTTTCAAATTCCGTCCAGACCTCCTTCGGTCGCGGCATCGGCTCGACAGATTCAAAACGCTTATCTAAAGAAAAACATTCCTTAACCGTTTCGAAATATTCAGCATGATCTGTCGCAAATTCTATGACACCGCCGATTTCAAGCCTCTTCCAGAGAGCATTTAAGAACAGAGGACCGAAAAGCCTATGGGAATGGTGTTTTTTCTTCGGCCAAGGATCGGGAAAGAAAACATAAACCTTTCTCGCATGATGGTCGGGCAGAAGATAATGAAACGTATAAAGAGCCTCAAGCCTAAGGACCTTGGCGTTGCTTATACCCTCGCGACGACACTTTCCGTCGAAAAGCCGCACACGCTCAAGCATGCGCTCTATCCCGAGAAAATCGCAGTCCTGGTTCTGCTTGGCGCGGGAAACGAGAAAGCGGCCTTTCCCGCAACCTACTTCAATCTCAAGAGGTCTTGTTAAATCGAACTCAAGAGGCTTTGTTATATCATGCACTCTAAGAATATTCGCCCCCGGCGAGGAAGCAAGATTTTCTTCGTTATTTTTATGTCTTGGATTCATTATCTCTTTACCGCTTAAAGACCGAGAACCTGACCGCGATCTAGCAACCTTTTGCGCAAAAGTTGATAATCTATATCTTGTACGGCTTTATCCGCATCAATCGACAGAGCTGCCGTAGCGCCTGCAACCTGACCGAGCGCAAAGAAAACCGGCTCCATGCGGATAGAACCAAAAGCGATGTGAGAGGCGGATATCGCAACAGAGACAACCAAATTCTCGCACTGCGCCTTCTTGGGAAGAATGGCGCCGAAGTCGATCGGATACGGCGGGAAGCGCGTTTTTCCGTCGCAGGAGATATAATCCTCGACATTGCCTTCATTATACACATAGCCGTCCTTTGTAACGCGGCGGCGCACATGATGGGAATCCATACCGTAAGCGCCCATGGCGATCGGACGGGGAGCTGTAATCGAGCCACGGCAATTGTGTTCCGTCATAACATACTCGCCGACCATTCTGCGGCCTTCGCGGACATAAAGCTGACTCTGCCAGCCGTTGCCAAGACC
>CAJGDE010000143.1 GCA_904502135.1 Kiritimatiellia bacterium
AAATCGCCTGCGTTACTCCGGATGGTAAGCGCCTTAATGAAAGTAAAAAACTCACCGTAAAAATAGAACAAATCGATTCGTACTATTCGTATAAGAAGGATGGGCGCGGCTGGGCTACATGGCATTGCGAGCGCGTGCGCAATACCATAGTCGATGGTGTTCAAATTGAAACAGCTGCGGATAAGGATACTATTTATGAGTTGCCGCTTAACAAGTGTGGCGATTATGCAATTACGGTGACAGACAAGGAAAGCCGCTCTTCTTTCGGGCGCGAATTCTACTTAAGCTCATGGGGTGATAATGTTGTGCGCGCTCCGCTTTCAGATCCGACAAAAGTTTCGATTATGCCTGATAAAGCGTTTTATCGCGTCGGTGAAACGCCGCGACTCGTCGTGAAGTCTCCGTTTACGGGGCATGGCCTTTTAACGGTGATGCGCGATACTTATTCTTATACAGAGGTTATCGCGCTTACGAATGCGACGTCGCAAATCGTTTTGCGTCCTGTAAAGGCGGATGATGCGCCGAATCTTGATGTTTATTTAAGTGTCGTTCAGGGTGTGGATGCGAACTTAAAGCGTCTTGCCGTTCGCGCTCATGGTCAGGCGACAGTTGGAGTTAGACCAATCGAAAATGAAATTGCAGTTGATCTTAATGGCAAGGTCGAAATTGGCACGGACGGCTCAACGGTAAAAGTTGATATTGCCGCTCCTGAGGCTTCGGATGTTGTAGTAACGCTTGTTGATGAAGGCATAAACATTCTTACAGGCGAAGAGACGCCAAACCCCATTGGTCATTTTGCCAAGTGGCGTACGGCTATACATAATCTTTATGATATTTACCATCGCATTCTGCCTGTGTTGGGTATGGACGCGCTTAAGTTAAACGGCGTAAAAACAGGCGGCGGATTCGGTGCCGAAATGCTCTCGCGCGTAAGTCCAGTGCCCACGCGGCGCTTTAAGCCGCTTGCACTTTGGAAGGCTAAAGTTCCGGTTGTAAACGGCAAGGCTTCAACGGTGTTCCGCCTGCCGGAGTTTGTCGGCGAAGTGCGCGTTACGGCACTTGCGTATAATAAGCGTGCGACGGGATCAAAGTCGCTGCAGCTTAAGGTTTCGCCGAAGCTTGTCGCTATGCCCGATGCGCCGCGCTTTGTGGCGCCGAATGACAAGTTTGATGTCACGCTTCCCGTTTATAACCGAAGCGGCAAGGGAGGGGAATTTACATATTCGATTTCGGTGGACGGGGCAGAAGTTTCGGCGGCGAAGATTCCTTTCGCAAAAGACGCCTCGACAAACATCACATGCAGAATCACCGCGATGGACGATGCAGGTGAAATGGAGCTTACTTACAAAGTAGTCGGTTTTGGGGAGAATCACGTTTCTAAGATTCTTCTTCCCGTGCGCCCGGCTGTCGCGTGGCGTGAGACGGCGGGCGTGAAGCGTATCGGGCCCAATGAAAAGTTTGAGCCTGAAAAAGGGCGCTTTACCTTCCGTGAATACGATTCGCCGGTAGGTGATTTGGCGCGCTCGCTTGAGTGGCTCTGCGAGTATCCGCACGGATGCTTAGAGCAGACTGTCTCGCGCGTATTCCCACTTATTTCGGCAGGCGGCATTCTTTCGTGCGTGAAAATAAATGCTGAGCATTCTTATGTGCAGGTTGTTGAGTCTGGCGTTAAGCGCGTCGAATCGATGGTGCGCAAAAATGATTTTGTGATGTGGCCCGATGTAAATTACGCGCCGTGGGATACGGAGGTATCTCTCTATGCGTCGCACTTCCTCGTGGCGGCCGAAGAGGCGGGCGTGAAAGTTGCGCCTTTCGCGAAGAGCAACGTTTTGAAATTCTTGGCGAAGTGGGCGCTTTCAACGAATGAAAATGTATCGGCCTACGCGCTTCACACTCTCGCAATCGCCGGTAAGAGCGATAAGGACAGGATGTTTCGTCTGTATCAGATGAAAGATGAACTCTCGCTTCTTTCGCGAGCGCGCCTTGCGAGAGCGTTCATTGAAATCGGCGACAGGGCGCGGGCGAAAACGCTTCTTGCTAACGCAGCATCGCCCTCTACGGTAAAGGAGGCGTCATTCCTGCTGGCGGCGCTTTTAGAGCTTGACCCTGACGATGTGCGAATATTGCCGCTTGTTCAGTATCTCCAGGATAGACGCGACCGCGCTAAATACTGCTGGGGGACGACTGAGGAGAATGCTCATGCGCTGCTAGCGATCGGCGAGTATTACCGCTTCAAGCCGCCGCAAAAGGGCGATAAATTTGTTGCGTGGCGCAAGCTTGAACTTCCGAAAATCGAGGAGGTGAAGGCGGCGACAAACGGGCTTTCGATAGTTCGCAGCTTCGAAACGCCGGAGGGCGTGCCTATTGATATTACAAAACTCAAATTGGGAGAAATGGTTTATGTGAAATTGGCGATAACGTCTCATGAAGCGCGTGAGATTGGCGATCTGGTGATAGAAGATCTTTTCGCGGGCGCGATGGAGCCAATTAACGATTTTACGTTGAAGGTTGCAGACGGTGAATGGGTTATGCGCAGTGACGCGCGTGATGACAGAATGCTCGTCTTTTCAAAACGCTTTTCGATGAAAGCTGGCGAGACGATTGATTTCATGTATCTGATGCGGGTCGTCTCGTCGGGAGAGTTCACTCTTCCCGGCGTTTCGGTCGAGGCGATGTATTTTCCTCAGCTTAACGCAAAATCATCTCCCGCGCGCATCAGTATCGACGCTTTCGCGCCAGCCTTGCCGGCCTCCGCACATGCGCGTTCAGGCCGTTAGGCCGCGAAGACGCGCGGGCGATATGTCAAAATGCATCCAACCGCCGAATTTAGTTTCAACGAAATAAAATCGCATCCAATCGCACCCCATTTGACATTATTAGTTTAATATGTAATACTTACAGAGAAATTTTTTTCTAAAAAAAGAAAGGATTATAAAATGAAAAAGTTGCTCGTCATATTCTCGATTATCGCTTTTGCTTCCGCCGCGAAGTCAGAATGCACATGGGATTGGTGGTTTAAAAACGCCGATAAGGATATCAAGGGCTGCGCTCTTGGAATTGCTTGCGAAAATAAAGCCGTAACCGGTGCGCAGGTCAGCATTTGCGCCAACAAGGCAAATGAAGTTAAGTCCGGCGCGCAGGTCGCTATCGGATATTCTCAAGTTGATACGTTGCGCAATGGCGTTCAGGCTTCTTTTATCGCTAAGGCGCGCAAGGCGGCGCTCCAGTTCGGTCTTGTGTGTTTCAATGAAGGCGGCTTTTTGCCTGTTTTTGTGTTCTTCAATTTCGACAAGACGATGTTCGGTTCCAAGTAAGCGGTTCCTGTTTGGAATTTTATGCGTTTGCCCCAGGTTTTAACCCGCGCGACAGGTTGTAATCGGTTAGTCGAATGTGCGGGCTACCGCCGCCCATCCGACTAATCAATTTGCGTTGCGCCATAAAAGAGCGTCAACATCCGCGTTCTTGTCGCGTCCAATTTCGTCAAGAACAGAAGAAAGCTTCGCAACAGGATCA
>CAJGDE010000144.1 GCA_904502135.1 Kiritimatiellia bacterium
ATTTTATATGGCACCCCCGCATGTACAAGCTTCTTACCTGAATATACACCGACTTCCACCGTTCTGAAACGTCCTGCCTGAGATGTCAATCCGCCGACCATTAAACCGTGAATCTTCAAAAAATCCTTCATTGAGTACGGATCCACTTTTTCAAGCATTCCATACGCAGCTTTTGCGTTCTTCACCTCCTCTATTTCCTTAGGAGGACCAAAAACCCTTTTCCCTTCGATTATATCAGTCACCTGCTTCAAGGTAAGAGTGTTTTGCTCTATTGCAAGCGACGAATGAATTGTCTTAAGCCTATTCTTCTTTCGCAGAAGAGGATCTATCGCGCTCTCGCGCATTTCAAGATGCGTAGCAATCTCTGTTATTTCAGCAACAAGCGAAATCATCTTATCACTCAAGGAGTAGTGAGGATTTTTCGCAGATAAAATCTTTCTATTTCTCATTGTAAGAATCCTTTCAATATGATTATATAATAACGCATTTATTTCAGCCCTTCCACCACGATATCGCCCATTTCATGGCAACGTTGGTATAGTTCTTGTTTCGTCGGCGTGCGATCCATGGCAGCATACAACGAAAGAAAAAGCATGCGCCCCTCTGCGCAAAAGCCCTCTTTCTCGCGCGGCGGATGCCACCTGTCGTGAAAGCCCTCTGGAGAAAGAACAACCCACTTCCCGCCAGACGCGGCAATTGCATTACCGCAAGCTTTTTCAAGCGGACTCATGAAAGTGCCTACGCCAGCGCCGCCAGGCCCGATTCGCGAACAAGCCTCCACAAGCGCATCCCATTCTACCGAGCCTTTCTTCGTAGCGCGATGCCCTTTTACGGCCATCAAGACTGGCAAATCAAGAATGGCGAGATTCCCATACGCAAACCATTCGCGCCCCAAGAACGAAACCTTGCGAACCTTACCGAAATATTGGCGATTCTGCTGCCGCAGCCAAGCCCGCTCCGGATTCTCGCGAATATACCGCGTAAAGGCCGCTATCTGGCCATCTTTTTTCACTATCCAATCGTGCCAGGAACGCTCGAAAACTGGCGCTATCGCACCTGACGGGGCAGGTGCCGCAACACTCGCATTTTGTAAGGGGCGGTTTACAGCGGTGCCCCCATCCCGAGTGTTGCGGCGGCGGTCCCGTCCGCCGCCATCACCCGTGGCCCCGTCCGCCGCCAACACCCGCCAGTATTCACCCGCCAACGCCTTCATCAACTGATAAACATACTTCCCAAGCGGCATCTGATCGCCAGTATCTTTAATGCGGATACGCAAATGAATATGATCTGGCATAATCACAAAGCAATCAATCGACCAAAGCCCCCACCATTTCCCAGCGAAATCCCGAATCGCTCGCACAAACGCCTTCGTAATCTCATTCTCAATAAGATAGCGCGACCGCCCCCGCGTATCCTTCGGAGGCTCCGCCTCATCAAAAATACGTGAGAATGCCGCCAGCTCCGGCAGCTGCTTCAGCGTTACCATATAAAAATACGGCCGCCTATAATCAAATCCTCGTAGACGATGCATAGCTTAAAAGAACTCTTCCTATCTATCGTCCTTTCTGAAAGCTTCAAGGACCATGCGCATGGTGCGGTATTCGCCGAATTCGGCGAGCTCCTTCTCCTTCAATACGCGGAAGGATTCGGATGGATAATCTTCGCCGTAGACGGCTGAGGGGTCGAGGATGTAGGTAAGTTCCTGCTCGTTGAGGCCATAAAGTTTCGCATATCGCGCGTCAAGTTCGGCGCGGAGAATAGCGCGGCGCTCCGGATCGAACACAAATGGCTCGCCCTCATACCCAAGCGCCTCTGCCCAGCCTTTAAGCGAATAAGATGTATAAGTTAATTCGAGCACACGAGGAACGATAAAGTCGATATCAGTTTGCGAATAAGCGGAGGGTGAGAGAGTGGCTACTTGATCAAACAAATAGAAACTGAAATTTGATCCTCCAACCTTCTGCCGTGCACACCAATCATGCACTAAAGAACACAAATCGGCTAATAAACATGACTTTAATCTATCATCCTGTTTGACCCAGAAGAGATGCACCGAGTCTCCTGCGGGCACTTCAGGAAGAACAGATACAATAGTAGTTCTCTCATTTGTAGAACTTGTTATTTTACGCCATGCCAAAAGATACCCCAAAGAACCTTGAGACAACGCCGATTGTAAATGTCTATTAGGCACCCAATAGCGTGGTGTAATAGCATAATCAATAGATCGCTTCTCATCAACAGTTACATACCTAACTTCACCAGCATTCTCATATGTAGCAAATCTATGATCGTACAACCAAAATAGTTTTGCCTCATAAAGAGGAGAAGTAGCATCCTCAATATTATTTCTAAAGATTGAACTGTCATTTGCCATATGAAACAATGTTCCATATTCAATCGACCATGGGTTATTACCGCTCACTCTTGAATTTAGAACACCAATGTGTGAATATATTTTCTTAGATAATTCAGCGTCAAACTTTGTCCTAAAAATTGGAGCCGTTTTTGTGTTGGGATTAATTAATGCGAAGTCAGATGCAGTCAAACTGAAATGTCTACGCTCATCATAAAGTGAGGCAACCCGTCTATTATAAAACGAAAAATCGGTATTCACACTGTCACCAAGAGTAAGAAGCGCAAACTTAAATGCATGATGCACATCATGAAATAGCTTTTCTTCATTTTCAAATCCATAAAATGAAGCCAACTTACCTCCTCCAATCATTTCTCCAAATAAGGCTTTATTTGGTTCATCAGTGCATAGACTTATAGGAACAATAAATCCAGCTCTCCCATTTTTTTTAAGAACATTCAATACAACTTCAGAAAGAACTGCATAAAGATTTACATCTCCGACATTCGAAAGAGTAAAGCGACCTGAACCATGAATGAATGTGCTGACGACATCGGCTCGACGAAGCGCCGCACTAAACGCTGCGTAGAGACTTGGATTTTCTTCGGGAAGCTTCTCTATCAACTTTTTGCGTTGGGCGGCATTTTGCGCATTAGCGATCCTTTCGTCATAGGCGGCGAAAAATTCTTTTTCCTGCAACTTTATACGATCCCACGGTGGATTGGTTAGAATGCAATCGAAACCACCCTTCTCAAATACCCTCGGGAAAACGAGCGGCCAATGGAGAACCTTGTTTTGCGCGCAGATTTCGGAGACTCGAGCGAGCATTTCATCCGACGGTTTTTGATATGCAGGCGATTCCGGATTCAGGACTGCAAGGAGATTCGTCGTTGTCGGAATTGTCGGATCTGGCTTTTTAACCATCTGCAATTCCGTGCCCAAAAGATCGGTGAGCGGTACTTCGAGCGAAGTTTTCGGCATAAGAAAAGCTGCCGTAAAAAGATTAGCCGCTTGAACGAGTCCGTTAAAAGACGTGCTTTCACGAAACTTTTCAAACGCCGCTTTTTTAGCGTCTATTTCCTCAAG
>CAJGDE010000145.1 GCA_904502135.1 Kiritimatiellia bacterium
ACACCTGTTCCCATTCCGAACACAGAAGTTAAGGGCTCCATCGCCGAGGGTAGTGCGGGACTCGCCCGTGCGAGAGTAGGACGCTGCCGGCTTTTTTTATTTCATACCGCTGTATGAAATAAAAAGCCGTCATCGTCCTTAAGGACGCTCGGCCTTGCAGTCGCTCGGCTTGGTTGCTTCCCCACGGGTCGCAACCACCCGCAAGGGGCGGTTACGCCGGCTTTTTTTATTTCTATCCAAAAAGTGATAATATAGGTCTGACCTATATTATCACAGTCACTCTCCTAAGGCCGCTCGGCCTCAAATTTTTTATAATTTGGGGTTGATTTTATCGGTCTGATTTGAGATAATATACAACAATTTTTGTAACCCAAAAGAAAGACTAAAAAAAAATGGCAAAGCGTGATATCCCGTTAGAGCGGGTTCGTAACTTCGGCATTATGGCCCACATTGACGGCGGCAAGACAACGACGTCTGAACGTATTCTTTATTACTCAGGTAAGAACTATAAAATCGGCGAAGTGCACGATGGTGCAGCGACGATGGACTTCATGGTTCAGGAGCAGGAGCGCGGTATTACGATTCAGTCTGCCGCTACTTGCGTATCGTGGGGTGATTATCGTCTCTCGCTTATTGATACTCCCGGACACGTTGACTTTACGGCTGAAGTAGAGCGCTCTTTGCGCGTTCTCGACGGCGCTGTCGCTCTTTATTGTGCAGTAGGCGGTGTGCAGCCCCAGTCCGAGCAGGTGTGGCGTCAGTCTGAAAAGTATAAAGTGCCGAAGATTGCGTTCGTCAACAAGATGGATCGCGTCGGTGCGAACTTCTACAATGTTATGGAGCAGATGAAGAATCAGCTCGGCGCAAACCCCGTTCCGATGGTTCTTCCTATTGGTGCTGCCGAAACATTTGACGGCATTATCGACCTTATCAAGATGAAAGCTCTTTACTTCGATATGAAGAGCCTTGGTAAGAACGTTGTCGAGAAGGACATCCCTGAGGATATGCTTGAGAAGGCCAAGGAATATCGCCAGAAGCTCGTCGAGTCTGCTGCTGAGCAGGACGATGCTTTGATGGAGAAGTTCTTTGGCGGTGAAGAGCTTACCAACGATGAGATCAAGAAGGCTATCCGTAAAGGTTGCTTGGCCCGTGCGATCACTCCTGCTTTCTGCGGCAGTGCTTTCAAGGATAAAGGTGTTCAGCCTCTTCTCGATGCTGTTTGCGATTATTTGCCTTCGCCTCTCGATACTGGCGCTGCGGTTTCTGCCGATGATCCCAGCCAGAAGCGCGAAGTTTCCGACAATGAGCCTTTCTGCGGCCTTGCGTTCAAGATCATGTCTGATAAGAACATGGGCAAGATCACCTTCGTGCGCGTATATTCGGGCACGATGAAGCTTGGTGCCGAAATGCTTGACTCGACGATCGATCAGGAACAGCGCATTTCCCGTCTCTTCCGCATGCATGCCAACAAGCAGGAGCCTCTTGAAGAAGCTCGCGCTGGAGATATCGTAGCTTGCGTTGGTCTTACTCAGACCCGTACAGGTGATACGCTTTGCGATCCTGAACATCCGATTACTCTTGAATCGATCGACTTCCCGGCGCCCGTTATCTCGGTTGCCGTTAAGCCGAAATCACGTGCTGACAACGAAAAGCTCGGTGCTGCTCTTCATGCGCTCGCTATGGAAGACCCGACCTTCGTCGTTACGTACGATCAGGAGACGAGCGAAACAATCATCGCCGGTATGGGTGAGCTTTATCTCGAAGTTATCGTCGACCGTCTGAAACGTGAATTTAACGTTGATTGCGACGTCGGTGCTCCTCAGGTCGCTTATCGTGAGACGATCACGACATCTGTTGAAAACGAGTATAAGCATGTTAAGCAGTCTGGCGGTCGCGGTCAGTACGCTCACGTCTGTCTTCGTGTTGAACCTCAGGAGCCTGGTAAGGAATTCGAGTTCATCAACGAGATTAAGGGCGGTGTCATTCCGACCGAATACATTCCTGCGGTCGAAAAGGGCGTTAAGAAGGCTCTTGAACAGGGGCCTTTGGGCGGCTTCCCGGTCGTCAACGTCAAGGCTACCGTTTACTTCGGTTCGTACCATGAAGTTGACTCGAATGAATTCGCCTTCATTGAGTGTGCCCGTCAGTGCTTCAAGCAGGCGTTCCTTAAGGCTAAGCCTCAGCTTCTCGAGCCTATGATGGATGTTGAAGTAGCAGTTCCTGATCAGTACATGGGTGCTGCCAACGGCTCCATCAACCAGCGTCGCGGCCGTGTCGAAGGCATGGAAGATCGTGCTGGTGTTAAGCTCATCAAGGCTACGGTCCCGCTGGGCGAAATGTTCGGTTACTCAAACGCCATCCGTACGGTCACTCAGGGACGTGGTACGTTCACGATGATCTTCAAGCAGTATGAGCCTGTTCCGAAGGCGATCTCTGAAGAAGTTATCGCTAAGCGTATTAAAGAAGGCAAGGTTCGCGTCAGCGCTGACTAAGCTTGACATAAATATGTTAAAACGAAAGGACGGCGTAATGCGCCGTTCTTTTGTTTTTCTGCGCGAAACCCATTGATTTTCACGCAGTAGGTATGATATAATTTACCCTGATTTTTTAACAAAGCCCCCAAAGGGGACAATTAAGGAGCAAAAAAACATGGCCAAAACGCCGAAATTCGCGAACGCCAAGGTGTTCGCTTGGGTCGACAAGTGGAACAAGATCTGCACGCCTGACAAGATTGTCGTCGTGACGGGTACAAAGAAAGAACACATTGATATTTGCGAGATGATGGTCAAGAACGGCCAGTTCATCAAGCTCAATTCTAAGAAGCGTCCTGAGTGCTACCTCGCCCGCTCTCATGAGAGCGACGTTGCTCGCGTTGAAGGCCGTACCTTCATCTGCTCCGAGAAGGAGATCAACGCTGGTCCCACGAACCATTGGGTTGACCCCAAGGTCATGAAGCCTCTCATGGAGAAGAGCTATAAGGGCTGCATGAAGGGCCGTACGATGTACGTCATTCCTTTCGCGATGGGCCCGATTGGCAACCCCATCACCCAGTACGGCATCGAGCTTACCGACTCGCCTTACGTCGTCGTTAACATGAACATCATGACCCGCACGGGCGACGCTGTTATTAAGCAGCTCGGCAAGGACGGCGAGTTCATCCCCTGCATTCACTCCGTTGGCGCTCCTCTCAAGAAGGGCCAGAAGGATGTCGCTTGGCCCTGCGCTAAGAACATCGACGATAAGTTCATCACCCAGTTCCCCGAAGATCGCGAAATCTGGTCGTTTGGTTCGGGCTACGGCGGCAACGCTCTTCTCGGTAAGAAGTGCTTTGCGCTTCGTATCGCTTCGAAGATGGCCAAGGATCAGGGCTGGATGGCCGAGCACATGCTCATCCTCACGCTCACGAGCCCCGAGAAGAAGCAGTACCACGTCACGGC
>CAJGDE010000146.1 GCA_904502135.1 Kiritimatiellia bacterium
CAGTTTGTGGCGGTTGAGGTGCCGGAGGTCGTTACTCTTAGCGGAACAAAAACGGCGATAAATGTAGGCGAATATCAGACGACGGCGACGCTCGCGAGCGGCATGAAGTGGGCGGATGATTCAGACGGGCCCGTGACGGTCAACTGGTCGATTACAAGAAAGCCCGTCCCCGTGCCGACGGCGAAGGCGGGGCTTGTCTACGACGGCTCAAGCCAGTCAGCGGAGACGACGGAGAACCCGTTCTTGACAGATGCTTACGAGTTTATCGACAACCCCGACGGCACCCCCTCCGTTACGAGCGCGACCGATGCGGGTACATATAAGTTTACCGTTCGGCTTAACTCGAACCATAAGTGGGCTGATGACTCGACGGGCGATAAGACGGTTGAGTGGTCGATCGCGAGAAAGCCCGTGCCGATCCCGACCACAAAGACGGGACTTATCTATAACGGCTCGAACCAGATTGCTGAGACGAACGAGAATCCGTTTGTTCATGCGGCGTATGATTTTGTCGATAACCCCGGCTCGACGCCCGAGGCGCCGTCGCCCTCAGTCACGAACGCCGTAAATGCGGGCGTTTATAACTTCACCGTTCGCCTTAACTCGAACCATATCTGGCCGGGGGATGATACGGCTGATAAGACGATATCGTGGTTGATCGCGAAGGTTGTCGTGCCGCTACCTGCCGCGGAGGCGTTCACGAACGAGTTTGTTTATACGGACTCGCCCCTGACGGCGATGACTGCGCCTGATGAGGCTATGTATTACTTAGATGGCGATACTACAAAGATAGATGTTGGAGTATATACATTTGATGTAAAATTAAAAGATCCTGCCAACTATAGATGGGAAAGTACTTCTTATACCTTTCATAAAACTTGGAGCATTAAAAAAGCGTCAAACTTGATAAGCAATTTCGCGATTGAAGGCTGGGAGTTTGGCCATGAAGAGAATGTTCCGTCAGGCGAGTCAAAGTTTGGAACGATTGGTTATAAGTGGTCTTCCAATAAAGATGCGGTTGATTCCGAGCGATTTGCCTTTGGTGCGCAAAAGATAGATAAGCCTGGCATATACTACCTTTGGGCGACAGTTGACGGTAACGATAATTATGATGGCGCAGAAGAGCAAATTTCATTCGTGGTCTGGGATAAGCTTGAAAATACGTTTACAGATTTTATTGATATAACAATTTCGAATAAAACTCAAAATGCGAAAAGTAATTACCCGGTTTTAATCTCGATCTCTGAAAGTGCTGAAGTTGGGGCAAGCGGAGAAAAGAGCGGCTTTGAATATGCTCGCGCTCAAGGTCCGTATGAGTTAGCCTTTACATATAACGGTGAACTTATTTCTTATACAAATGAAGTTTGGAATACTTCTAATAAGTCTCAATTTTGGGTTTTGCTGCCTTCTCTCGCGGCGGGTGATGTTGCAACCGTAAGAATGTGGTGGCACAGGCCCGACGCCTCAAAGCCGGTTCCCGTGGTTCACCATGAAAAAGTTTTTGAAGTTACCAAGAAATCTGACGCGCAAAGTGCCGTTTCGAATTATTTAACTGAAATGTCGCTCGTCAATAAAGAAGGTGTTTGGCAGAACTACTGGCTCGAGCACCCTGCGATTTCGCGCACGACTTGGGATGAGGGTGAGAGCGGGGCTGAGTCGTTTATTACTGACGGCGCGCTCGCGACAGGTTCTGTTAAAAGAGCTTATCTCGTTCTTCCTCGCCTTCAGGAAACTAATGAATTTCCGACAACGCGCGGCAGCTACGTAGTAGAATTTTCTCAAGTCGAACTTGATGGCGTCGCGCTTATTGGTGAGAAGCGCAGGCTTGATTTTGCGATTATCGGTCATAGTCCAAACCCTGATCTTTCGGATGATGCGATTGATTCAAACGGCAGAACAAATTATACTGTTACAGGGCGTATTCTTTTGATGAATAACGACTATACTCATGGTGGAACAAGGCAGTATCCTTTTGTTGATTATCAGGCATATCGCGACGCTGATACTTATGGCTTTAAGAAGACTGATGTCCCTTCGTTTTGGAGTCTTGATTCAACAGATGCCGCCACTGTTTCAACGTTTCAGAATCTTAAAAAAGAAATATACTCTACACTGTATACAAAGGATTACGGCCGTGTATTGTGGCAACTTAAAAATTGCCGCCATGGCAACTTGTATCCCAAAAGTGGAACCGGTACTACTGGGCTTGACTCTAACCAAAATTATTTACCATGGTCGGGCTCTTCTCTTCATTATGATGTAGCCTCTTTGCATAAAGCCGCAGCAGCGCATGCCACTCGTGCTACCACAAGTCACGTTGTAATGCGCAATACACTTGATGCGTGTGTGTATTCCGGGTGTTTTAAAGATGGTGTGGGTACAATCTATTTTGACGCGGTTAATGCGTTTAAGACTGGCTATAATGGGTTAACTGAGGAAGACTTCAAGATCGTCGTTGAATACGCGACAGAGACTATTGATGGTAAAGAGCCTACCGACGAGAATTGCAAGAGCGATGAAGCGTATGATAATGGTACATATGATTATACGAAGAAACTTGAGGGTAAGTGGATAAGTGTTGCTGATGTTGTTCCGATGATAAAGGAAAATAGCGACAAGTTTAGCACTCTTACTCCGACGAATGAAGTCGCCCTTAATATCCAATCTGGCGGAACGTACGATAATTTCTATCGTATTCGCGCAACTCTTAATATTAGAAAGCCTATCCGCATTCGTATTCGTAGAACGGGTGTTAAAGCCGGTAGTCTCATAGACACTAACTTCATTCTTCTCGATAATATTATCGTCTCGCCGCCTGCGCAGTTCGCAGAACTCGTTTCGCGCGGCTCCTATGACAATACGAAAATCGGCAAGAACACTCTCGGCTATGAGGGCGCGTTTACGCGGCCCTTCCCGGCCTTTACCGATAATGAGAGCGTATTTGGCCGAGCCAAGGTAGTTTGGCAGAGTGAGCCCAAGGGGGCTGACAGCGTAATTTCAGCTAAGATGCATTATCGCTGGCGCTACTTAGATCAGCTTTTAGGTCCTTGGCAAGAAGTCTATCTTGACCCTGAAGATAACTTTAAGTCTATTGAGCCGCTTAAGTTTGAGAAGGGCGCTGAGGGCGATATTGAATATTACTTTACCGGTAAGATGCAGGCGAGCTATTATCAATATAGCGACTACTCAGGTTGCGGGGTAGAAGATCCGCTTGGCGGCTGGACTGAAGAGCTGACTGATATTTATTCCTGCA
>CAJGDE010000147.1 GCA_904502135.1 Kiritimatiellia bacterium
CCCTTTGCGCCCTCTGCGTTCTTTGCGGCTAAAATCTTCTCCAACAGCTCCTTGCCCGTTCCCTCTTCCGCTCGCTGCTCAACGAGCTTACCTTGGATCGCAAGCTGCAAAATACTATTCTTCAATTCCTGCGGCGTCATCCTGCCACCTCCTCGACATTTTTGCTTGTCTCACACGGAGACGCGGAGGGCGCGGAGTTTTTGTCTGGAGTTGGTTTCTCCCCTTTGTACTCATGTACTATACGTTTAAGACCCTCTTTCATCGTAGCCATACCGAAGTTTGCCAAAATCCCAACCTGCAACCCCGACAAAGCAAGATATGTTTTTAATTGTTTATGGTAAACCGGATGCATAATATTTGTAGACTTAAGTTCCACAACAATTTCTTTGTTCACCAGCAAATCGATACGATACGCATCCTCAAAACGAGTACCTTCATAAACAATAGGAAGCGACTTCTGAGACTCCACAAATAAACCCCGCTTCTGCAACTCAACCATAAGTATCTTTTCATATACGGATTCGAGCAAACCGGGACCAAACTTCTTGTGAACACATACACACGCATCAACAATGATTTCCGTAATATCATTTACATTTTTCATTTAACCGATCCTCACCTAATCACTCCTCCGCGCTCTCCGCGTCTCCGCGTGAAATCTTTCCCCTTCTCCGTAAGCCGATACTTCTGAGTAGGTGAGCGCGGCGAATCTGGTTGGGTCATTTCAATCAAGCCGAATTCAATAGCAGGCGAAAGATATTTTTCCAAGAAATTACGCCGCCCTCCAAGTTTTAACGCCATCATCATCTCCACCACTGACATTTCACCCTTGATGATTTTCAAAAGCCGCGCAACACTCTTAGGAATAGAAGTTGAAACTTGCTCCCTTACTTGTTCCTCTACTTGTTCCTCTACTTGTTCCCTTTCAGAAGGAACAAGTGTAGCATTCTCCTCACTTTGACCAACAAGGAGATAGCGACTTTTCAGTTCATTTTTCTCGCCAAGTAAAAAATTCGCAAAAAATCTTTCGAGATAAACAAGCGTTGGGTGAATTCCTTTAGGAATATTGGTGTAATTCGCCCTCACAAGAGCGTTACGAAAATAATATGAATTATCTGAAAAAATATCGTTCTCAACATCGTACCCAAGCGTCCGTAAATACTTAATCGCAAAAATCGCCGTCGTTCTCGTATTACCTTCACCAAATGCGTGAATCTGCCAGACATCAGCGATGAATCTTGAAAAGTGAGTAATCATTTCGGCTGACGAGAGGCCTTTGTACTTGAACTTGCGCTCGCGCTCAAATTCATATTCCAAGGTCGCCGCGATTACATCTGCGCTTTCATAACGCACAGTATCCTTCTTTAAAACCCACTCGTTTTTAGTTATGTTATAATCACGTATCTTTCCTGCATGCTTATAAAGCCCAGTAAATAATTTACGATGAATCGAAACATACGACGCAGGCGAAAACGAAAATGTCGGCTCCGCAAGAATCTCGGTAATACGCTGCGAGACGATATCCGCTTCATCGGTGCGAGTCTTTTCGGCTTCGGCGCGAACTGACTTCGATTTATAATATTCGCCGATGATCTTACCCGCTTCGGCGATTGTGATTTCGCCCTCGATATTTCGCCGCGCAGTTTCAACGAGATACGCAGAAGGCGTAAGCCCATCGACTTTCTGTAAGCCGATGGCCGTACGCCAAAGACCGGCAAGCTCAGCCTTTTCGGGTTCCTTCGCGCGAAGATATTCGGAAAGCTCATCGTTCATATCGCGCCTCCGAGCTTCGCCGTGATTTCGCCGAGGACGCTATCAATCTCCGCGTTCAGCGTCGCGCGCTCTTCCTGATAGCGGCGGATAACCTCCATCGGATCGAGTATCTCCTCTTCTACATGAGGATAGCCGCACTGATCGAAGTTATAGCCGCACTCTTCGGCGAGTTCCTGCGCCGTAAACTTCTTCGCCTTATCAAAACCATCGACTGTAAGTGCCTGGCGGTTTTCCCACCACTCGACAACGGGATTGAAATGCTCTAGCTTTATCGGCTTCGTCTTAGAGAAATGCTTATAGCCTTCGGGCATATCAAGACGGTAAAACCACGTCTCTTTTGTAGACCCTGTATTGTCGAAGAAAAGAAGATTAGTCGTAATCGAGGTGTACGGCGAAAAGACGCTCCCCGGAAGACGGATTATCGTATGGAGATTAAACTCTTTAAGAAGCTTTTTCTTAATATTCATCTTGGCATTATCAGTACCGAAGAGAAATCCGTCGGGCAGAACAACCGCCGCGCGACCATCCTTCTTAAGCCGATACATAATGACCGACATAAAAAGATCCGCCGTCTCTGAACTCGCCAAATCCGCTGGGAAGTGACTTTTCACATCCGCCTTCTCACTGCCGCCGTACGGGGGATTCATAAGAATCACATCAAACTTATCATCCTCAGTATAGTCTAAAACATCATGCAAAAGCGAGTTCGAATGGAATACCTGCGGAACATTAACATCATGAAGAAGCATATTCGTAATACAAAGCATATAAGGAAACTGCTTCTTTTCTATTCCGTAGATTGACGCGCCGTACGCCTCGCGATCTTCAGTAGTCTTAACCTCTTTTTCAAGTTCCTTAAGCCAGCTCGTGATAAACCCGCCCGTACCACAGGCGAAGTCTGCCATTCTATCTTTTATCTTCGGCTTAATCGTCTTGGCCATAAAATCGGTCACGGCGCGAGGCGTATAGAATTCACCTGCCGAGCCTGCGCTTTGGAGTTCTTTTAATATGGATTCGTAGATATCACCGAAAGCATGGCTTTCTTCATAATCCGTAAGATCCAGCGCATCTATAACATTGATAACCTGACGAAGCAGAACGCCGTCTTTCATGTAGTTATTCGCATCAGCGAATGTCGTCTGAACAATAGCTTTTCTAATCGGCGTTGAAGATGTTACTGGGAGACTTTTAAGCGTTGGAAATAATGTATTGTTCACAAAGTCGAGAAGCTTATCGCCCGTCATCGCGTTCCCTAAGCGATCATCCGCCGCCCAGTTCATCCAACGGCAATTTTCGGGAATAATTGAAGCATACTGCGCATCATCAAACGCCCAATCCTGCTCCTTCGCGTCATATACTTTTAAGAAGAGCATCCACGCTATCTGCTCAATGCGCTGAGCATCGCCGTTTATGCCGGC
>CAJGDE010000148.1 GCA_904502135.1 Kiritimatiellia bacterium
AGTCGGTTCCTCCCGCGGCGATCATCGCCGAATCTGCGTCGCCTGAGCTTCGTCGCTCGCCTTGGTTTCGCTTGACGCTCAGCGCAAGGCGGCTCCTTGCTATGCTCGCATCTCGGCGCGCTCCCCGCGCACCGGAACCGCTCCGAAATACCACGCTCATTCATCGCTCCTCTCTGGCAAGTCTCACTTACGCCGCATGAAGCGTAAATGCGTTATGTCCTCCCCGGCGCACATCCGGGCTTCTCGCCACCATATCAAGCCTTATTTAGTCGAAGCATGATAATGTTCCGCATCAAATTCTCACCCATAGGACATTAGAAAAAAATCTCCTGTAAAAGCGAATGTATTGAAAATGAAAAAGCAAATTGGCGTGTGAGGAAGCGGGCCGGTGGTGGCCCGTGTCGAGCTGAGTGAGTCTTTCTTATTCGCCATTCGGCGGACGGGGCGCGAGGCGCAAGTTAGACAAGGAGGGCAGAAGTTTAAGCGAAGCGATGCTTAGGCAAGGACGCACAATCCGGCCGCATAAGCGCGGGAGCACGGTTGCCGCTTTCATCCGCCGCATTTTGACAAGTCACTTAATCAAGGTAATACGCTGTTTTGATAATACCATCATCTTTCTCACCCGTCAAAACTCTACAGCAGTTGCACAGGCGACCGCGCCGCTAATCAAGTTGGGTGCCCGATGGAGTTGACTTTCAGAACCGATTTTTTGCTTATTTCCCTTCTAAAAACTCATATCACCCTATAAACAAGGCTTGCCATAGCTTTTTAGGGGTCAAAAACTGGGAATATTCCAATGTATTAAAAAAAAATTAACGTCTGAAAATGCGCCCAAAAACGCCAGTTGACAATAGGACGCACATGAGCGAAGATATAATCGAAACAACGCCCAGAAAGCCAGGCAGTGACATCGGTGGCGTCGCTGGCGGTTTATCACCCCACGGCTGCAACACACCTACCATGTAAACTTCGCTATTAGGATTCGCCAGCGGAATAATCTTGCGAGCGCGAACCATCTGCGCTATTTGAGGATTATTAAAATCGCTGCGACGCAAAAACGTCATCTGCTGACTGCAATTTTGCTTTCGCGCCTCACGCATATCTACACACGCACAATATACCTTATTAACGCGCGCCAAATCACACGCGCCGAATAAAATAACTGCGCCCAAAACAACCATCGTCCAAATTCGCGACGAAGCCGTCTTGGCGAAACGCACAAACAATTCTTCAACACCAAACGCCGCCAAAACACACAAACAAAATTCCGTCAAATGATGCCACTTTACTGGCGCACGCAGATAATCGCCAAACGGCAACATATAAACAAGACGATAAACGATTTCGCAATACCGCCCCATCGAGAACAACCAAAAAACCACCGCCGCCAACGCAAAGAACAAGCACTTGCGCCAGCCGAGCACCGCGCCGGCGAGTGCCAAGAGGCATGTCACCCAGCCAACGTAGAGAGAATGCTGACGGTAATTCCCTTGCGCCGCATCTTTCGGCCGTCCAAGCGCTCCCGTATATTGCTTTACACCCGTCCCCTGTTGCGCGCCGAGCGAAAGCGTCAACATACAACTCGTATCTCCATTGATGCGCGGCACAAAAAATTCAGCCGTCTCATTCGGCGGCAACGACCAGTTGGTTACGAAGATCCAGCGTTTCTCTGCCTCATCCTTTACTTCGCCAGCAATCGTTTGCCCTTCCTCAATCTGTTTATCGCGCCCAGCGAGATCCTTGAAAAGCGCATTGTAAAAACTCGGCGCCCCGATAAGAAAAAACGCCATAGCCGCAATCGCCAAGGCGCGCATCGCAGGGAACTTGCGCTCGCGCGCACACGCGTAAATGAAATAGACAGCCGTGAATACCGTAAACAAAAGCCATAAATCGGCCTGATAAAAACTCCCCCATGCAACCGTTGCGCCAAGCAAAAGCCAATGACGCAACTTATTCTTGATGACTGCGCGATCGGCGAGGCCGAACGCAAATACGCCGTATGTCATCCATTGAAACCAGCCTAAATGCCCAGCGGAAAAAAGCGAAAACCAATATCCTGAAAACGCCAACAGCAAGCCGCCGCCGTATGCAGCAAGACACGAAAGTCCGCGCCCGCGCAAAAAGTACATCATCCCAAGCGCAGCGCAATAAACGGCAATCGCGTATTGCAACTCTTGCCAATAATACGGCGAACCGAGGAATATCTTTAGATCGCCAGGAACGAACTTTCCGCAGAGGCGCCAATTATTCCACCACTCCGTAAACCAATGCGGCGAATATTGCGTCGGACAATCTGGCATTACCGGCGCGAAATCCGGCGACCATGTTCCCCAAAAGACGAACCCCGCCAATGCTGCATAAACTGCAGTAAAGGCGAGGAACCAAACATGCTTTTCTTTAAGACGCATTACGCGATCTTACCAAGCGCGATAAGCGCGAAGACCATCGTGAAGATGGCGACCGTCTCAACGATACCCAGCGCAGCAAGGTAGTTCGTGAAGCCTTGGTTGGTTTCGGCCTGCGCGTCACAGGCGCCGGCGCCGGCGCGACCCTGAAATAGCGCCGAAAGCCCGATTCCGAGACCGGCGAAGATTCCGGCGATAAGAACAGGCAGCCCCGCACCTGCGGAGACAAGAGGCTTAATGCCCGTGACAATGCCTTCTGCATTGGCAACGAATTCAACCTTACCAAGCATAATGAACATAAGAATCATTCCGTAGAGTGTCTGCGTAATCGGCGCGCCGACGAACGAAAGGAGCAAGAACGGCGCAGGTTTATTGGCGGCATAACATTTCTTCCATGCGCCGACGGCCGCTGCAGCCGCATAGCCCGTACCGAATGCGGAACCAGCCGCACTTAAACCCAAGCAGGCGATTGCGCCCGCGACAATCATATATGCATCCATTTTATTACTCCTTTGTTTTCTTGAATGGTTTAAAAGCGTACCCCGCCCAGGATATGCCCTTGTGGTTTGAAAATTCAAGCGTGTTAAGTCTAACAGCATGCACAAGAATCGACAATCCCGCCATGGCCAAATTAAGAGCGTGACCTAAGATAAGAATCAACACCATCAAAATCGACATAACGACCTTAAGCCACCAGACATCCGCTCCGGCGAGCAAGCCCGTCGCCATTGAATTAAAATTCTCCGCAACCTTCAC
>CAJGDE010000149.1 GCA_904502135.1 Kiritimatiellia bacterium
GATTGTTTGGGCGTAGGGTTTTCGCCGCGCCGCACGGTGCGTTTTCAAATGGCGAGCCGAATCTTAGGTTTGCGCTTATGTCGGATGTGCACATCAGCATGAAGATTAAGGACGGCAAGTGGCAGAATGACGCGACGAAATTTATACATGCTCTTAAATGGTTTCGCGATAAAAAAATCGACGCTGTTGTAATTGCCGGCGAGTTGGCGAACTATGGAATGATAGAAGAGTTGGAAGTGATGGCAGAGGCTTGGGAGAAAGTTTTTCCGGGCGGCAAAGCTCCCGACGGGCGGAAGGTTGAGAAGGTCTTTGTTACCGGCAATCACGATTGGGAAGGGCCGATCTATAGCGGAGGCTTTTCAAAGCAGCTTTATCCGGATCCGATTGTCCGCAAAGAAAAGGAATTTCATGTCAACAGGGCCAAGGCGTGGGAAAAACTCTTCGGCGAAAAGTATGAGCCCATTTATTCAAAAACCGTTCGCGGCTATACTTTTATCGGTCAGCACTGGGATCCCAAAGCTTGGAAGGGCTGCGGGTTTTTCGGGCTTGTGAAAAAATTCACCGAGGAGAGGGCGGCGGAACTTTCAGGGGCGCGTCCGTTTTTCTATGTTCAGCACCCACCGCTTAAGGCTACATGCAACGGCCCTAAGGCATGGGGGCAGGATGTGGGCATAGCGACAAAGGCGCTTTCGAAATTTTCCAATGCTGTCGCCTTCAGCGGTCACACCCATTACACTCTCACCGACGAAACCTCAATATGGCAGGACGCGTTCACCGCCGTCAACGCGAGTTCTTTGTGGTATACGGGGAAGCCCGAACTCTTTCAGCCGGAATCGCCGCGCATCCAATTGCACGCCACGACCCAAGGTGCGCTCGTTGAAGTTTATGACGACAGAATCGTTATTGTCCGCCGTCAATTTATGCCTGACGAAACGCTTGCTGAAGATTGGGTGGTGCCGCTGCCGGTAAAGGAGAATAAGCCGTATAAGCTATCAAACAGGATCGGTAAGTCGCCTTCGCCTCAATTCCCTTTAGGGAGTACGGTTTTTGCTTTTTTGGCTGGCACCTCTCTTAAGATGAAATTTCCGCAGGCGCTCGGAGAGCCGAATGCGCGTGTATTTAAATATGAGGTAACAGTTGAATCTGAAGGCGCTGAAACAAGAAGCCATGAATTTATGGATCCTCGCTTTAACAAGGCGCCGTCGCAGAAGGATGCTGAAGAGAGTGTTCAACTTATGGTTAGAGCCAAATCTCTGCCGCCCGGCGAAAAATATCGCGTGAGCGTAACGCCTTGCGATAGCTTGGGCAATAAAGGTAAGGCGATTTCAAGCGAATGGATCTTAAGGAAGAAAAAGATTTCAAAATCATGAAGAAAATAATCATCGCGTTTCTTTTTGCAGTTTCGTTTTTCGCGGTCGCAGAGGCGATGGTCATCGCTAAGCGCGGCGGGGTGAGTGAAGTTAAAATAGTAATTCCTCAAAATCCGTCCAAGGTCGTGGAATATGCGGCCAAAGAATTCAAAACATTTACAAAGCGCATGACAGGCGTCGATCTTGAGATTGTAAGCGATGCGCAAGAGAAGCCGCAAAAGGCCGTATTGATCGGGTTAAGCCGCCATTCGTCGAAAAAGCCAGAAGGAGTTGAAGATTCGTTTCGAATTTTATCCTCCGGTGAAACGCTTGAGATTGTCGCCGACGGTCGCGGCGCACTCTATGGAGTGTACGAAGTTTTAGAGCGCTTCGGCGGCTGCGAGTGGTTCGCGAGCGGCGTGGAGATAATTCCTTCTCTTGAAATCTTCGTGGTTCCGGATAAGACTGATATCAGCGAGACACCTGCTTTTGAACTTCGCGAAACGGACTGGCGTCATCTTATAAAAGATCACGCTTTCGCGGCGCGTCTCAGGTTTAACGGCCAGTGGCATTCGAAGGCTTTGTTCGGCGGCTCTTCATTGAAGTTCGCCAAGGGGACGGGCTGGTGCCATACGTTCTGGAGAATAGTTCCGCCGAAAAAATATTTTGCCGAGCACCCGGAATGGTTCAGTCTCGTAAACGGAAAGCGCGTCGGTGAAAACGCTCAGATCTGCTGGTCTAATCCTGAAGTGACGGCTCATGTCATCGAAGAGGCGAAGAGGCTTCTTCGCGCTGATCCCGCCGCCAAGATTATCGGCATAAGCCAAAATGACTGCGGGAATTACTGCACTTGTAATGAGTGTCAGAAATGCACCGAAGAGGAAGGCTCTCCCGCAGGTCCGAATCTTAGGTTTGTCAATCGGGTGGCAGAAGCGATCGAAAAGGAGTTTCCCGATGTTCTCGTTGAGACGCTCGCCTATCAGTTTACGCGCAGACCCCCTAAGAACATACGTCCTCGAAAGAACGTGGCCGTGTCTCTTTGTTCTTTCGAGTGCGTTTTCGCGACACCCTTTGAAGAATCGTGGGATGCCGACACCAGGCGCTTCGTTGATGATGTTAGAAGTTGGGGGGCGATATGCGAGAATCTTCTTATTTACAATTATGCGGTCAACTTCAGGAACTATCTTTTCCCGTTTCCGAATGTGCCGACGATGGCGGCGAATTATAAGCTCTTTAAGTCAAACGGCGCGCGCTGGGTTTACGATCAGGCCGACAGCAATGCTTACGGGGCTGATTTCGCCGAGCTTAAGGCGTATGTTCAATCGAAGTTGATGTGGAACCCAAAGCGCGAAGTGGCGCCTCTCGTCGATAAGTTCATGGCGGCTTTTTACGGCGCTGGCGCTCCTTACGTTAAGGAATATTTCAAGAAGTGCAACGAGCTTCTTAAACATCCGTCAAAAGAGGATGCATTGGGCGATACTGACGCATATCCGATGTCGACGGGGATTTACGGCGAGAATCTGCCGCAGCTTTCGGAGGAGTTTCTCGATGAGGCGATTGAGCTTTGGCGCAAGGCGGCCGAGGCGGTGAAGGGGGATAAGGAAAAAGAGATAAATGTCGCTACCGGTGCGCTCGCGCCTTATTACATCCGCCTTAAGAGACGCTATGAGAAAGATTTCAAATCAGTTTGGCTGACGGATGAGCCGGAGAAGTTCGCCGTGAAGATGCGGGCATTGAAACCGCTCGCGGCAGATTTCGTCTCTCGCCTTGATGCGCTTAGAAAACTTAAGCGC
>CAJGDE010000150.1 GCA_904502135.1 Kiritimatiellia bacterium
ATACTTCGTCTGCGATGAAGCGGCAGGTCCGTAAGGCGTTACTTCAACGCGCTTGGTGGGGGCGACGATAAAGTTCCACACAATCTTTTCTGAGAGCTCTCCGTCCTTATCCACCAACTGAACGGAGACCTGCTGTTCCTTCTCTCGAACGAACTCGTTTGTAAATGAGCTCTTCCAATCCTGGCCCTCTTTGTAAAGGTCAAGCTCATGCGTCATACCGCTGGAGTCAATCCAGATAACTTGCATCTGATTGGTAATATCCCAAGAACAATCCTTCGCATAAATCGTGAACGCCTGCTTGCTGTAAAGCGAAGGAGAGTTGGTAAGAGCATTGCCCGGAGTAAATCTTGAAATGGCCGGCGCAATATTGTTCACCGTAAGTTCCAAATCGCGGCTCGTATAATACTGATTCCAAACGACGCCCAAATCATTTGAATGATTGTTATCATTTAAGACCTTAGCTGAAATTGTCCAAATAGAAGCATTTTCCGCATACCCGTCAAGGTCATTAAGGGTAATGCGCTGAGTATTCCCGCCCGTTTTCACGCCTTCCGTGAAGCTAACGTTGGTAGTACTCATTACGAGATTTCCGCCATCACCGATCTGGGTAGCGGTAATTCCGATTTTAAGAGGCTTGGCGGTCGTACAAGTTGCGTCGGGAGCCTGCGAAAGATTGACATAGAGATAGCGCTTTGTCACGCTCGCAGTTTCTTCAATGCTGTGAAAATCAAGCGGCTCGCCTTTTGCCACACTTGAGAAATAAATGTAAGGCTGTTTCGCAACTTCAACATTGAACTCAAAAACAGGGACATCTCCCGAGACCCAATCCTTATCGTGCGCATAGACGCTAACCGTATATATAGACCCTTCGCCGTTGAAGGTATACTTGCACGAGGCAACGCCGTTTGAATTGGCGTTTTCTTCAAGAGTTTTTGTATAATCGTCAGGATTCCTTATAGCCCATACGCAAGAAATCCCATTCGTCAAATCGCGGAAACTATCGTCTGCAAGCTGTCCGATAAATGTTGTAGGAATTCCTTCAGGAACTTTGATGGTTGAACCCATCTTAATCGGTGTGCCACCGTTATACGAAACAGAGGTTACACGCGAAGGCGTATTCGTAACACTGAACATGAGCGTCTGCGACTCGTAATCGAGAATTTCAGTGCCGTTGGTATAGACATTTTCGGTGCGAAGCATAATGCCGAAACGAAGATCGGCAGTTGAATCGGTTCCATCCAAGAACTTAAGAGCTTGAGGCGTAGTTCCGATAGCCAATGTGCTTTCGCCCTCAATAAGGACACCTTCACTCGTAGCCGTAGTAGAAACGAGATTAGAACTCGCCTCGTTAAGCGGCACTAAAAACGCATACATCTTTGAAACGTTCGCGGCACTTTCAGGCTCAATTCTAAAGCGAATGAACTTCGCCCAGCTATCTTCACCGAAGCGAAGGTCTGTTATGGCAGGCGCGCTCAAGCTTTGTTCATCGACGAGCTCTGCAAAAATCTTCTTTGTTGCGGCAACCGTAAGCGGTATCCAGTCGGTCTGAACGCTGTTATTCTGCGGATCCGTCACCTTGATTTTCGCCTTCGTAGCGCTTGATGAGAAACCGGTAGCGATAATCTGCGTCGGCTGACCATTTCTAAAGGCTACACCATTTGTCGTAAAGGTAGTACCCGCCTCCCATATAACTTCAACAGAATATGTCTGAGGCGCGTTAAGGTCGCGGTGAGTATCGCTGACTTCAATCGAAATCGGGCAACCGGCCTTCTTGTCAGCGGAAAGAGTGTCGCTAATCGCCGGAGATAATATAACCGGCTTTGCATCCTTAATTCTAATAGAACAGCCTATTTTTTGTTTATAATGCTCACTTATCGTCGAATCGGCAATTGTCGGATCAAACTTTATGCCGCCAGCTGCCGTTCCGGAATCACCGCCTAATGCATAAAGATAAACAACCTTCTGCTTTTCGCCGGCGAGAAATACAACATTCGTATCATAATTGTTGTATCCCGTAGGCGCATCGGTATTAGCTATTGCAATATAGTTGCTTGTAAAAAGATCTTTTGTCGCATCGTCACCATACTTGGGATTAAGGGCTACCTCAACCGTGGAAGAATAACTCTCTGATAAGGTAATATACAGAGGAATCTTATCTTCTGCAAGATTCATCTCCGACTTTATCGAAGCGTCAGCTTCATCAAAATACTTTGTTCCTTCTGGATCAAACGTTATTCTTACGCTCGGCGGAGGAGGCGCAACCATACGGACTGTGCGCTTTACGATTGATGATTCAAGTGTATCACCTATCTTATCAGTCTCACCGAGGGGGCTTGAACTCATATAAATATTAGCGAGCGTACCTTCAGGGGCCTCACCGCCCTTAAGCCTAAATGTTGTCTCCTTAGCTCCTGGCGCAATCTGTATTTTAAGGCATTTTGTTCCATTTATTTCGACATAATCCGCTGAGTCGGGAGAATACGGCTCAAAGACATCGCTATTGTCAGACCAAACGTAAACAATCGCACCTTCAGTTCCACCCTCTCCTAAAATACGAGGCGCTACAGACACATTATCTGTAATTTTTGGATAAACATCGCGCCAAATAGTAGAATTATCGGCGGAATACGTATCATCAAAATCAATCGTCTGAACATTAATTTGAGCGCCTGATAAAGAGACATCATGAGACGGCGCCCCCGTATTATTGGGTTTTGTAGGATAATCTAATGAACCATAGCCATCAGCATAGTGGAAACCAGCTGTTTCCCCGTCTACATTACTAAGCGTCCAATATGCGCCCCAATTCTTACCGGCCGTATTGGCGTTAATAAGACAATAGTCGCTATTATCCGTTTCGACCTCATCGGCAACTTTTCCGTTTGAGTTAAGAAGTTTAATAGGAAGACCCAAGTCGCCCGGTTTTACCGTATATTCGAAATACAGGTCGGTATAATACGGCACTTCCTGGTTTGGCCCGCTAACATAAGAGCCGATAGCTTCAACATACTCAGCGTAGGCTATTTTGCCGCCGATAGAAAGGCCCAACATGGGACGAGCCGCTGCAGAAGCGAGGTTTGTAGAGCCTACACCAAGCGAAATGAAATACCACGGCTTTGGCGG
>CAJGDE010000151.1 GCA_904502135.1 Kiritimatiellia bacterium
AACGAGCGTGATTTTGCAGTCGTCGATAAAATCATCCGCCGCCCGAACGGAATCTTCCTCGTGACCGGGCCTACCGGTTCAGGTAAGTCGACGTCGCTTTATTCGTTTCTCTCTGAAGTCAATCGGATGGATGTCAGAATCATGACGGCCGAAGACCCGATTGAATATCACATGGCCGGCATAAACCAGGTCCAGATGCAGGCCGATATCGGCATGAATTTCGCGCGAGCGCTCAGGGCGTTCTTGCGTCAAGACCCTGACATCATCATGGTGGGTGAAATCCGCGACCGCGAGACGGCTGAGATTGCGATCAACGCCTCTCTTACAGGTCACATGGTGTTTTCGACTCTCCATACAAATGATGCTGCGGGTGCGTTCCCGAGACTTATCGATATGGGAGTGGAGCCGTTTCTTATCGCCTCTGCAGTCGCCGGCGTTATGGGTCAGCGCCTTTGCCGCCGCCTTTGCCCGGAGTGCATGAATGAGGTGCCGCTCGATAGAAAGTACTACACTCTTTCTTATCCGCCTGCGAAAGAAACCGTGTTTGAACCTAACGGCTGCGATAAGTGTTCGCGAACCGGTTATAAAGGGCGCAGGGCGCTTTTCGAGGTGCTCGAAGTCGACGAGGAGATCGAGGGGGCGATCGTAAGGCGCGAAAACGCCAGTGAAATCAGAAATCGCTCGCTCGCCAAGGGAATGAGAACTTTGCGCGAGGACGGTTGGGCAAAAGTGTTTGCGGGCGTCACGTCGGTAAAAGAGATTCTTCGTGTCACCGAAGACCAGTAGGTGGCTGCTAAATTTTGATGCAAGGAGATTTGTATGGAAGAAAAATCATCTGTGCTTTTAAAAGAAACGATGGAGTGCGTGAAGAAGCGCGGCTTTGATGTCGCGTACGCCTCAAGCGCCAAAGAAGCCCTTGAGATCGTTATGAACGAGGTGCGCTTAAGCGCGAATGTCGGCTGGGGCGGCAGCCAGACGCTTAAAGAGATCGGCGTTAAAGAGGCGGCTTTGGCTTCAGGCGTGGAAGTTCGCGAATACAGAAACGACTGCGACCTGTTTCTGCTTAGCGCCAATGCCGTGACGAAAGATGGGCGCATCGTCAATATCGACGGGCGCGGCAATCGCGTCGCTTCTTCAATCTGCGGGCCTCGCAGAGTTGTATATGTCATCGGTCGCAATAAACTTGTCGATGGAGGCTTGGATGAAGCCGTGGCGAGGATAAAGAAATTTGCGTGCGCGCCCAATTGCCGCCGGCTTGGCAAGAACACGCCTTGCGCCGCCACGGGCGTCTGCACCGATTGCGATTCGCCCGACAGAATCTGCAAGGTCATGGCCGTTTTTGAGCGCCGCCCTACCGGTGTGAGCGCGCTTGCCGTTTTTGTGGATGAAGATCTTGGCTATTGATGTAAATAAGATGAAAAAGAAACCGGAGATTTTAGCTCCAGCCGGAGATTTCGTTTCGCTTACCGCCGCGATTCAGGCGGGTGCCGATGCCGTTTATTTCGGCTTGGGCTCTTTTAATATGCGCGCTAGGTCAAGCGCGAATTTTTCTCCCGAAGATCTGCCCGAGATTTCAGCTCGCTGCAAGGCCGCTAATGTGAAAGCGTACATGACGCTAAACTCTATAATCTACGAGGACGAGCTTTCGGAAGTTGAGAAACTTATTCTTGAGGCGAAGCCTTACGTCGATGCGTTTATTGTGGCGGATTGGGGGGTCATCGATATCTGCCGCAGACACGGCGCGACGTTTCATGTCTCTACCCAGATGAGCTGCTCCAATTCATTGGCTGCCAAATTTCTGAAGTCTCAGGGCGCCCAGAGGCTTGTTCTTGCCAGAGAATGCACATTGCAGGAAGCTTCAAGAATAACGCGTGAGGCCGATATTGAAGTTGAGACTTTTGTTCACGGCGCTCAGTGCGTCGCCGTTTCGGGCAGGTGTCTTATGAGTCACGATGTGTTTGGCTGCAGCGCGAACAGGGGCGAATGTCATCAGCCTTGCCGCAGGCGTTTTCTCGTAAAGGCCATTGATCTGTATGAAGATGAAAACGGCAAGCCCGTCCATGAGTCCGATACGGCCTTCATTGTTGAGCCACATACAGTTTTGTCGGCGAAGGATTTATGTTCGCTCGGTTTTGTCGATAAGCTCATAGAGGCGGGGATTGCGAGTTTTAAGATTGAAGGTAGAGCACGAAACGCGGAGTATGTCAAAGCGGTTGTCGCGGCATATCGCGAAGCTGTTGACGCGTATTTTGAAGGGCGTTACGACGATGGGCTCATCGAACGGCTGACTGAAAAAGTGAAAAAAGTGTTCCACCGTGAATTTTCAAACGGTCTTTATTACGGTCGCCCGGGCCTTGACCAGTTTACCGACAGTGAAGATTCATTGGCCTCGACCGTGAAACGCCATGTCGGGATAGTTCTTGATTATTTCACGAAGGCGGGTGTCGCTCAGGTGAAAATCCAAGATCACGCAATAGCGAGAGGAGATACTGTTCAGATACACGGCAAGACCACGGGTGTTGTAGAGATTGAGCTCGATGAACTCAGGCGAGATTCCGACATTATCGCTAAAGCCGAGAAGGGCGATTGGGTGACATTCGTCTGTCCGCGATGCAGAGTCGGAGATAAAGTCTATTTCATTGAGAAGAGGTGATATGGCGTCCCAGGTGGAATCGATTCTTGGAAAAGCGCTTGTGAGACCGCTGAATCTCTCGCGCGAGGAAATTCTCGAAATTCTGAAACTTGAAGATGCGGGGCTACTTGAAAAAGTCTTTGCTTCATCTGGTGAGATTAAGGTAAGAACAGGTCGAGATAAAGTTCTTCGCAGAGCTCTTATCGAAACATCGAACGTATGCGCAAGGGATTGTTACTATTGCGGCATACGAAAATCGAATACGCTTAAGCGCTATCAGATGAGTGAAGATGAAATAGCGCTGGCCGTTTCCGCTGCGCGTGCGCAAGGTTTTGATGCGATAGCTTTTCAGGGTGGCGAGATCGAGAGCGAGGCGAATACCGTGTATTACGAAAAGGCGCTTCATCT
>CAJGDE010000152.1 GCA_904502135.1 Kiritimatiellia bacterium
ATCGTAAAGCAAAGAAGCATCATGTTGTTGTAACTTGGATCTGCAAGCCACTTGACCGTAGGCCATGATGCGCACCAGGGAATCTGCGCCCCGAACCAAGTATTTGATAAAAGCCCCCAAAGAATCGTGGCCGATGAAAAAACGGTAAGCATCACAAGCCATGATTTCACAACGGGGAGTGCTGGCACAAGGCGCTCCAACCGAAGGACGCCGTACTTCTTCCAGCCTAAGAGAGTAAATAAAAGGAATATAGCTCCATACGCTCCATCGCCAACAAGCATAGCAAAGAAGAGCGAAAAGTAGCACATGAACGGGACGGACACATCAGCTTCAGTATAAGCCGGCGCAATTCCAAGACCATCGAAAAGAGCCTTTACAGGACGGAACAATTTCGGCGGCTCAACGAGAGTCGGGGGATTTTCATCAGGCAGCGCATCTCTCAAAAGAATGCCCCAGCCATTCGCCGACGCTTCCTCGGAAAGTTGCGCCTTGGCATTTTCAGGAACCCATCCAGATATGGCAGCGACGGCTCCGCGCTCCTCCATCAGCTCTTTCGCCTGCGCAAAAGCGATTTTATCCGCCATAAAAGGATTCTTTGAAAGAAGCGCCTTCTCATCCGAACCCGCAAGTTTCGCGTCATCGATATTTATGCGGTTTTCAATGCGCCCAAGTTTCTCCTGCATTTTGGAAAGACGCATCAAAGGAAGCTTCTCAGGTAATTTATCGGCGATATCAATACCAAGATCAATTAGCTTCCTCGCTAATGCCGGATCGAAATCTCCATACGGAGCATAAACTTTAATTTCCTTTTCTAATCGCTCTTTCTCAGAGGCAAGAGTATCGCGGTCTTCCTGCAGGGCCAGTATTTCGGATACCGTGCGCGCCCTTGTGTCGGAAAACTCGTCTTCACGCCCTTTTCGCGCCTTTAATATCGCTCTTACAGCCGTCTCCAAATCACCGGCTTCTGACTTGGCCGCCGCCACATCGCCGCCTGCGGCCGAATTGAGATCAAGATGAACGGCTTTAAGCTCACGCAGACGGGAGAGCGTATTTTCTTTTTCTCCCGCCACGCAGACGAGATCGAGATGGAGCATTTTTACTATCATGCGCCCTCCTCTCCATCAACCGGCGACTGTGAGCGCGACTTAGCGATCTTCCCACGAGTTACCGCTGCAGTCTGCTGATCGCCGAGCGCGATTTTTATTACACGTATCGCCTCTTTGCATTCGGGAATCTTCACCTTCTCAAAAAGGTTTACACGCTGCGAAGTCAATTTAAGCTCTATCGAAACAAGCCGCAGCTGCTCTTCATAGACCGCTCTTTGTGATTTAAGAGATAGAATCTCAGTTGTCGACGATACTGCATCGTCGACCCATGCCGGCGTCTGCCACGGATCGATCTCCTTAACTTGCGTATCAATTGAAACAAATGTCGGTATCTCCACGCCCGCAATGTTAGATAGCGACGTTTTGACGCTTTTTACTTTTACAAGACCGCCCACAAGATCAGGATCTGACGACAGCAAAGCGACCCAGCGCCCCATCTCGTTTTTAAGCGCATCTTCGCGGGCGCTGACTTCTTCAACTTTAGCGATAATCCCGGCGATTTCGCCTTGAAGCTGCTGCTTTTTAAGAAGCAACATAGGCAGAAAGCGCTGAAATCTCTTCAGCGCATCTGTCTGAGCCTTAAGCTCTGTCTTCGTCAGCTTAACCTTGGCCATCGCCGAAACTATGCCTTTATCGTTAAAGCGCTTATCAGAAGCTGGCGTTGGCGATCGGAAGAACAGGCGTATTGTTCTCGCAAATCATGTTAAGAACGCCAATCTGCACGCCTTCCATACGATACGCTGCATTGAAAACACCGATCTGAAGGCCGGTCATGCGCTCGGCCAAGTTGAAAGCGCCGAGCTGAAAGCCCACGACATTGCGGCTGTTGTTGATCGCCGCGAGCGAAAAGCCCGTGAAATATTCCGAGTTGACGTTTACTGTGGCCACCTGCGCTCCGAGAGAAGCCGCGCGGTTCCAGTTGGCAAGAGCGCCGATCTGCAGACCTTTGAACGAATTGGCGTAGTTGACGGCGGAAAGTTCCAAACCTGCCGCATCGCCGCGAACGACATTCGCAGCTGCAATATGGCAGGCGATGGAATTACCGGCGACCACATTCGCGAGTGCGCCAATCTGCAAGCCCCAAACATCGCTACAGACCCAGTTGAATAAACCTGCCTCAACGCCCATCACATCGCCCTCCGCGATAGCGACAGGACTTACGTCAACGCCTGCGATTTCATTGTTGTACGCCATCAAAAGCCCGAGTCTCAAGCCGTAGACATTGTCGCTCATTTTCGGAAACTGCAAAGGAGCGGCGATGCCAAGACCGAGAATAGAATTGATATGATCGTCAACTGCGGATTTTTCTTCAGCGAACACGCCTGAAAAGACAAGTGCTGCGAGCGAAGCGAACATTAATTTTTTCATAATTGTGGAACCTTCCGTTTTGTGATTAATCAATCATTGTTTTTGACATCTGTTTCTGCTGAAGCCTCGGATGAATCGCCCTCTTTAGTTTCATCAACCGCAGGGGCTGCTTCATCCGCATTTTCTCCGGCGCCCTCGCAAACGCTGACGCTGACGAGTTTTGCGCCCGAGGAGAGCCTCACAAGTCTCACGCCCTGAGCCGACCGCCCGACAAGCCCGACCTGGTTTACTGGGCTTCTGACCATCTGCGCGTCCGAGGTGATTGAAATAATAGACTCATCTTCAGCGACCGCGTGCGCGGCGATAACCTTTCCGTTTCTCTCAGCGCCCTTTATAGCGGTTACTCCCATGCCACCTCTGTGACAGACGCGATATTCCGAAAATTCGGTGCGCTTGCCGTAGCCGTTTTCGGTGGCGACAAGAAGCGTCTTCTTCTCATCACACACGTCAAGCGACACGACCCTGTCTTCGCCGCGAAGTTTCACGCCTCTGACGCCTGTTGCCGTACGTCCCATACGGCGGACTTCTGAGGCGCTG
>CAJGDE010000153.1 GCA_904502135.1 Kiritimatiellia bacterium
AAGCGTCACACGAGGAGAAGAAATTGACATATCATCCTTCGGCGCATTTACTATTAAAGAGCCGAAATCATTCGCGTCTTCTGAAACCATTATTATTGCAGGAACGTTATCTTCCTTTTCCTCCAACGATGCTTCGCCATGTTTGGCATCCCACTGAAGGTTCACCTTGGGTACGGTTACCTGAAATTCCGGCTTCTCGTTTTTCTTTTTCCCAGCCCCCTTGCCTCGCTTGGAAAGATCTCCGCGTATAGCGACATATTCATTTGCAGCATAAGCATAGGCGATGAAATATTCCTTCGCGTTTCGCTTTGACCATAGCGTTTTGTCATCGCGAAGATAAATTCGAGATGAATCTATCCGCCAAGGCGCTTGTGCATACAAATATAGATTACACAGCGCCGAGCCTTGTTTAAGTGAGAACGCCTTGTTTTTGCGCGCATCAGGAAACACTTCTACCGAACGATCCACAACAAAAGGTAGCATATCCTGAGCGACGCAAGCGACAAAAGATGATAAAGCAAGCGTAACTAACATTACAAAAGCAAATGCCGTCTGAAAACGATATGGCTGTCCAAACTTGTTCATACGCAGATATTATAACAAAAACCTCGTTTTAAATTCCGGGAGCCAACAGGGTTAGACCTGATTGCCACAGTAAATTGCCACAGTAGGTTTTCCTTGTCATAGAGGCGCAACCCTTTCGATTCGCCGCTTGCCCCATTCCAACACGCGGTGTGTACGCGCGCGGCATCACTTCGCCGTAAACCATTTTTTACGCTCGGCAAAATCAAGATATTCTTTCCAATCGCGCGAAGTAATATCATGCATGCCTGGACGTATATGATAATTGATGGAGGACTTATCCCTCCATGCTGATGAAGCATATTCCCAGCAAGCCATTTCACCTGGAGGACATGCCCACCAATCGTCAAGAGCCGAGCCGATTGCCATCAAACGCGGCGAAACTGCCGCGACGAGCCAATGCTGGTCGAAAGGCAGTTCATAATCTTTTCCGCACCAAAGTTTTCGAGCGTTCGGCGCAAACCAGTGAGGAAACGCCGCCGTAATCAGGTCAATAGTCTCGCCGTAAAGATTGCGCGAATGAAGACGAGCGCCAAAACAACCCGAATTGTTCGCAACAGTCATCTGAAAGCGCGTATCGTTCGCTCCTGCCCAAAGCGCAGTCTTGCCGAGGCGAGAATGCCCGACGATCGCAATCTTCGACTGATCAACGAGACTTTCCGTTTCAAGATAATCGACTACTCGGCTTGCCGCAAACGCCCATGCTGAAATCGCTCCCCACGAATCATCTCTGCGCACTTGGATTTTTTGATCACCCTTAAGAACATTCGGATCATCCTTAAGAACATCATTATAGCAGAACGCCACTGTTGCCGCGCCTCTTTCAAGAATCTGGGCTATAGGCCAGCGGGAGTTTTTCGTATCTGTCGCAGGACGAAATGAAATATAGATGAAAACGGGACATTTTTCTACGCCATCAGGGAAGTAGCATACGGCGTTGAAATTTGTCTCTCCGATAGGCGTGAAAGTGCTTATTCTCACGACTTTTCGCGTTGCCGAAAACTCAGGAACTTTCTCAGTCTTCACCACTTTCGCCTCTCGGACAAAAGACGTCTCAGGGACAACACCGTAAACATTCTTCGCAAAATACGAAAGAACTTCTGCGCGATTCTTATTAAGTTTTGGCGGAATCTTCACTTCTGCGCGGCAAAACGCACAAGAAAGAACGGCCAACAGAAAAATTCTCAAATACATAAATCAGAACCTCCTTTTTTACAAGCTTCTTACCAGCCGTGCTTCTGCGCAAAATTAATATACGCCTGCCAATCTTCGCGCTTAAGATCGTGCTTCCCTTTGCGTAAATGATAATCGCAGCGAGACTTGTCTTTCCATGCATTGCACGCGAGGAAAAAGCCTGTGAACTCACCAGAGGGAGATGCCCAATAATCTTCGCTCGCACTCCCGACCGCCAAAAGACGCGGCGATACGGCAGCGAGAAGCCAATGCTGGTCGAACGGCAGAGAACGATCTTTACCAGCCCAGCGTTCGCGACATACTGGCGCAAACCAATGCGGGAAAACTTTAGTAATACGATCAATCGTCTCGCCGCCGACGTTCACCGTGGCGCACCTCGCTCCGAAAAGACCAGAGCAATTGGGACAGACGAGGCTGAAGCGCGTATCAAGAGCGCCTGCCCAAAGCGCAGTCTTGCCGAGGCGGGAAAGACCGACGACTGCGATTTTCGACATATCGGCTTCTTCGGTGGTCTCAAGATAGTCGACAACGCGGCTTGCCGCAAGCGCCCAAGTGGAAATTGCACCCCACGAATCAGGGGCGCGATTCACGCCTTTAAAAACGTCTGCCGAATCGTTCAAGACATCGCGATTAGCAAACGTAACTGTGGCATGCGAATTTGAGAGAGTAATGTAATCGACGGGCCACCTTCCGACGGCACCTTCATGCGCTTTGAGAAATTGTCTTATCGGCGTCTGAAAGCCAGGCATAACCCAGACGGGAACTTTACCTGCTTTTTTGGGGAAATACGCAGTGGCGATAAAGTTCGTCTCACCAAGAGGAGTTAAGGTATTGATTTTTATTCTCCTTCGTATGCACGTTTTCAAGTCGACATTCTCTACTACCTTGTACGAAGGCTTGAAACTCGTCATATCAGGCCTTGCGCCGTAGACATTCGTAGTAAAGAATTCAAGTACGGCGTTCCTGTCACGATTG
>CAJGDE010000154.1 GCA_904502135.1 Kiritimatiellia bacterium
AGGCCTGCTTCTAACGCCACTGACACTAATCGACTGAAGAAAACTAAGTCGGAAACGAAAAACCGCTCCCGAAGCAAAGGAAGCGGTCGTCAATCTATTGCCTCAAACGGCGATTCTCAGCATCCAACTGCCGAATTTAGGCTGAATGTACATCTTTCCAAGAGGAAGATTGACAACAAAGTCAATTTCATGCCGCTTGAATACGCGCTTACCATCCACTGTAGACTGAATATCTACCACTCCTACATCAACAGAATATCCTCTTCTTCGCAACTCGTTATATATGACATTTTCCATCAAATGCGTCCGTTCAGGTTCACGGAAATTGAGACGGGCATTCCGAAGGCCAGCGTCAACAGCGAAATATTTTGCCGGAGTATCGAAATATTTTCTTCCGCGCACGTCGTACCGGGATGCCTTTTCGAAAAGATTTAACTATGAAATATCAATTACGATTTTAGAATAATTTGCAATGCAAGTAATTCTAAAGTTGGCGAATTTACTGCAAAATCGCCGACAGAGTTGGCGATTTGCTATTGATAAGCTTTGGTCGGAAGAGTTGTTCAAATCACTTTATCTTTGGAGCGATAACGAGCCTAATTGGACTCCAATCCTGATTAAAACCGATGCGCGCAGCGTTCCATCGCGCCCAGAACGGCATGCGGATAAGCGTCATTCCATCAGAGCCTTTATATCTAAAACACGGATCAGTCGTCGTTTCTAACGGCGGGAGCGCTCGAACTTGAATGAAATCGCCCTTATCTTTAGGAGAGACCTCTATCTTTGACGGATCAACCGTATCATAGACCTTCTCCTGCCCGCACCAGTCGCCGATACCCCACGCATTGACCGCTTTTTGGCGCTGCGGCTTCTTGGCGTCATAGTCATAGCGAACGGCCCGATCCACTTCATCACGCATGTGAATATGCAACAAGTCGTAGAACGGACTCTTCTGGTCACGAGTTCCCGCATGAAATGCGTACTCCCACTCCGCGAGCGTCGGCAGGCGCACGACATATCCATCGGGCAAGACATCTCTAAAGTGCTGAGTAAAATATTCGCTCAGCCCTTCCGCTTGCGTACGGTTAAGGCAGACATAATTCTTAAACCCCTCCTCGCTCACGATTCCGTTCGGCGGATCAAGCGGCGGATAGAGCGCTGACTGCCGCCGCGTAAGCGGATATTTCATAATCCAATACGGTTTTGTAAGTGTGACACGCTCCGTCTTGCCGTTGCGCCAATTAACAGATAAATCCACCGCTCCCGTCGGACAATGAGCGAACTCAATCTCGCCGTATTTGCCAAGCCGCAAAAGCGCAGATTGGCCGAAAGTGGCAAAAAGCCTCGTCTCCATCTCTAAAAGTTCTTTAACCTTCGCAGCACGCTCTAATTCACCCGAGCGTTCGAAAATTCGTTTCGCGCCCTCAAAAAGGATACGCCTTCTCACGGTCACGCTCGACTTTTCCGCCAATGCAAGAGCTTTCTCCCCGACATCGGCAAGCGACACTTTACCTTTGTTAAGCTTAGCGAAATCTTCGGCGAGAAGCTTTTTAACCTCCTGACGTTCGTTTTCATACTCCGCCGCAGCTCCTGCAGCAGCGAAACACATGATAAAGCCAAAACAAAATACCAGGATCGCCTTCATTCGCCAAGTCTCTCCTCAAGCGCCGCGACCATTCGCCCGACACGTGACTTAATCTGGCGAACTGCCGCCGCCCTAAGCCCCAGACGCTTAGCGACCACCTCGCACGTATCGCCCGACTTCTCCAGCTCGCGGTAGACGCGCTTCGTTTGCGGTGAAAGCGCCGTCTTATCAAGGATATGTGCAACAACGGCCGCATGGCGCGATGCCGCCCATTCACGATCTAGAATATCTCCCGCCGTCGGAGCGACCTCTGCATCAGTAACCTTAATGGGAATATGCTGATCTTCGCACCGCGCCTGAGAGCGCCGGTAATGATCAATCATTTCGTTGTACAAAAGGTGCGAAAGATATGTACGAAAGCGGCTGCGCTCCTTAAGATAGCGCCCTTCACGCAAAACAGCTACAAGCTTAACGAGAACCTCTTGTACGATATCGTCGACCTTGGATTCTTTCGTCCCTTGTCCAAGAAGATAGGAACGCATTGCCGGCTCGTACAACTCGAAAAACTCGGTCCAAACCGCTTCATCCTCGCCGGAAATCTGCATCGCAATGCGCGTTAAGAGCATCGTCGGAGTTTCGGGAAAAACGCTCATGGCGCGACCTCCTCTTTTTCAGGCGGAAAAAATTCATCAAAGTCATAATGCGGCTTTGAAAAACAAGCGGCCGCAAATGCAATACCGAGCGCAAGAACCGTTCCGGCCGCAACAATCCCAAGGACTCTGTTCAAAATCCTGCGACGCGGGGATACAAGCACCGGCGCCGGGGGAAGCGGCAAGCGCTTCTTCGGCTCGGCATTCAAAAGCACATTTAAAAGCGTCGTCCATTTTCTATCGAATCCTGCGAGAAGATCCATCGCGGCAGTGCGCTCCTCGTACCACACTCCCGTCAAAAGCCGAAATATAAGAATCCCCAATGCCCAAGCATCATCCGCCGGCGCAGCAGCCGCACCGGACTTCAGCTCCGGCGAAAGATAACCGGCGCTCCCCATGATCGGCGCGCGCTCTTCCGCAAATGTCGTC
>CAJGDE010000155.1 GCA_904502135.1 Kiritimatiellia bacterium
CTTTTTCATAGTCGTTCCTCCGATGTTTTTGTTTTATATGTACTATCGATAATTAAGCCAATTTATAAACTATTTCGTTTCACTGATTAAAGTTTATCAAAACCATATAAATAACGCAAGAAAACAGCGTGTCATTTTGCGCAACACTTTTTATGTCATTTTAATATCATGGGGTCGCATAAATGATAATGCGCGAATCATCAGCATAAACGGTATTATTCGCAACACGCGGACTCTTCACCGCAAATACTGCTCCAGCGACATTCGGATGAGGCGCAAACTGCGAATTGGCGCTTGAAACATCTACCCGCAGGCGGTCGCCTTTCGAGAAACGAAATGCGTGATCCGCAAAACGGAATCTTAAAAGGCGACGCTCGCCAATCTTATACGGCGAATCATACGCTATTGACGTTATGTCGTCTCTAAGAAGAATCCAATTCCCATCACCCTTATCTACACTAAGGCGAATATAGAAACATGTATCTTCGCAATCGCTCGAAACCGCAAGCTCGGCCTCCATCCTTCCTCGGACATCAATTTCTTCTTCTATGTCAAAAATAAACGAGACGACATCATCCCTGAATGAAGGAGGAGGCTGAACCTGCATCCCTCCAAAACAGATTCCGCCTGAACCAGGAAAACCGGGAAGCGAGCGCTTAGGGTCATATTTGTACGTTCGTTTCCCTTCGCCCAACTTCAGACTTATTTTTCGAGGGCCGTCTTCAAGAGCCGGTTCGTCATGCCATTTGTTCTCCCACGCGGCGTAATACCGCGTTTTTCCGAGAACAGGATTTTTCGCAAGTGTATTATTGCGGATTGAATCGAACCAATCCAAATCGTCAAGACCGCCGTTTCTGCGAGAGGCGTTCGGAAAAACCATAAATCGGCTCTTGGGATTACGCGGAGGGCTACCGCCATGATCATAAGCGTCAACAATAAGGGCGCAATTGGCCCTACGCTCTGCGGGCAGTTCCCGCCACATCGCGAATATTCCATCGGTATAGATATCGTAAAATCCAGTCTTAAGAAGAACCGGCATCGTTGACTTTAAAAGCGCATCACGGCAACACGCACCGCTGCCAAGTTCATTAGAACTCCAAAACGGCGCATCGGGCTTGGGGTTACATATTTTATTGTACATCGTTGGAACTTCTTCGCCCCAGTAACGACGCGGGAAGTCACAAAGCGGAAACTGATAGAGAGAAGCCGATTTATTCCGTTTGAGATTGGAATTCTTCTTTTTATAACCTTTGACGTACCACTCACCGTGAAGACCGATTTTGAAAAATCCGTTCCGATAACAGATGTTATAACGATTTACGTCTTGAACAAAAAGAGCGGCTCCTTTAATATCGCCTGGATTTGTGTTTAAATAACTCCAATGGACGGTAGCGCTGTAACTGCCGCCCGAAAGAAAAATCTCGCCGTTGTACCAAGGAAGTTTGCGCACATGATCAAGCAGCGATAAACCATCCTCACGCTCAGTTTCATACGGAACCCACTCGCCCTCGCTCGATCCTGTTCCTCGGCAATGCTGATATATTACAGCATAACCTCGGTCTGTATATTTTCGAAGATCTTTAATCCACGAGGCGACATTAACCTTATTTGTCGGCACATACGGATTTCTTTTTACCACGGTCGGACACTTAATGCCCTTAGGCGCAACTCCAAGCGTATAAAGGCCAACACCGTCCTTCGCAGGCATAAACTCTTCAAACCATACAACGGCGCCCTTTTGTTTGGAAGCCATCTCACGTAGGGTTACTTTGGCATTAACGTCTTTACTTCCGACTAATACGAAAAATACCGCCGCCACAACCTTAATAAAATGTAAGAAAGTGAATTTATTCATACTTATGATCACACTGCTATTTAATATTTTCTTATGAATTACAATTCAAGAAAAACATCATGCGTTTTGCACAATACATTTTGTGTCAAAAATAATTACTGCAATTTAAGGGCTTCTTTAACAGCCTTGCCGTAGACGTCTGCCATATAAACCATGCCGATGTCATTCGGATGAGCTCCGTCTACCGTTCCTTCGCCGTCATAGCCGAGCATACCCTCTTTTGAAAGGAAATAAAGATCCTTCCACCCTTCGGCTATCAGCTTGTCGTAAATTTTTCGCGCGAAGATTTCTCTGGCGTCCGTAGGCCTCAAAAATACATCACACAGACCGGCCATGATAATCGGCACGCCCGGACGCTTAGCTCGAAGATTGCGGATAAACGGCTCATACTCGGGAAGTCCGCTTTCAGGCTTCATACGCATATTCCAAAGGCAATCAAGAACAACGCAGCTTGCATCAATTTTAGAAATATGCTCACTCATCTCATATTCCATCTTTCCTGAGCCGGAGAAACCGAGATTCACAACGGGAACATCAAGATTGCGGCCGAGAATATTCACAAAGGAAAGCCCCGGGCGGGAAGCGCATCCCCCGTGAGTTACGGAAGTGCCGTAAAAGACGACCGGCTTATTCACCCCGCTCGCACGCGGCGGCAGCTTCGAGACTTTGGCGTTCTGATCAACACCGAGGGTAAATGATTTTACTCCGTTGTAAAGAGGGAAATTGACGATTACCTCGCTAACCTCATTCGTAAGATCTAAAGAAACACTGGCCCCTTTTACACTTTTTATCCGGCC
>CAJGDE010000156.1 GCA_904502135.1 Kiritimatiellia bacterium
ACATCGACATCGCCTTCAAAACTGCGTATCGGCAAAAGCTGCAACACCTGCTCGCCTTCCTGCAGATTCAGAAGGTTAATTAAGGGTCTACCGAAACTCGTTTTTTGAGCTTCCGGTATTTCATAGGCGCCCTTAAGAAAGAGCCTGCCCGTATTCGTAAAGAACATAAGCTCGTCATGAGTCTGAGCGACGAAAACGAGACGGATAAAATCTTCTTCTTTGATCTGAGCGCCTTTAACGCCGTGTCCTCCGCGACGCTGCTCGCGGTATTCGCTCAAAGCAACGCGCTTGACATAGCCGCGATTTGAAAGCGTGATGACGCACGGTTCGTCGGGAATAAGATCCTTTACCGACACCTCGTTGGCGTCCGCAACGATCGCCGTGCGGCGCTGGGCGCCTTCTTTTGAACAGTAACGGGCTTTCAGATCGGCGAGATCTTCGCGTATTATCGCATACACCTTCTCAGGGTCGGCAAGAATCGCCTTGTACTCGGCAATCGCCGCCATAAGCTTTTCGAGCTCTTCAGTGAGCCTGTCGCGCTCAAGGCCGGTGAGCTGGTAAAGGCGCATCTCCAAAATCGCGTTAACCTGAGGGTCTGTAAACGCAAAGCGCTCTTGGAGGCGGACTTTGGCTTCATCGCGGTTTTTGGAAGAGCGGATGATCGAGACCACTTCATCAAGATTGTCAATCGCGAGCAACAAACCGTCGATTATGTGTTTTCTCGCCTCAGCCTTTCTGAGTTCAAAGCGGGTACGCCTTGTAATAACGTCGAAACGGTGATCAACATAGCACTTGAAAAACTCTTTAAGATTCAACACCTTCGGTCGCCCACCGACAATCGCAAGCATAATAGCGCCGAATGTCGTCTGCAGCTGCGTGTGTTTATAAAGATGATTCAGAACGACCTCGGCCATGGCATCGCGCTTGACTTCAACGACGATGCGAATGTCGTCTTTAGATTCGTCACGGATATCCGAAATCCCGACAATCACCTTTTCTTTGACGAGATTGGCCATGTGCTTAATCATCTCCGTCTTGTTGACGGTGTAGGGGATTTCGGTGATGATGATTTTCTCGCGGCCATTCTTTTCTACTACGACATCAGCCTTTCCCCTGACGGTCATTTGACCGCGGCCGAGTTTGTACATGGCGTTTATGCCGTTATAGCCGCAGACCTCGGCGCCGGTAGGAAAGTCAGGGCCTTTGACAAACTGCATAAGTTCGTCGATCGTGCACTCGTCACGATGCTGCACGTAGTAATCTATTCCGTCACAAAGCTCGCCGAGATTATGCGGAGGGATGTTCGTAGCCATACCTACGGCGATACCGCTTGAGCCATTTAAAAGCAGGTTCGGCAGCTTAGCCGGAAGAACCGTGGGCTCATCAAGGGTTTCATCGTAGTTGGGCACCATATCAACGGTGTCCTTCTCAAGATCGCCGAGAAGCTCTTCTGTAACGCGCTGCATTCGCACTTCCGTATAACGCATCGCGGCGGCACCGTCGCCATCAATTGAGCCGAAGTTACCATGCCCGTCTACGAGAGGCACACGAAGAGAGAACGGCTGAGCCATTCTGACGATCGTATCATAAACTGAAGTGTCGCCATGAGGATGGTATTTACCGATGACTTCACCGACCACGCGGGCGGACTTTACATGTTTCGAATTCCATGTATTTCTAAGCTCATGCATCGCGAAAAGACAACGCCTATGTACGGGCTTCAGGCCATCGCGGACATCGGGCAACGCACGCCCGACGATAACACTCATCGAGTAGTCGATATAATCTCTGGACATTTCCTCTTCGATGTTTACATCGTCAAGGAAGCCCGCCTCAACTGAAGGGTCTATTTCTACTTCGCTCATACCCCGATATTATACCATAAAATCGCTTATTTCATCGGCAAAAACTTCAGATCCCATAGCAATACAATGATAACCGTATTCCCCACAAATCTTCACGAATCAGCACAAATCCTCACGCTATCATCACTCAAAAATTTTCCGCACAAGATTCTCAGTTTATAAGCAAAATCAAACCGCAGCGATTATCAGCATTTTCTGTCACAACCCCTTATATCGCTCAAAAAGCCCCTGCAAGGCTGAAATTACACGTTCCTTCGTTATTTGCCTGACATTTCCAAATCGAGATAACGGCGGCAGTATAAGATCAATATCTGTTCCCGTCGTTTTTAATACGCCTGTCTTTAAAGCTCCTTCAAAGAGTTTTTCAGTCTCCGCGACTTTTAGACGCTCTTTCTCTATAAGCTCACTCAAATCGCGCTTCTTTCGCTCTTCGACGAACTTCATCCACGCCTCGGCTATATTCCCTTCAGCATTGACATCTGCAATAAAGGCCTCAATAAGCTCACGTTTCGAGCGTAAGTTGATTGAGCTTCCGATCGCCTTGTCGAGCGCACCTTTAAGTTCCTTATCAGAGCCATGCTCGTCTCTATACTTCTCAATAAGCATCAAAATATAATCGATATTAACATCG
>CAJGDE010000157.1 GCA_904502135.1 Kiritimatiellia bacterium
AGCAGGAAACAAAACTTGCCTTAACATACGAAGATGTAGTGGTTAGCAATATTTTCGTGCGAATTAGACAACAAGCGATTAATAACGTAGATACTAATTCAGTAAATTTCTGTAATAGAGTGTTATCGGGAGAATGGAAAAGGGAGCATTTACAAATGGAAGCCGCGGGTGCATTATGAAAGCCTTTGGTAATGTTGGAATGTTGGAATGTTAGAATGTTAGAATGTTTGAATGGGGGTTTAGAAGGTTTAGGAGGTTTAGAGTTTAGAGGGAAAAGATGTCCATTCTCGAACTCGAACTTCAGACTCGAACTCTCCTTTTGCAGCCATTGGCGATGAAGGCGCTGTTATGATATAATTCAAGGTAAATTGGCAGTCGATACTGCGCATGAGGATTAAAAATTTCAAATAGAGAATAAGATGAAAACAGATAGACGAAATTTTATGAAGAGGGCCGGTCTTTTCACGGCGGCGGCATGTGCAGGAGCCGTTAAGGCAGATGTCTCCAAAGATTCTTTAAGCGCATGCGAAGGCCCCGCAGATTATACGACGGATGTGCTTGTCGTCGGCGGCGGTCCGGCCGGTGTGTGCGCCGCGATCGCGGCGGCGCGCAACGGAGCGAAGACTCTCGTCGTCGAAAAAAGCGGAATGCTCGGTGGTATGGCGACGCAGGGACTCGTAGGACCTTTCATGACGTGCTATGACAAGGCCGGAGAGAAGATGATCATCCGCGGGCTTTTTGAAGAAATCGTTGAGCGTCTTGTAGCTCGCGGCGGCGCGCTTCACCCTAAAGGCGTATTCGGCAATGGTCCGTATTCGGCGTGGATTGCGAAAGGTCATGATCACGTAACGCCGTTTGATCCCGAAGAGCTTAAAGTCCTCCTCGATGAGATGTGCGCTGAGGCGGGGGTAAAAGTTCTTTTTCATACGATGTTTCTTGAGCCAATAGTTAAAGATAATCGAGCGTCGGGCGCTCGCGTCTTCGGCAAAGGCGGGCCAAAGCGTATCGCGGCAAAGATCGTTATCGACGCTACGGGCGACGGCGATTACGCCTACCGTGCCGGGGTGCCGTACACGCTCGGCGACGGCAACGGGAGACTTATGCCCGCGACGATGTTCTTCCATGTCTGCAATATTGACTCAAAGCGTCTTATCGCGGATATTGAAAAGAACAAGCATACGTTCCACAAAAAAGACGGCGTAAGTTATAGAGGCTTTCACTGGTATGTAACAAAAGCGATTGAAGCGGGCGAATGGGATCTGCCGCGCCGCTGTCTTAATATGTATCGCGGCGTCGGGCCCGACGTATGGCTCGTAAATAACGGCCGAATCCCCGGTGTTGACGCGACCGACAGCGAAAGCCTTTCAAAGGCTGAAGTCGAAGGCCGCCGTCAGACGAAGGTGATGATGGATTTTCTGCGCAAGTACGTGCCAGGGTGCGAGAATATCGTTCTTATGGGTACGGGCAGTACTGTCGGCATACGCGAGACGCGCCATGTCGCGGGCGAGGCGATGCTTAAGGTCGATGATGTTATGAACGGCGTCGTTCCTGAAGACAGCGTATTTCTCGCCGCCAATTCCGTCGATGTTCATGGCGGCAAGAACAACCCTATGGTTTCGTCATACAAGACGATCAACGCCAACTGGTATGGCGTTTCCTACCGCTGTCTCGTGGCCAAAGGCGTCGAGAATCTGCTTCTCGCCGGGCGCTGTCTTTCAGGCGAGCCTGCGGCGGCGGGCGCAGTGCGCGTGATGCCCCCCTGCATGGCAATGGGGCAAGCGGCGGGAACGGCCGCGGCGCTCGCGCTTAAGAGCGGCACGACGCCGCGCGCTCTCGATACTAAAAAGCTTATCGCTTGTCTTCGCCAGCAGAAGGCGTTTCTCGGTTCTTAAGTTGGCCAGCGGTTGCCAGTCATACCCTTCGAGTATGAGGGAGTAATCTTGCAGAGCGCCTGTCTGTTGGGGTTAAGGCGGTATAGCTGACGGAACTAGTAAGCTTACCGTAAATGCGCCTCTCGGCATACGTGTCATAAAATAAAGCTATGGTATCGCCTGCGCGAAGCAACTGCTGTAGAGTGTTGTCGGGTGTTGTCGGGCGAGAAAGATGATAGCATCATTAAAACCGAGTCCTGCTTTGATTAAGTGACTTGTCAAAATGCGGCGGATGTCGCGGCACCCGTGCTCCCGCGCTTATGCGGCCGGATTGTGCGTCCTTGCGATCGCTCGACGTACACGAGTACGTCTTCGGATCGCAGTCCTGCCCAATCCGCCTCGCCTAAGCATCAGTCCGCTCGGCTGACGGCCGCGATCTCTGCCGCCCTTGTCACCCTGGTCGAGTTCGTCGCGTCGCAGAAACCTTATTTTCGAACATACAAAACCTTATTTTACATTCC
>CAJGDE010000158.1 GCA_904502135.1 Kiritimatiellia bacterium
GAAACCTCTCGCCGTAAGGACGCCTCGAGCCACCGCCGCCGGAACAAAGCGGTTCATCGTCTGCTCGTTACATTCATATTCGTAATACTTAAGATAATCGAGCGACTTGTCGATCGCTCCGGCGAGAGTATCAGAAACTTCAACAACGGCGCGCAGATTTTCAGCCTCGCCATCTTTAGGAAGTTTAAAGCCGAGCTTCTTATATATCTTAAGCGCCTCTTCGCCCTCATAAACCTTACAATCTATCTTCTCGTCAAGAGATACTTTCTTAAAGAAGCTTTGAGTCTTTTCAATAGCGTGTGATACAACATCAAAACTCTTCTCTACGCCATCTGAAAGTTCTCCGTCCTGAACGCGCATGCGCGCAGTGAGTTTACCGGAAGAAAGAACCTTAACACGCCAATCAACCCGCACCTCACCTTGAGAAGCAAGCGAAACTTTTTTAGAACTTAAGTCGCCTTTTATTTCAACACCATCAAGATTAATTGACGCTGTTACTTCGCGCACCTTACTGCCGTAATTATGAAGATTCGCCGAAATAACAACCTCATCCTTCTCAGTAAAGAAGCGCGGCGTTATCATGCGGAGCATCAGATCTTTTTTCGTAATAAGTTCAGTCGCGACCTCCGCAACGCGCCCGTTAAGACCAATAGACCACACTTTTATGTTCCATGTTGTAATATCTTCAGGCATCTTAAACTTAACGCGATAAACGCCCTGAATGCCCGTCGCCTCAAGCGCACTATTCCAATATGCCGTATCGGCGAAATCCTTTCTGACGCCATCACTCTTCGCATCGCTCTTTTCCATAGTTGCCGGAGAAGCGCAAGCCATAGACTTGCATTCCATAAGAACGCCACACTCCATCGCGGATTGAGCCTGAGGGGCCGCACTTCTCGACCTTTTCAGCTTACTTCCGCCTTTCGTTTCAGCTCTGGAAAATCCAATACCATATTCACCCCAAAGGCCGAGCGGTCTAAAATATTTATCGCCGGAAAGCGACAGAAGATAAAAGCCGATTGCTCCCGTATTCAGAAATGAATATGGTGAGACAAGGCGATCGAGCCAAAACGCTTCTTTAAGATTTTTTACATTGCTCCCGCCGGAGATCAAATCAATCGCCTTGTCGTAAACGGTCATAACAGCTGAAGCATCTGCAGCCTTGCCCTTCTCATCAAAAATCTTAACGGTAGCCGAAACTGTTTCGCCCGGCGTTACAACTTCTATGCCTCCGTCTATCTCGACTGTCGCCTTGCCAATCTTATCGACAGGCGGCACCATAATTTCGCGAACTTCGCGATGATACTTCGCCGCGGAAATAGTCCACGCTTCAACAAAGAAATTCGGTTTGTCACTCTCGACAACAGGAATGGAAATTTCGCCCGTCTTGCCTTTAATACGGAGAAGTTGAGTTTTACCGCTGCGCACTTTGTAAAAGACCGTCGAATCGGGATAATCGGCATTGACCGTAAGTTTTACAGTATCGCCCGGCGAATAAGTTTCTTTATCGGGAATAAGCTCCAACGACGAATACTTGTAGTTTCGCCCATCATCGCCCTCTCCTCTGACAACAATTATGCGCGAGCCTTCACGAACTCTCCCTTTCAAGTCCGTAACTTCAACTGAAACTCTATACTGCCCGGGCTTAGATGCCGAAAATACCTTCCCCACCTCGTATCTTTTCCCTTCTCCCTCGTACCTTCTCCCTTCTCCCTCGTACCTTAAATCACTTATCCAATACCTAATGTCCTTAACATCATCCTCGCGAAGCCCATCAAAATAATGAAAAACGCTAACCTTATCGCCGACACGATAATAAGGCCTGTCCGTCCACGCAAAAACGCGGAACGGCTCTGCGCGAACGACTACCGAGCCCGACGCGTCAATCGTGCGGCGCGAATTATCGGTAACCGAAACAGAAATAGAATATTCCTGATCATCGTCACCATAAAGTTTGCGTACCAAGGACGTGTCCCAGACAACCTTTACTTCGCCGTTCTCATCAAGAGGAACATTCTTCATCGTGACCACAGTTTCTGGAGCAGGCGAAGATCTATACCAACGGTGAAAACCACTGTAACGCCTACAGATCCAAAGATTCCCTAATCCGCAATACCAGTCGGCATCATAAAAATACCAGTTGGACCCGTATTCGTAAAGCCAAGACCACTCAAA
>CAJGDE010000159.1 GCA_904502135.1 Kiritimatiellia bacterium
AGTTCTATAACTTTGGTATGCTCATATATCGGCAAATCTTTTGCAATCGTATATAGGAATTTCAACGGGTGAAACTGCGCTTGATCCGTCACGCGAACAGCCCCCGACACCTTGAAAGGAAGTTCTTCGGCGTCCGAAAGCTCTGCTTTCACACCGATTCGGTTAAGGGCGTTGACTTCCTTTTCGATTTTCTTGCGGTCATTTAAGGAGTAGACGTAGGAATCCCTTGCTTCATAGTCGCAATCGACGTTCTCGCAAAGTCGGGCGTATTCCTTGCACGCTTTTTTCTGTGCCTCTGCGTAAAGCCGCGCCTTGTTCTCACCAAAGCGACGTATCATCTTGTCGTAGATCAAACCGTGTTGCAGGGTGATCTTTGCGGTGGTGTTCTTGGTGATACCTCCGCAAAGCTCTGTCGCTTCCACCAACAGACAATCCACACCTGCGTTTTTCAGCTTGTAAGCGCACAAGATTCCCGCAATACCGCCGCCAACGATCAGAACATCGGCACTTTTGCTTTCCTTCAATGTATTAAATCGCACTTGTGGTGCGTCGTTTTCCCAAATTGATTCCATATTTATCCTCCACACTTTAATATCATTAGTTTTTGTCGCTTTCATAACAGCTATACGCATATTGGGGTTCATTTTATCGCACACTAAAAAGAAACGGTTGGAGTTAAAATGGAAATAATCAAGGTCATACTAACGGCTCTGCTTTCGGTAGCGTCGTTATTTATCATTACAAAGATCATGGGGCACAAGCAGGTGGCACAGCTTGACTTTTTCGACTATGTCAGCGGCATTACTATCGGCTCGATCGGTGCGGAGCTTGCCACTGAGCTTGAGAAACCATATAAGCCGTTGATCGCTCTTGCTATTTACGGTCTCGCCTCGCTTCTTTTGAATTTGCTTGCACATAAAATTCCGCGCACACGTAAGTATATCAACGGAACGCCCACGATACTCATGAATGACGGCAATCTCTATCGAAAGAATCTCAAAAAGGCTAAGCTTGACTTATCCGAGTTTATGCTCCTTTGTCGGGAGCAGGGATATTTTGACCTTGACGAGATTCAGACCGCCATCTTCGAGCACAACGGAAAGCTATCGATCCTACCCAAGGCGGCAAACCGTCCCGCAACACCCGATGACTTGAAGATCACGGCAAAAGCGACGCACATAGGAGTTGAGGTTATTATGGACGGGCGCGTAATGGGTGAGAATCTTTCTCGAATGGGGAGGGACGTGAATTGGCTTACAAAGCAGTTAAATATACAGGGATGCAAGGATGCGAAAGATATATTTCTCGGCATCTATCGCCCCGAGGAAGATAAATTGACGCTACACAAAAACGAGGGGTGAAGCCCTTTGCTGTGAACCTATCCTTAAAACAGTTTTAGCCTCGGCAAGGAAACTCCCTGCCGAGGCTTCTCCATTACGCTACATTATGCCGCGCCAACTTTCTTCTTTGCTTTTTCTTCCTTCTCCAACCGTTCTTTTTCCTCATATTCCTCGCGCCACTTTTGAAACTTCGCCATTTCTTCCTCGTTGTCGAAAAACTCGGTGATGATCGGCGCATACATACGCACGATCTTCAAAATTTCGTGCTCAGGGACTTGGGAGCGACAGCGGTAGCCGCCAACCTTGTTATCAAGAATAAAACGCGCCTTACATAAAAACCATTTCCATCTGTTTATCCTTACCAATAGATCATCCCCTTTCCTCATCGTCACGGCGGCGAGATACCTCTCGTCTGTGCTCTTCAAGAATCCGCACAATTGCGTCTTCCATCTGTTTGGTGCTATAATTTGGAGGAAAGAAACGGGCGATCCTCTCGTAGCTGAATTTGACCGTCTCTTTCTGATTGGCCTTCGGCTTTGCCATGATATCCTCAATGACATCTGCTGTCAGCTTGCCCTCGCTGTGAAGTCTTCTGAATCTCACCGTCTGCGCGTAGGACGGCGTGGCTTCATCTCTCTCAAAGATCTCCACAACCTTGTCCTGCAATTCGTGCGGCAGATAGGAAAGCTCTACGGCGGGGGTGAACGCGATTCGTCCGCTGTCCACAATATCCATAAGCGGTTTGATGAGATTGGTCAAGCGAATATAGCGGAAT
>CAJGDE010000160.1 GCA_904502135.1 Kiritimatiellia bacterium
CAATCGGCCGACGGTACGAAAGAGCTGGCTGCAAGGCTCTCTTGTCAGCTAAAATGGCCGCTGCCATGTCGGTAGGCCAAACCGTGAGCGGCAGATCAAGGGTTGCGCGATTGCATGCAACAGTCGAGTTTTCAAGTTTTCCGCTACCGAACACATACGCGCCCGCCGCAGAAGCGGCTACATTGTCGGCGATGCGACAGCCCGTCATCGTACCGCCTTTCAAAAGAACAGTTCCCCAAGCGGCAGATTCCTTACCGCCCATCGCGGCGATCTCCAATGTTTGTCCAGACGAACCTACGTTGCGCAGAATCCTGCAATTCTTGACCGTTCCGCCCGTCTGAAAAACGCCGACGGCCGAGCCGCCGCGATTATCCGCAATCAGAACATCCTCCACGAGGCCGTTCGAAATATAAAGACCAGCACCGCAAAGAGAAAATGGAGAGCCTTTACCGCCGCCACCTAATTCGGACGTATTCTCAATAATTTTGCCGCCGAAAACTCGCGCATCTGCGCCATTCACAGCGACCGCTACAGCTCCGTACCCGACACTTCTGCACTTGGTAACGACACAATCCTTCAGCGTCCCTTTCGTCACCAACACACCCGTCGGCGTCGCAAGAGCCGTATTTGCCGCCACGCTGCAATACCCGTTCGTCCAGGAAATACCTTCCACAATGGCGGAAGAATTGTTCAGCGTCAGAAGCTGATGAGTCCCTGCTCCGTGAATAATCGTCTTTTCCGGGCCGTTCGCCGAAACGATACGAACGTTCTTCGTAACGCTAAGTTGCGATGAAATGGCATAGTCGCCATCTTGAACGATAATCTTCTGGCCATCAATCTTCGCCGCATTTAAAGCTGCGGCGAGCGTTGCTTTAGCGAAAGTAGGCTCATAGCCGTCATTTTCATCATTACCGTCTATTGAAACATAAAACGGAGCCGCTTCCCACTTCCAAACAAGCTTTGTGTTGACCGTATGCCTGTAAGTAACCGTATTTTCCGTTCCTGATGCGATCAACCTCGGCGTTTCCGTGTCGGCATACTCGTAAAGTTCATAGCCGCCAAAAACATACTTTCCGCCGTCGCTGCCGATATAAACGCCTTCCGCCTCAATCGAGCATGTAACCGTCTCATCAAGCGTCATATCGGCTTTGGAGCCGTAGGCAGGCGAAGGCGTGCCGAAATTTTCTTTATTGCTCTCGACGGCGAGAACGTTAGACGTATCAATCCAGTGTAATTTCATTTCAGCGAAACCGATAAACTGCCCTTGATGGTTTAGTGTAAGCCGATATGCCGAATACGCCTTTTCATTGATAAACTTAAATGTACGCAACTCACCTACGGACCAATTCGAAGAAAATTTTTTCTCATGTAAAAACTCCCATGTTTCAGAATCTTTATCATACCCCCAAAACGAAAAATCCCGCGGAGCTCGACTGTCCGCCGCATACAGGGCGGACGGTCCCGCCTGAATCGAATAGACATTCGCCTTAACCGGCTCTCCGCTGAAGGTATAGTCTACATTTACCCGAGTCTTATAGCCACTATCTGTTGAATTTTTCTTTAAATCAAATGTAGCGTAAGTAGTTTCATTATTGTCAAAATAACACAACTGCGACTTTTTGCCGTTACTTGCACTATCATAAAAGGCTCCATCGGTTGTAGCTTTTCCGCCAGTAAAAAGATTCTCAGGCTCTTGAACCACAGCGTCCTCTGCTGCAGCCGGCAGCATCAGCACCAAGGTCAACATGGAGGCAACAAGTCTTTTCATAACTTTATCCTTTCTTAAAATCACACTTATGCTATCATTTTATCTATATTGTTGTCAAATGAAACCGAGTACACTTTCGTAAGCGGTTAGTCGGCTGTGCACCTGCTGTAGAGAGTTCCTTGTGCTTTCCTTTTTGTCTTGCTTGTATTCCTGCCTTGTCAACGTGCGGCGTTTTTTCGCCCAACGGTACTCGCCTTTTGATATGGGCGATTTGCGCGTCCTTGCTCCCACTCGACGTACACAAGTACGTCTTCGGGTCGCAGTCCTGCGCAAATCGCCTCATCTGAAAAGG